>NZ_SMKD01000044.1 GCF_004348595.1 Micromonospora sp. KC723
CGGTGGGGGCCAGCGTGGTGGGCGGGGACATGTCCGCCAGCCCGACGCTGACCATCGCGGTCACCGCGCTGGGCGACCTGGGCGGGCGTGACCCGGTGGTCCGCTCCGGAGCCCGGCCGGGAGACGTGGTCGCGCTGGCCGGGCGGACCGGCTGGGCGGCGGCCGGGCTGACCGTGCTGTCCCGGGGGTTCCGCACGCCCCGGCTGCTGGTGGAGGCGTACCGGCGGCCGGAGGTGCCGTACCCGTCCGGGCCGCACGCCGCCCGGCTCGGCGCCACCGCCATGATCGATATCTCGGACGGGCTGCTCGCCGACCTGGGCCACGTGGCGGCGGCCAGCGGCGTCGGCGTCGACGTGCGCCGGGACGCCTTCGAGGTACCCCGGCAGATGAGTGACGCCGCGCAGGCGCTCGGGGTCGACCCGTACTCGTGGATCCTCACCGGTGGTGACGACCACGCGCTGGCCGCGACCTTCCCCCCGGCGGTGCCGTTGCCGGCCCCGTGGCGGCCGATCGGCCGGGTGGTGCCGGGCGCCGGGGTCACCGTCGACGGCGTCGGGTACGACGGCCCGACCGGCTGGGACCACTTCCGGTAACGGCCGGCGGCGGGTCGTACTCTCTACCGGTGAGTCAGCTCGAGATCCGCGCCCTGGCCTTCGACTCGCCGGTGGCGCAGTCGCTGATCCGTGCCGCCCTGGCCGATCTGGGGCAGCGGTACGGCGGCAGTGGTGACGACACGCCGGTGGACGCCGCCGAGTTCGTGCCGCCCCGGGGCGCCTTCCTCGTCGCGTACCTCGACGGCCGGCCGGTGGGCTGCGGCGGCTGGCGCAGTCACGGCGACGACACGGCGGAACTGAAGCGGATGTACACCGACCCGGCGGCCCGGGGTCGGGGTGTGGCCCGCGCCGTGCTGGCGGCGGTCGAGGAGTCCGCCCGGCACCACGGCCGCAAGCGGATCATCCTGGAGTGCGGCGACCGGCAGCCGGAGGCGATCGCGATGTACACCTCCGCCGGGTACGAGCGGATCCCCAACTTCGGTTTCTACGCCGACGCGCCGGGCTGCCTCTCCTTCGGCCGGGTGCTCTGAGCGGCCGAGGCTGGGCCCCGTGATCTGATCCCCGCCATACCCGTACACGCCGGCACCGGCGGACCGTGACGGCCCGCCGGTGCCGGCGTGTACGGGGAAGCTGGAGGCGTTACCGGGTCAGGCGCGGGTGACCTTGCCGGCCTTGATGCACGAGGTGCAGACCTGCATCTTCTTGGTGTTGCCGCCACCGGCCGGGGTACGCACCGACTGGATGTTCGGGTTCCAGCGGCGGTTGGTCCGCCGGTGCGAGTGGGACACGTTGTGGCCGAAGCCCGGTCCCTTGCCACAGACGTCGCACACGCTAGCCACGGGATACTCCTGGGATTGATACGTTCATGAGGTCGCCGGCAGGCGCTGCCCGGGCAACCTGGCCAGGTTACCCGATGACCCCGGCCGCCGACCAACCGGCCCGGAGCCGCTGGCGTCGGCGTGACACCGGTCACCGCTGCCCGGCCCGGCCGCCGGCGGGGCCCGTGGGCACCCCGACCCTGCGGAACACGCCGGGGAAGGCCGGTCGGCCCCGGTACGTGTCGGCGCGCGACAGTAGGCTTCTGGCCGTGCTGGACACCCTCGACGCCGCCGCGGTGCGCCGCTGGTGCGCGAGCGGGCTCGCCGCGCTCCGGCACCACCAGGGCGAGATCGACGAGCTGAACGTCTACCCGGTCCCCGACGGTGACACCGGCACCAACATGGTGCTCACCCTCACCTCGGCCCAGCAGGCGCTCGCGATGGACCTGGGCACCCTGCCGGAGGACGGGCAGGCCCCGCACGGGCACGCGCTGCGACTGATGGCGCGCGGCGCGCTGCTGGGCGCGCGGGGCAACTCCGGGGTGATCCTGTCGCAGATCCTGCGCGGCCTCGCCGACGCGCTCGCCGCGGCCCCCCGGGTCGCCGGCCGTGAGTTGGCCGGCGCGCTGCGGGCCGCCGCCACGGCGGCGTACGCGGCGGTGACCCGGCCGGTGGAGGGCACGCTGCTCAGCGTCGTGGCCGCCGCCGCGACCGCCGCCGAGCAGGCCGACACCGACGACCTGGGCGCGGTCGCCCGGGCGGCGGCCACGGCGGCGCGCCGCGCCCTGGCCCGCACCCCGCAGCAGCTGCCCGCGTTGGCCGCCGCGGGGGTGGTCGACGCCGGCGGCCGGGGGTTCTGCCTGCTGCTCGACGCGCTGGTCGAGGTGGTCACCGGGGAGAGCGCACCCCGGCCGGCGCCGGTGACCCGTACGGTCCACCCGCCGCTCACCGCCGTCCGCGAGACCGGCTCCGAGGAGTACGCCTACGAGGTGCAGTTCCTCCTCGACGCCGGTTACGAGGCGGTGGCCCGGATGCGGGCCGCGCTGGCCGCGCTCGGCGACTCGCTGGTGGTGGTCGGCGACGGCCCCTCGCCCGAGGCGTCCACCACCTGGAACGTGCACGTGCACGTCAACGACGTCGGGGCGGCGGTCGAGGCGGGGGTGGTGGCCGGCCGGCCGTACCGCATCTCGGTGACCCGGTTCGCCGACCAGGCCGCGCCCGCACCACCACCCGGGCCCGCCGCCGACGGCCGGGCGGCCGTGGTGGTCGCCGCCGGCGCGGGCCTCGCGGAGCTCTTCGCCGGCGAGGGGGCCACGGTGGTGCCGGGCAACCCGTCCACCGGTGAGCTGCTGGACGCCGTCCGGGCCACCGCCGCCGCCCGGGTCGTGGTCCTGCCCAACGACCCGAACACCCAGGCCGTGGCGAGCGCCGCCGCGAAGGAGGCGCACACCCTCGGCGTCAAGGTCAGCGTGGTGCCGACCCGCTCCCCGGTGCAGGCCCTCGCGGCGCTCGCCGTCCGCGACCCGAAGCGGCGCTTCGAGGACGACGTGATCGCGATGGCCGAGGCGGCCGGCGCCTGCCGGTACGCCGAGGTCTGCCACGCCAGCCGGGAGGCGCTCACCGTCGCCGGCCCGTGCCGTCCCGGTGACGTGCTCGCCATGGTCGAGGGGGAGGTGCACCTGATCGGCGCCGACCTGGTCGACACCTGCGTCGCCGTGGTCGACCGGATGCTCGGCGGTGGAGGAGAGCTGGTCACCCTGCTCACCGGCGTGGACGCCCCGGACGGCCTGGCCGAGGCGGTCCGCGCCCACGTCGGGCGGCGCTGGCCCTTCGTCGAGGTGCAGGCGTACCCGGGCGGCCAACCGCACTATCCACTCCTGGTGGGGGTCGAATGACGAGCGAGCCGTCGACGGTGGACACACCGCTGAGGAAGCTGGTCGGCGAGCGCACGGCCAAGGCCCTGGCGAGCCACCTCGACCTGCACACCGCCGGCGACCTGATCTACCACTTCCCCCGCCGGTACGACGAGCGCGGCGAACACACCGACATCCGCTCGCTGGACGTGGGGGAGCAGGTCACCGTGCTGGCCCAGGTGCAGCGCACCGCCGTGCGGCCGATGCGCCAGCGCCGGGGCAGCCTGCTCGAGGTCACCGTCGGCGACGGCTCCGGCGGGATGCTGACCTGCACCTTCTTCGGCAACCAGGCGTGGCGGGAGCGGGAGCTGCGCCCCGGTCGGTGGGGGCTGTTCGCCGGCAAGGTCACCGAGTTCCGGGGCAAGCGGCAGCTCAACGGCCCGGAGTACGTCCTGCTCGGCGAGGGCGGCGAGGGCGAGGCGGCGGCCAACGAGGAGGTCGAGGAGTTCGCCGGGGCGCTGATCCCGGTCTACCCGGCCGCCGCCGCGGTGCCGACCTGGGTGATCGCCCGCTGCGTCCGGGTGGTGCTGGACACCTTCACCCCGCCCGCCGACCCGCTGCCGGCCACCGTGCGGGCCACCCGCAACCTGGTCGGCATCGGGACCGCGCTGCGGGAGATCCACCGTCCGTCCAGCAAGGAGGAGCTGTACCGGGCACGCCGCCGGCTCAAGTGGGACGAGGCGTTCGCGGTGCAGCTCACCCTGGCGCAACGTAAGGCGCGGGCGGCGGCCTGGCCGGCGAAGGCCCGGCCACCGAAGCGGGGCGGGCTGCTCGACGCGTTCGACGCCCGGCTGCCGTACGAGCTGACCCCGGGGCAGCGGGACGTGGGCGTGGAGATCGCCGCCGACCTGGCCATTCCGCACCCGATGCACCGGCTGCTCCAGGGTGAGGTCGGCTCCGGCAAGACGGTCGTGGCGTTGCGGGCGATGCTCCAGGTGGTCGACGCCGGAGGGCAGGCGGCGCTGCTCGCCCCGACCGAGGTGCTCGCCGCCCAGCACCACCGGGGGATGCTGGAGCTGCTCGGCCCGCTGGCCCAGGCCGGCGAACTGGGCGCGGCCGAGAACGCCACCCGGGTCGAGCTGGTCACCGGCTCGCTGGGCGCGGCGGCCCGGCGGCGGGCGCTCGCGGAGGTCGCCGCGGGACGCGCCGGCATCGTGCTCGGTACCCACGCGCTGCTCTACGAGGGGGTGGACTTCGCCGACCTGGGCCTGGTGGTCGTCGACGAGCAGCACCGCTTCGGTGTGGAGCAGCGCGACGCGCTGCGCGCCAAGGCCGGCCAGCCGCCGCACGTGCTGGTGATGACGGCGACGCCGATCCCGCGCACGGTGGCGATGACCGTCTACGGCGACCTGGAGACCTCCACCCTCTCCCAGTTGCCGCAGGGGCGCTCGCCGATCGCCTCGCACGTGGTGCCGGCCGCCGAGAAGCCGGCCTTCCTGGATCGGGCCTGGCGCCGGGTGCGGGAGGAGGTCGCCGCCGGCCACCAGGCGTACGTGGTGTGCCCCCGGATCGGCGAGGGGCCGCAGAGCGACGAGGAGCCGCCCCGGGAGGACGACATCGGCCGGCGGCCGCCGCTGGCGGTGACCGAGGTGGCGCCGCTGCTCGCCGAGGGGCCGCTGCACGGGCTGCGGATCGGCGTCCTGCACGGCAAGTTGCCCGCCGACGAGAAGGACGCGGTGATGCGGTCGTTCGCCGCCGGCGACTTGGACGTGCTGGTCGCCACCACCGTGGTCGAGGTGGGCGTCAACGTGCCCAACGCCACCGTGATGATCGTGCTGGACGCCGACCGGTTCGGCGTGTCCCAACTGCACCAGCTGCGCGGCCGGGTCGGCCGGGGTACCGCCCCCGGGCTCTGCCTGCTGGTCACCGAGGCGGCCGAGGGCTCCTCGGCCCGGGAACGCCTCGACGCGGTCGCCTCCACCACCGACGGTTTCAAGCTGGCCGAGCTCGACCTGGAACAGCGCCGCGAGGGCGACGTGCTGGGCGCCACCCAGTCGGGCCGCCGCTCGCACCTGCGGCTGCTGTCGCTGTTGCGCGACACCGACCTGATCCGCGACGCCCGTACCGAGGCGATCACGTTGGTCGAGGAGGACCCGGAGCTGGCGCGGCATCCGGCACTGGCCGCCTCGGTCGCCGCGCTGGTCGACGAGGAACGCGCGGAGTACCTGGAGAAGGGCTGACGGGGGGCGCCGCAGCCGGGTGAGCGACGGCCGGCGCAACGGGCGAGGGGCGCGCCAACCGGTCGGTCGGCGCGCCCCTCGTTGCTGTGGGTCAGGCGGTGAAGCGGATCTTCCGACGTCGCGCGACGACGAAGAGCACCGCGCCGGCCGCCAGCAGCACGGCCGCACCCGCGGCGATGCCGCCGGCCGCCGCGCCGGTCACCGGCAGGCCGGGCTCCTCCGGCTCGCCGCCGCCGACGCCGCCCTTCTCACAGTCCTCCGGCTGCTCCCAGGCCAGGGGGCCACCCGAGTCCAGGTCGCCGGTGACGGTGACGGTGAGGCCCTTGCCGGCCTTGAAGCTGACACTGCCGGTGCGTCCGGGCTGGACGGTCAGCGTCTTGGCCGCACCCTTGTTCGGGGTGAAGGTCGAGGTCAGGGTGGTGCCGTCCTCCGGGTTGCTGATCCGGAAGATCATCTGGTCGCAGGTGGACTCGTAGTTGGCCTCCGGGGCGCCGACCTCGGGCTCCTGGCAGTCCTCGGGCTTCTCCCAGCCGCCGGTGAAGTCCTTCATGCCGGGGGCGGTGACGGTGATGTCCTGCGCCTGGGCCGGGGTGAGCTGAAGCTTCTCGATGGCCCGCATCCGCACGGCCACCTTCTTGGTGAAGCCGCTGCTGCCGGTGACGGTGAACTCGGCCGCCGCGTTGCCGTTGCGGTTGACCAGGGTCAGCTCGACGCCGCCGTCGCAGTCGGAGGAGGCGATCACCTCGGGGACCGCGACGCAGGTGCCGGAGCCACCGTTGTACCAGGCCGCCGGACCCTCGGAGCGGGAGCCGATGCCCTTCTTGCTGCCGACCTTGCGGTCGCCGTACCGGTCGCTGGTGTCGGTCAGCGGGTCGATGATCTTGCTGCCAAAGACGAAGTCGACCTGGGTGTAGCAGGTCGGCACCTCGACCTTGAACTTGAGGGTGGCCACGCCCAGCTCGCCCTCGGCCACTCCGGTGAACTTGTTGACCGAGCTGGCCAGCACGTACTGCGGCACGGCGAACTTCGCCGACGGGGCCACGTACGACACCAGGGCCAGTTCCTGCTCCTCGCCCGGGCAGAGCGGGCCGTTGGTCAGGGTGATCGAGGCCTCGCCCTTCGGGCCGTCGAAGGTGTGCGTGTAGCGGGCGTCGTCGGCCTTGACGCAGTTCGGCTTGTCGCCGGAGGCGGTGCCCGTCGGGGAGGCCGACGGCGAGGGGGACGGCTTGGTGGCGACCGCCGGTGCGGTGAGGGCGAGCGCCGTGGCGAGGCCGACCAGCGCGGCGGCGGCCACGGCGAGCGGTCGCCGTGGGGAGGGCTGGGGACGGATCACGCGTACTCCCGGGGTGAAAGCGTCAGGGGTGCGGCGCGTGGGATGGCGGCGGCAGGTCGCGGTCGCACGAGTGCCCGCGGCGGCGCCTCCCCGCGCCAGGTGGCCGGCGAACGGGGCCGGCACCCGGCCGACCCTAGTGGCCCTGTCGCCGGCTCGACAGCCCACATGATCCGCTAAACATCTTGTTATCGATCTGAGATCATTGATGCACCGAAAGTGATCATGTGGGGGCTGGGTGGACACCCGCCGTGTCGGTGGTGCCGCCGCGGGTAGCGTCAGCGGCATGAGAGGGGACAGACCGTGACCCGCATCGTGGCCGGAGCCTTCGGCGGACGGCGGATCGCCGCGCCGCCCGGCGCCGGCACCCGACCCACCTCCGACCGCGTGCGGGAGGCGCTGTTCAGCGCCGTACAGGCCGAGGTGGACCTGGTCGGCGCCCGCTTCGCCGACCTGTACGCCGGCTCCGGGGCGGTCGGCCTGGAGGCGCTGTCCCGGGGCGCCGAGCACGTGCTGCTGGTCGAGTCCGACGCCCGGGCCGCCCGGGTGATCCGGGAGAACGTCGCCGCGCTCCGGGCCGGGCCGGCCGTCCGGCTGGTCACCGGCAGGGTGGCCGGTGTGCTGGCGGCCGGTCCCGGTGGCGAGCCGTACGACGTGGTCTTCGCCGACCCGCCGTACGCGACACCCGACACGGAGATCACCGAACTGCTGACCGCGCTGGTGCGGCACGACTGGCTGGCCCCCGACGCCCTGGTGGTGGTGGAGCGCTCCAGCCGGACCGGACCGGTCACCTGGGTGGAGGGCGTCACCGCCGAGCGCGGCCGGCGCTACGGCGAGACCACGCTTTGGTACGGTCGCCGATCATGAGACGTGCGGTGTGTCCCGGCTCGTTCGACCCGGTCACCAACGGGCACCTCGACATCGTCGGACGGGCCAGCCGGCTCTTCGACGAGGTGATCGTCGGCGTGCTGGTGAACCAGTCGAAGAGCGGCCTGTTCACCGTCGAGGAGCGGATCGACATGCTCCGCGAGGTGACCGCCTCGTACGACAACGTCCGGGTCGAGTCCTTCCGCGGCCTGCTGGTCGACTTCTGCCGCGCGCAGGAGGCCAGCGTGCTGATCAAGGGCCTGCGGGCGGTCAGCGACTTCGACTACGAGCTGCAGATGGCACAGATGAACATCGGCCTGGCCGGGGTCGAGACCCTCTTCATGCCCACCAATCCGCTCTACTCCTTCCTCTCCTCGAGCCTGATCAAGGACGTGGCGAAGTGGGGCGGGGACATCTCCGCCCACGTGCCCGACCGGGTCCGGGCCGAGCTCGAGGCGCGCATCGGCCCGGCGTCCCGCAGCTGAGTCCCGTCCCCCCACCGCCACCCCGCCCGCCGACGCGCGACGCGCCGGGCGGGGTGGAAGGGGCGGGGCTGGCCGGCACACGACATCATGTGTGCAGCGGGAGACCGGCCGGAGCCCGCATCATGTAGGTCGGCCGACGGACGACAGGAGTGAGGTACCGGTGGACCCGCTCGATCGCATCGACGAACTGATCGCCATGGTGGAGCAGGCCCGCTCCGTCCCGATGTCGCGGAACAACTGCATGGTCGACCGGGGCGAGATGATCGCGGCCCTGGACGAACTGCGCGCCGAGCTCCCCGCCGACCTGCGCCGGGCCGCCGCCCTCCTGGAGGAGCGCGACAAGATCATGGAGGCCGGCAAGCGCGAGGCCGACCGGATCATCAGCGAGGGTGAGGCGGAACACGCCCGCCTGGTCTCGGTGAACGAGATCACGGTCTCCGCCGAGCACGAGGGCGCCCGTATCATCGCGGAGGCCCGGGCCGAGGCGCAGCGGCTGCGCGAGGAGGTCGACGACTACGTCGACACCGCGCTGGCGAACTTCGAGCAGTTCCTGACCCGGGCGCTGGCCTCGATAGAGCGTGGCCGGGACAAGATGCACGCGCTGCGCGAGATCGGCACCTTCGGTGGGGACGATTCCGAACGCCCGCTACCCTTCTGAACGACACCTCACCAGCCGACATGCCGGCCAGGGGCGTCGCCCCGGTTCGACGGTCCGGCGGTCGCCCAGGTAACCTTCTTTGTCGGCCTCTCACCGGCCGGAGTCTGACTATGCCCAAACACTCGCCATCGAACCTCGACCCCAGGTCGCCGCTGGTCCTCGACACGAGGGACCTGCCGCGTCGACCTGGCGCGATGCGTACGGTCCAGCGGGTCGTCCCGGCACCGGCGGACCTCGGCGTGGAGTTGATCGGCGTGCCGGAGGGCGCGGATCTCGACCTCGACCTGAGGTTGGAGTCGGTGTCCGAGGGCGTGCTCGTCTCCGGGACCATCACCGGTCTCGTCCGGGGCGAGTGCGGCCGGTGCCTGCGCCAGATCAACGACTCGGTGGCCGTGCCCGTCCAGGAGCTGTACGCGTACGAGAACAGCACCACGGACGACACGACCGACGAGGACGAGGTGGGCCGGATGCAGGGCGATCTGATCGACCTGGAGCCGGCGCTGCGGGACGCGGTGGTGCTGACGCTGCCGACGAACCCGCTCTGCCGGGAGGACTGCCCAGGCTTGTGCCCCGAGTGCGGGGTGCACTGGGACGATCTGCCGGCCGACCACAGCCACCAGCAGATCGACCCGCGTTGGGCGGGCCTGTCGCAACTGAACCGTACAGAGGAGTAGGAACCGTGGCCGTCCCGAAGCGCAAGATGTCGCGCAGCAACACCCGGTCCCGCCGGGCGAACTGGAAGGCGGCCGTGGTCGCGACCGTGGCCTGCCCGCAGTGCAAGTCGGCGAAGCTGCCGCACGCCGCGTGCTCCGTCTGCGGCACGTACAACGGCCGCCAGGTTCTCGAGGTCTGAGACCTGGACGCCGAGTGACGCCCCCGACCACGGGTCGGGTGGCGCGCGCACCCTGGCAATCGCCCGGTGCCCCGGCTCCCACCGGCGCCGGCCGGCCTGCGCCGGCCGGCGCCGCGACGGAGCCGGGCACCGCGCGGATCGCCGTTGACCTCCTCGGCGGGGACGACGCCCCCGCCGTCGTGGTTGACGGCGCTCTGCGAGCCGTCCGCGCCGATCCGGACCTGCACCTGCTGCTCGTCGGCCCGACCGAGGTCGCGGCCGCGGTGACCGGTGCGCTGACGCCGGCGCAGCGCGCCCGGGTCAGTGTCCGCGCGGCCCGCGCGGCACCCGGCCCGGCGCACCACGCGCCGCGCGCCGACAGCACCGTCCGGGCCGCCGTCGCCGCCATCCGCGACGGCAACGCCGACGCCCTCGTCTCCGCCGGGTCGACCGGCGCCACCGTCTCCGCGGCCGCCCTGGGCTTCGGCCGGTGGGACGACGTCCGGCAGCCGGCCCTGGTGGCCAGCCTGCCCGCCGTGTCCGGCCCGGTGGTCCTGCTCGACGTCGGCGGCTCCCTGGAAGCCCGCCCGGCCACCCTGCTCCGGCACGCCCTGCTCGGCGCGGCCTACGCCGCCGTCGCGCACGCCGTCGCCGCCCCCCGGGTGGGGCTGCTATCCGTCGGGACCGAGTCCGGCAAGGGCGACCGCCCGCGCCGCGCCGCCGATCCCCTGCTCGCCGTCGCGCGGCTGCCGTGCGGCGCGCGCTACGTCGGCCTGGTCGAGGGGTACGACGTGGCGATCGGCGCACGTGCCGACGTGGTCGTCACCGACGGCTTCACCGGTAACGTGCTGCTGAAGGCGATCGAGGGCGCGTACGCGATGGCCGGTGGCCCGCCGGTCGGCGGCGGCGCCCCCCGCGCGGCGGCCCTGCTCGGCGTGGCCGGCACGGTGGTGGTGTGCCACGGTGCCGCCGAGGCCGACGACGTCGCCTCGGGCATCGCCCTCGCCGCGCACCTGTGGCGCCGCGGCGCCATCGACCGGGTGCGGGCTCTGCTCGACGGCGCGCCGCAGCACCTACCGCCCAGTGACAGCAACGACACCGAGGTAACGGCATGACGAACCACAAGCGGCGGCGTCCTCCCGTCGGTCACCTGGAGGCGGCGTTCGGCGTGACGCTCGACCCCGAGCTGCTGGAGCGGGCCCTGACCCACCGCTCGTACGCGTACGAGAACGGCGGCCTGCCCACCAACGAGCGGCTGGAGTTCCTCGGCGACTCGGTGCTCGGCGTGGTGATCACCACCGCGCTCTTCCGCAACCACCCCGACCTGCCCGAGGGGCAGCTCGCCAAGCTGCGGGCCAGCGTGGTCAACATGCGTGCCCTGGCCGACGTGGCCCGGGGCCTGGGGCCGGACGGGCTCGGGGCGTACCTGCTGCTCGGCAAGGGCGAGGAGGCCACCGGCGGCCGGAACAAGGCGAGCATCCTCGCCGACACCCTGGAGGCGCTGCTCGGCGCGATCTACCTCCAGTACGGCCTGGACACCGCCGCCGAGGTCGTCCACCGGCTCTTCGACCCGGTGATGGCCGAGTCCGCCGGTCGGGGCGCCGCGCTGGACTGGAAGACCAGCCTCCAGGAACTCACCGCCGCGCTGGGACTGGGCGTCCCGGAGTACCGGATCGAGGGCACCGGCCCGGACCACCTCAAAACCTTCACCGCCTGGGTGGTGGTGGCCGGCAACCGCTACGGCGGTGCCGAGGGGCGCAGCAAGAAGGAGGCCGAGCAGCGGGCCGCCGAGGCGGCCTGGCGGGAACTGACCGAGCAGGCCGAGCAGGAGCAGGCCGCGCGGGCGGCGGCGGAGGCTGAAACCGTCGAGACGCCCGCCGACCCCGCCGAGGCGGGCCTGGGCCGTGCCTGAGCTGCCCGAGGTCGAGACGGTCCGGCAGGGTCTGGCCCAGTGGGTCACCGGCCGGCGGATCGCCTCGGTGCAGGTGCGCCACCCGCGGGCGGTACGCCGGCACGTTCCCGGCGCCGCGCACTTCGCCGACGTGCTCGCCGGCCGCACGGTCACCGGCGTGCGGCGCCGGGGCAAGTACCTCTGGTTGCCACTGGACAGCGGTGACGCGATGATCGGCCATCTCGGCATGTCCGGTCAGTTGCTGCTCCAGCCGCTGGACGCGGCCGACGAGCTGCACCTGCGGGTCCGGTTCCGGTTCGCCGACGACGGCCCGGAGTTGCGTTTCGTCGACCAGCGCACGTTCGGCGGGCTGTCGGTCAGCGAGGGCGGCGCGGAGCTGCCCGCCGAGATCGCGCACATCGCCCGGGACCCGATGGACGACGCGTTCTCCGACGCCGGGTTCGTGGCCGCGCTGCGGCGGCGGCGTACCGAGGTGAAGCGGGCGCTGCTCGACCAGACCCTGATCTCCGGGGTGGGCAACATCTACGCCGACGAGGCGTTGTGGCGGGCTAAGCTGCACGGGGCCCGTCCCACCGACGCGTTGACCGCCCCGGCCGTCACCCGCCTGCTCGGCCACGTCCGGGACGTGCTCGGTGAGGCGATCCAGCAGGGCGGTACCAGCTTCGACGACCTGTACGTCGACGTCAACGGCGAGAGCGGCTACTTCGACCGGTCGCTGAACGTGTACGGCCGGGAGGGTGCGCCCTGCCGGCGGTGTGGCACGCCGATCCGACGGGAGGCGTTCATGAACCGGTCGTCGTACAGCTGCCCACGCTGCCAGCCGCGGCCCCGGGTCGCCCCGCGCGGGTGACCGCCGACCCCGGTTCGGGGTCGCATCCGCGCGGCGCGGTCACCGAGGCGCGGGCCCGGCGGGCGGGGCGCAGGGGGCGCGCCAGGCGTCCAGCGTGCGGTTCTTGCGCATCGAGGCGAAGCCGTAGCCCAGGGTCTGCACGCAGAAGGCGGCGGGCGAGCCGGTGTACTCCACGTGGAACACCGGCTTGCCGGCCTCCACGAAGGGCAGCAGCCGGGCGCACCGGCGCAGGCGCACGCACTCCTCGTTGACCGCGAAGTCGAAGTCGGGGGCCAGCGCCGTCACCTGCGCCACGTCGTTCAGCAGCCCGGGGGACAACTCCAGTGAACGGGCCAGCGCGGCCAGCCGCCGGTTGAACCGGAGCTGGTCGTCGAAGTCCAGGCCGAAGCCGGAGCGGTGGGCGTACCCGTCGGCGTCGGCCAGGACCACCGCGCCGAACCCCTTGCCCCGGCAGAGCCGGAACCGGTCGGCCAGCACCGGCCGCAGCACGTCCCACCGCCGGATGTCCAGCCACCGGCTGCCGCGCCGGCCGGCCGGCGCGCCCCGGAGCGCCGCCGGGAAGCGGGTGGCGTCCGGGTCGGTGTCGGCGTACGAGCCGACGTGCACCTGGCAGATGAGCCGCCGCTCCCGCCGCCGCAGGTCGGTGGTCTCCTCGGCGGTGGTCCGCACCGGGTCGAGCAGGAAGACGTCCGCCGCCACCGTCGTGTCGACCGGGCCGTCGAGCTGCCACTGCCACTGCCAGCGGTGGGCGTACCCGGTGGGCCACGGGGTCGGCGCGCCCGGTGGGCGGGGCACCGCGCCGCAGGCGTACACCGGGGCCAGCAGGGTGAGCGCGACGGCGGCCGGCAGGGCCCGGCGGACGGTGCGCCACGACGGCGCCCGAGCCGGCGTCGTGGGGCGTGCCGACCCGCCGGGCCGTGCTGGCCGCCGGATCCGCATGGGCCGCTCCCGGGTCCCGGGCGACGCCGTGCCGCCCCGCGCCGGTACGCCGGGCGTCGCGCACGACGCGCCTCACCCGGTCAAACGAGCGCGCCCCCGGCCGGGACGCGGCGGGCGTCGTGACCGGGGGCGTGTCGGCGGACCGCTCAGCGGGGCGCGGCGAAGACCTGGGTCCAGTACGGCCCGTTACTGGTCGCCACACCGACACCGATCTCGGTGAAGGCGCAGTTGAGGATGTTCGCCCGGTGTCCGGGGCTGTTCATCCAGGCGTTCATGACCGCGGCCGGGGTCTTCTGGTTCCAGGCGACGTTCTCGCCGTAGGTGCGCCAGCGGTAGCCGACCCGGTCCAGCCGGGTTCCGGCGTTGCTGCCGTCACTGCCGGTGTGCGACATGGTCCGGTGGTCGGCCTGGTCCTGGCTGTGCCGCTGGGCGGCGAGCATGAGCTTGTCGTTGACGGCCAGCTTCCCGCAGCCGGCCTTGGCCCGCTCGGCGTTGACCAGGTCGACGACCTCCTGCGCCTGGTTGCTGGCCTCGCCGCTCAGCGTGGTCGTGGTGTTGCCGCCCGTGCCCTGCGCGCTGCCGTTGCGCGCGCCGTTCTGCCGGGACGCGGCCGTGGCCCGTGCCGGCGGGGGCGTCGGCCTGGTCGTCTTGGCCGGCGTCGGCTTCGGGCTGGCGCTGGTGGGCGAGGCGGTGGGGGAGGGGCTGGTGGTCGGCGACGGCGACGCGGCGGTGGCCGGGACGACCTCGGGCACCACCGGGGCGGCGGCCACCGGGTCGGCGAACGACGCCGGGTCGGCCTGGCCGCCGTCGTCGGGCAGCACCAGAGCGCCGACGCCGAGGCTCACCACCAGGGTCGCGGCTGCGGCGGCGCCCCCGACAGCCAGTGGACGTCGCAGCCGCCGCCGGTGCCGCCCCGGCGTCTCGGCGGCGGGGACGGTGTCCGGGATTCCGTCGGCCGCCGCGCCGGCGGCCGACTCGTACGGGGCCGGCGGGGGTCCGCTGGCCCCGGCGGGCCGGTCGGCCACCGGCTGGTACGGGGCGACCGGTCCGGTCTGCTCGGTGTGCCAGCCGCCGGCCGGCGGGTGGGAGGCTTCGGCCGGCGGCGGGGAAGCGGTGCGGTCGGCCCCGGCCGGCCATGCGCCGGGTGGCGCGGCGGCGGGCTGCTCCGGGGCGTCGCCGAACAGGTACGCCGAGCGTGGCTCCGGACGGTCGGTAAGCCAGCTCGGTTCGCCGTCGGTCGGCGGCTGCGGCCGCCGGGGGGTGCCGTCCGGTTCGTTGGGGTCAGTCCAGCCGTACACGCCTGTCGCCTCCACGGGTTCGGTAGCGGGCCGGGGTGACGCTACGGACGTGCCGCGAAGTGCGGCAACCTCGCTAAGGAAGAGTTAAGAGAGGACGCCTCACGTAGTGACCCTACGCACATTCTCTGGCGTACAGTAAAGGAGTCCGGACAGAGCGTGTCCGAGCCTTGCGGCCCCCGGCGAGTGAACAGGGTAGACGTGGAGATGATCTACGGCCTGCGGCAACTTGACGAAACAGGGGTTGTCGGCTCAATATATAGGTGTCGCCAGTCGCGCCCAGCCATGCCCGGATTTTGCCGGGAAAAAGCAGTCGCGAACAGTTCGTGGGCGCGCGTTGGCCGGCCATTCCGGCAGCGCATATCAAGGAGTTCAGCATGGCGAAGGCCCTCTTCGGCCACGTAGGTGCAGCGCCCGACCGGCGTCTGCTCGACGAGGTCACCCGACTGCGTGCCACGGTTCAGGCACTGGAGTTCGAGATCACGCGTCTGCGTGCCGAAAACGATCGGCTCGCCGCGGCGGCTGCGGAGGCTGACGGCCTCCTTCGCCTGGCCGAGCCGGCGCTGACCTGATCTCTCTCGGGATCCGCACAACCGAATAGCACCACCGAAACAACGCGCGCCGACACTCAAAGTGCCGGCGCGCTGCTCTGTCCGCCGCAATTCCGCGGGCGCAATTCCACGATCTTGGCGTCGCCGGTGGCCGGTCATATCCCCGCTGCCGGCGCATCGGGCGGGCGGTGACGTGCGGGTCGCGTGCCGGCGGGCCGCCACCGAGGGGTTAGTCTGCGGGTTCACCAGGTCCGCGCAGCCCGCGACGGTACGGCGGCCACCGGACGAGGATCGAGAAGGTGCATCTCAAGAGCCTGACGGTGAAGGGGTTCAAGTCCTTCGCCTCCGCGACGACCCTGAAGCTGGAGCCCGGGATCACCTGCGTGGTCGGCCCGAACGGCTCCGGCAAGTCCAACGTCGTCGACGCCATCGCCTGGGTGCTCGGCGAGCAGGGCGCGAAGGCGCTGCGCGGCGGCAAGATGGAGGACGTCATCTTCGCCGGCACCGCCGGGCGGGCGCCACTGGGTCGGGCCGAGGTCACCCTCACCATCGACAACACCGACGGCGCGCTGCCCATCGACTACACCGAGGTCTCCATCACCCGCCGGATGTTCCGCTCCGGCGAGAGCGAGTACGAGATCAACGGTGACTCCTGCCGCCTGCTCGACATCCAGGAACTGCTGTCGGACTCCGGCATCGGCCGGGAGATGCACATCATCGTCGGGCAGGGCCGGCTCGACGGCATGCTGCACGCCAAGCCGGAGGACCGCCGGGCGTTCATCGAGGAGGCGGCCGGCGTCCTCAAGCACCGCAAGCGCAAGGAGAAGGCGCTGCGGAAGCTCGACGCGATGCAGGTGAATCTCAACCGCTTGACCGACCTCACCGCCGAGCTGCGCCGCCAGCTCAAGCCGCTGGGCCGGCAGGCCGAGGTGGCCCGCCGCGCCGCCGCCATCCAGGCCAACCTGCGCGACGCCCGGCTGCGGCTGCTCGCCGACGACCTGCACACCCTGCGGACCACCCTGAACAAGGAGATCGCCGACGAGACCGCGCTGCGCGAGCGGCGTGAGCAGGTCGAGGCGGAGCACGCCGAGGTCCAGGCCCGTCTCGGTGAACTGGAGGCCGTCCTCGCCGAGGACGCGCCGCTGCTCGCCGCCGCCCAGGACACCTGGTACAGGCTCTCCGCCCTCCAGGAGCGGTTCCGCTCCATCGAGCAGCTCGCCCGGGAGCGGCTGCGTCACCTCAGCGCCACGCCCGACGACGAGCGCCCCGGACGCGACCCCGACCAGCTGGAGGCCGAGTCGCAGCGGGTCCGCGAACAGGAGGAGGACCTGCGCGCGGCGCTGACCGAGGACCAGATCCGGCTGGCCGAGGCGGTCGAGCAGCGGCAGGAGCTGGAACGCCAGCTCGCCGCCGCCGAACGGGACCTGGTCGCCGCCGCCAAGGCCATCGCCGACCGGCGGGAGGGGCTCGCCCGGCTCACCGGCCAGGTGAACTCCGCCCGGGCCCGCACCACCAGCGCCGGAGAGGAGATCGAACGGCTCGCCGCCGCACACGCCGACGCCCTCGCCCGTGCCGAGCAGGCCCAGGCGGACCTGGACGCGGTGGCGGAGCAGTCCACCGAGGCCGACCGGGACAACGCCGAACTCGACGAACGGCACGCCGAGGCGGTCGCCGTCCAGGAGCGCGCCCAGACCGCCGTGCGCGCGCTCGCCGACGCCGAGCGCGCCGCCGAGAAGGACGCCGCCACCTGGAAGGCCCGCGAGGAGGCGCTCGCCCTCGGTCTGCGCCGCAAGGACGGCGCGGGCGCGTTGCTCGCCCGCGCCGGCGAGGTACCCGGTCTGCTGGGCAGCCTGGCCGGGCTGCTCACCGTGGCCCCCGGCCACGAGGCGGCGCTCGCCGCCGCGCTCGGCGGGCTCGCCGACGCGGTCGCGGTGACCGGGGTGGACGAGGCCGTCGAGGCGATGCGGCTACTCAAGATCTCCGACGCCGGCCGGGCCGGCCTGCTGGTCGGCAGCCCCGCCGGCCCCGGCATGGACGGACCCGCCGACGCGCTGCGCCCGAAGCTGCCCGAGCACGCCCGCTGGGCCCCCGACCTGGTCGAGTGCGCCGCCGAGATCCGTCCGGCGGTACACCGCGCGCTGCGGGACGTGGTGCTCGTCGACGACCTCGCCGCCGCGGCGGAGCTGGTCGCCGGCAACCCCGAGCTGCGCGCCGTCACCCCGGACGGTGACGTGGTCGGGGCGTACGCGGCGGCCGGCGGGTCGGCCAAGGCACCCAGCTACCTCGAGGTGCAGGCCGCCGTGGAGGAGGCCCGCGCCAACCGGGCCACCGCCGAACGCACCAGCGCCGAGCTGCGTGAGCGGCTGGTCGAGGCCCGCGCCGAGGTGGCCGCCGCCAAGGAGGCGGTGCAGCACGCCGCCGCCGCGAAGCGGGAGGCGGAGAGCCACCGCAACGCCGCCGCCCGCCGGCTCGCCGAACTCGGGGCCGCCGCCCGGTCGGCGAGGGCGGAGACAGACCGGCTCGGGGAGTCCCGGGCCCGTGCCGAGGCCGCCCGGGAACGTGACCTGGCCGCCCTGGCCGAGCTGGAGGAGCGGCTGCGGCTGGCCGAGGCCACCCCGCTCGACGCCGAACCCTCCACCGACGAACGGGACCAGCTCGCCGCGATGGTGCCCCGGGCCCGGCAGAACGAGATGGAGGTCCGGCTGGCGGTGCGTACCGCCGAGGAGCGGGTCGCGTCCATCGCCGGTCGGGCCGACTCCCTCGCCCGGCAGGCCGCGGCCGAGCGGGCCGCGCGGGAACGCGCCGCCGCCCGGCGGGCGGCCCGTACCCGGGGCGCCCAGATCGCCCGGGCGGTGGTCGGCGGCGCCCGGGAGGCGCTCACCCGGCTCACCGGGTCGATCGCGGCGGCCGAGGAGCACCGCGACGCCGTGGCGCGCGAGCGCGCCACCCGCGAGGCCGAACTGTCGGAGGTACGCGGCGCGGCCAAGCGCCTCGGCGCGGAGCTGGAGCGGCTCACCAGCCAGGTGCACCGCGACGAGGTCGCCCGCGCCGAGCAGCGGCTGCGCATCGAGCAGTTGGAGGCGAAGGCGGCCGAGGACTTCGGTCTCGACGTGGAGACCCTGGTCGCCGAGTACGGCCCGGGTCAGCTCGTGCCGCCGACCCAGGCCGATGTCGCCGCCGCCGAGCGGGACGGCCTGCCGGTGCCCGACCCGGTCCGCTACGAGCGGCCGGTGCAGGAGAAGCGGGCCGCCAAGGCGGAACGGGAACTCGCCCTGCTCGGCAAGGTCAACCCGCTCGCGCTGGAGGAGTTCGCCGCGCTGGAGGAACGCTACAAGTTCCTCTCCGAGCAGCTGGAGGACCTCAAGGCCACCCGCCGGGACCTGCTCACCGTGGTCAAGGACGTCGACGACCGGATCCTGGAGGTCTTCGCCAGCGCGTTCGCCGACACCGCCCGGGAGTTCGAGCAGGTCTTCACCGTGCTCTTCCCCGGCGGCGAGGGTCGGCTGGTCCTCACCGATCCCGACGACCTGCTCACCACCGGCGTGGAGGTCGAGGCGCGACCGCCGGGCAAGAAGATCAAGCGGCTGTCGCTGCTCTCCGGCGGCGAGCGGTCGCTGACCGCGGTGGCGATGCTGGTGGCGATCTTCCGGGCCCGGCCCAGCCCGTTCTACATCATGGACGAGGTCGAGGCGGCGCTGGACGACGTCAACCTGGGCCGGTTGATCACCCTGCTGGCACAGTTGCGGGAGAAGAGTCAGCTGATCGTCATCACGCACCAGAAGCGGACGATGGAGATCGCCGACGCGCTGTACGGGGTGACCATGCGCAGCGGGGTCACCCAGGTCATCAGTCAACGGCTCAACCGGGCCGACGACGGGCAGGAGAACGACTAGTGGGTCGGGAACGCGCCACGGCGCTCCTGGTGGACTTCGACGGGGTACTGCGCCGCTGGGATCCGGCGGTGGCATCCGGGGTCGAGCGGGCGTACGGGCTCTCGGCGGGGGTGCTCGGCGAGATCGCCATGCAGTGGGGGCGGCTCCAGCCGGTGCTGACCGGCCAGGTCAGCCACGCCGAGTGGATGGCCAGCGTCGCCGACGCGCTCACCCCGTCCCTCGGTGACCCGGGCCGGGCGCGCGCCGCGGTCGAGGAGTGGCAGCGCTACCGGGGCGAGGTCGACCCGGACGTGCTGGCCTTCGTCCGCGAGGCGCGGGCGGGCGGGATCAAGGTGGGTCTCGGCACCAACGCCACCGATCTGCTCGACGCCGACCTGGCCGCGCTGGGTCTGGTCGGGGAGCTGGACGTGGTGGTGAACTCCGCGGTCGTCGGCGTGCACAAGCCGGCCAAGGAGTACTTCCGCATCGCCTGCGCGGCGCTGGAGACCCCGCCGTCGCGGGTGCTCTTCGTCGACGACGAGGACCGCGCGATCAGCGGCGCCCGGACCGCGGGCCTGCCGGCGTACCGGTGGAGCGGGCCGGACGGCCTGCGCTACCTGCGGGCGGCGCTGGCGTACTGAGTCGGCCAGCCCGGCTCGCCGGCAAGGCGATTCCCGGGTGGGCGACAGGGTTGGCGGGCCGGAGCCGACCGGGCGGCTCAGTCGCCGGTGACGCCGTCGATGCGTTCCCGGATCAGGTCGGCGTGGCCGTTGTGCCGGGCGTACTCCTCGATCATGTGCAGGTAGACCCAGCGGACGCTGATCTCGTCGGCGCCGCCGCCGCGGCGGCGGGTCTGGAAGGTCTGCTCCAGCGACAGGCCGGCGGCGGCGGCGCGGGCCGACGCCACCTCGGCGGCGAAGGTGGCGAAGTCGGCCTCCGCGTCGGCGTCGGCGACGTCGTCGAAGTCGCCGTCCGGGTTCTCCTCGGTGCAGTAGACGCCGTCGATGCCCTCGCCCGCGGCCCGGATACGGAACCAGACTCGCTCCACGTAGGCCATGTGCCGGACCAGGCCGAGCAGGGTCAGCCCGGACGGCTGCACGCTCGGCGTCTTCAACTGCTCGGCGGTCAGCCCCGCGCACTTGAGCAGCAGGGTGTCGCGGTGGAAGTCGAGCCAGCCCTCCAGCATGGTGCGTTCGTCGGCGACGTACGGTTCGTGGGTCCGGGTGATCTCCGGCGCTCTCCAGGTCATGCCGGCCATCCTCCCGGTTGTTCCCGGCGACCGGCGACGGGGTTACGGCCTCGGGCGGGCCGGGGCGCTCAGCCGGCGCGGCTCAGCCGCCGCCGGGCCACCACGCGCAGGCCGCCGTCGCCGGTGGTGCCCTCGATCAGCACCTCCGCCTCCCGCCCGGTGTGCGCCAACGTCGCCACCGCGTTGCCGAAGTACGGTCCGGCCAGCTTCTTCCACCGCACACTGGGCCGGCGCACCCCGGCCGAGCGGGCCAGCGCCCGGGCGGCCGTGGCCGGTCCCCGGCTCCAACCCAGCCTCATCAGCGGGCGCATCCCCGCCGGGACCTGGTTGTGGATCGGGGAGCAGGTCAACTGGTGCACCGGGGTACGGACCGCCGGGTCGTCGAACCGGGCCCGCGCCACGTACGAGTGGTGCACGTCGCCGGAGAGCACGCTGATCGAGGCGGGTGCCGGGTACGCCGGCCCTGCCCCGACCCGGTCCCCGGGGGCCCCCGCCGTGCCGCTGCCCAGCCGGGCGAAGAGGGCGCCCAGCGCCTCGAACGAACGGCGGAACGCCGCCCAGTGCTCCAGGTCACAGCCGCGACGGATGCGCTCGGACAGCCGCGCCACCCACGGCCGGCCGGAGTCGGCCAGGCGCTCGTTCCACGCCTCCACGTGGTGGATGGCCGGCGGTAGCAGCCAGGGCAGCGACGCACCCACCACCAGGTGGTCGTAGACGCCGTGCGCCCGGTCCAGGAACCAGGACCACTCGCCGGCCGGCAACATCGCCCGATTGCCCGGCTCCAGCACCCGGCTGCACCGGTTGTCCAGCACCACCAGACGGGTCCGCCCCAGGTCGAGGGCGTAACTCCACTGGTACTGCACGGCTCGCCAGCGTTCGGTGTCGTGTGCCTCGTCGGCCTCCCGGTCGACCCGCTCGCCGAACTCGCGCAGCACCTCGGTGGCGTCCTCGGCGGCCATCACCTTGGCGTACAGCGGGTCCCGCGCGATCTCGTCCGGGGCCAGGTTGCCCAGGTGCTGGTAGACCCAGTACGAGGCCAGGCCGCTGCGGATCCGCTCCGCCCACCACGGCTGGGTCCGCATGTCCGCCCGCCACGACGCCGAGGTGTTCCAGTCGTCGATCACTTCGTGGTCGTCGAAGATCATAACGCTCGGCACGGTGGAGAGGAGCCACCGGATCTCCGGGTCACGCCAGGATTCGAGGTAGAGCTTCGTGTACTCGTCGAAGCTGACCACCTGGGTCGCCGGGGCTTCCTTCGGCCGCCGCCGGCGTCGCCGGAGCAGCCGGCGCACCGTGGGGGAGGTCACGTCGGCGTAGACCTGGTCGCCGAGGAGCACCAGCAGGTCGGGCAGGCCCGCCGGGTCCGGCTCGGCCACCAACCGCCGGGCGTACGCGTCGAGCGCGTCCGGGGGCAGCCGGCGGGCGGTGGCGTGCTGGGTGGTCTCCCGGCAGGATCCGAAGACCAGCCGCACCGGCTGGTCCCGGTCGTCGGCGGCCCTGGTCCGGATCACGCTGGGCGGGAAGCCGTCGCCGGGCGCCGGCCAGGCGACCTCGTCGTCGACCAGCACCTGGTAGGAGTTGGCGCTGCCCGGGGCGAGCCCGGTCACCACGACGAGCGCGTAGTGGTGGTCGTACGCGGAGAAGGTCGGCGCGGAGCCGGACGCCCCGTCGGCCGTGCGGACGGTGACCACCGCGGGCCCGCTGGTCTCCACCCAGACGGTGGCCCGGGTGCCGACCACCCGCCGCAGCAGAGGTCCGATGAGCAGGCGCGCGGCGGGCATGGCGGACCTCCGGGGATGAGCGGACTTCATCTTTACTACCCCGCCGGCGGCCGCACCACTGCTGGCTGTGGGCGAGCCTACTGCCGCCCGTGCCGGGCGGCACGGGGGGTGCGGTCGATGAGACGCCGTCGCCGGCATCTGACAGGATTTCGGCATGAAGGAATACCTCCTCGTCGCACTCGCCCTGCTCGGTGTGCTGATCCTCGGCGCCCTCAGCCTGGTGGTGCCCCGGCTGCGCCGGCGCCCCGAGCCGCCGCTGCCGGAGACCGCGGTCGACACCCGGGCCGAGGAGGGCCTGGCCGGTCCGCCCGTCGAGGCACCCGAGTCCGAACTCTCCACCGGCGTCCTGGTCGAGCCGCCGGTGGTCGAGGCGCCCCCCCTGGAGGTTCCCGAGCCGACCGCCGGCCGCCTGGTACGGCTGCGCTCCCGGCTGTCCCGCTCGCAGAACGCCCTCGGCAAGGGCCTGCTCGGCCTGCTCAGCCGCGACCATCTCGACGAGGACGCCTGGGAGGAGATCGAGGACAGCCTGATCACCGCCGACGTCGGCATCGACGCCACCCGGGAGATCGTCGACCGGCTCCGCGAGCGCACCCGGGTGCTCGGCACCCGCTCCGCCACCGAGTTGCGCGCGCTGCTCGCCGCCGAGCTGGTCAACGCCCTCGACCCGACCCTGGACCGGTCGCTGCGGACCACCCCGAAGGAGGGCGTGCCGGCGGTGCTGCTGGTGGTCGGCGTCAACGGGGCCGGCAAGACGACCACCTGCGGCAAGATCGCCCGGGTGCTGGTCGCCGACGGCCGTACCGTCACCCTCGGCGCGGCCGACACCTTCCGGGCCGCCGCCGCCGACCAGTTGGAGACGTGGGGCGGCCGGGTGGGCGCGCAGACCGTCCGCGGCCCGGAGGGCGCCGACCCGGCCAGCGTCGCCTTCGACGCGGTGCGCCGGGCCATCGACGCCGGCACCGACACCGTGCTGATCGACACCGCCGGCCGGTTGCAGAACAAGGTCGGCCTGATGGACGAGCTGGGCAAGGTCAAGCGGGTGGTGGAGAAGCACGGCCCGATCGACGAGACGTTGCTCGTCCTCGACGCCACCACCGGGCAGAACGGCCTGGAGCAGGCCCGGGTCTTCACCGAGGTGGTCAACGTGACCGGCGTGGCGCTGACCAAGCTCGACGGCACCGCGAAGGGCGGCATCGTGATCGCCGTACAGCGCAAGCTGGGCATCCCGGTCAAGCTGGTCGGCCTCGGCGAGGGCGCGGACGACCTGGCCCCGTTCGATCCGGCGCAGTTCGTCGACGCGTTGCTCGGGACCGAGCCGCTCGCCCGGGACGCGTAACCTCGCGTGACGAACGACGATCGCGCGTACGCCGGGTGGCGCGAGGCCCGCCACCCCGGTCCGCGCCTGGGGAGACCGTACGTGACCTCGCAGGAGATCCCGCTGCACGGCGGGAACGTGAGCACCGTGGTGCGGGTCGGCGACACCGTCCGGCGCAACGCCGGCCCCTGGACGCCCGCGGTGCACGCCCTGCTGCGTCACCTGGAGTACGTCGGGTTCAGCGGCGCGCCCCGCGCGTTGGGCATGGACGAGCGCAACCGGGAGGTTCTGTCGTACCTGGAGGGGGAGTGCGGGGAGTACCCGCTGGCCCCGCACTGGGTCACCGACGAGGCGCTGGTGACCGTGGCCACCATGCTGCGGATGTTCCACGACGCCCAGTACGGTTTCGCGCCCCCGGCGGGGGCGGTCTGGCGGTCGTTCGGCCCGCCCCCGCCGGACACCGAGGTGATCTGCCATCACGACGCCGCCCCGCACAACGTGATCTGGCGGCCGGACGGCACCCTCGGGCTGATCGACTTCGATCTGGCCTCCCCGGGTGCCCGGATCTACGACGTGGCGTACGCGGCCTGGACCTGGGTGCCGATCTTCTCCGACCGGGACTCGATCACCCTTGGCTGGAAGCGACCCGACCGGCCCCGCCGGCTGCGCCTGTTCGCCGACGCGTACGGGTTGATCCCCCGGGACCGACACCGGCTGATCCGGACCATCCGCAAGCGGATCGTGGACCACGTGGAGGGCATCCGCCGGATGGCGGCGGCCGGTGAGCCGGCGTTCGTCCGGATCGTGCACAAGGGTCACCTGCGGCGCCCGATGCGCGACCTGCGCCTGCTCGACTACGAGCGGCACACGCTGGAGCGGGCCCTGTACTGAGCCGGGCAAGCCGCAGAAAACGGGACATCCCGCTCGCAACGTCTCTTTTTGTGGGGCCTCCTCGGCCGATGATCGCGGTTCTTCACATGCCGGAAACAAGCCGTCACGTGCCGGAAATCGAGTGGTGTCGGTGAAGGAAACAGGCGGCGGCCAAGCTTCCGCGCAACCGGCGTACGGGCGACGCTGCCCCGGAAGCCGCGAAGGAGGGAACTTCACCTTTAGGAGGCCAGCGTGCCTGAAGCACCGACGATCGACGGCGGCAACACCGTTTGGCTGCTGGTTTCGACCGCGCTCGTGCTGCTCATGACCCCCGGACTGGCGCTGTTCTACGGCGGACTCAACCGGTCCAAGGGTGTGCTCAACATGATGATGATGAGCTTCTCGGCCATCGGGCTCATCTCTGTTCTGTGGTGGTTCTACGGATTCAGCGTCGCCTTCGGGTCCGACGTCAACGGGCTCTGGGGCGACCCGGGCGCCTACCTCGGCACCAAGACCTTCCTGGCGGAGACCGACCTGTGGGGCGCGACCGCCGAGAACCCCAGCGGCATCGGGGTCCCGCTCTACGTCTTCATGGCGTTCCAGATGGTCTTCGCGGTGATCACCGTCGCGCTGATCAGCGGCGCGGTCTCCGACCGGGCCAAGTTCGCCGGCTGGCTGATCTTCGCCTTCGGCTGGGCCAGCCTGGTCTACTTCCCGGTCGCCCACTGGGTGTGGGGCGGCGGCATCATCGGCGCCAAGATCCACGCGCTGGACTTCGCCGGTGGCACCGCGGTGCACATCAACGCCGGTGCCGCGGCGCTCGCCCTGGCCCTGGTGCTCGGCAAGCGGCTCGGCTGGCCCCGTGAGGGCATGAAGCCGCACAACATCCCGCTGGTCGCGCTCGGCGCGGGCCTGCTCTGGTTCGGCTGGTTCGGGTTCAACGCCGGCTCGGAGCTGACCGTGGACTCGGTCGCCGGCCTCGCCTTCATCAACACCCAGCTCGCCACCGCCGCGGCGGTGCTCGGCTGGATCGCGGTCGAATGGATCAAGGACAAGAAGCCGACCATGGTCGGCGCCTCCTCCGGCGCCGTCGCCGGTCTGGTCGCCATCACCCCGGCCTGCGGCTTCATCGCGCCCTGGGCGGCGGTCCTGCTCGGCGTCGTCGCCGGTGTGGTCTGCGCGCTCGCCATCAGCCTGAAGTACAAGCTCGGCTACGACGACTCGCTCGACGTGGTCGGCGTGCACTTCGTCGGCGGCTGGATCGGCTCGCTCTGGCTCGGCCTGTTCGCCACCAACTCGGTCAACGCCGCCATCACCGACGTGGTCGGCGCCTCCGACGGCCTCTTCTACGGCGGCGGCGTCACCCAGCTCGGCCGGCAGGCCCTCGGTGGTCTGATCGTGACGGTCTGGTCGTTCGCCGTGGCCTACGGCCTCGCCATCGCCATCGAGAAGACCATCGGCTTCCGGGTCAAGGCGGAGGCCGAGGTCGAGGGCGTCGACATCGCCGAGCACGCGGAGAGCGCGTACGACCTGTCGCCGACCACCGGCAGCGCCGGCGGTGGGGCGTTCGCGATGGCCGGGCTGACCCCGGGCGCCGCGAAGCCGGCCTCGGAGGAGGCCTCCGCGCCGGCCTCCGCGCCGGTGGACGAGAAGGTCGCCGGTTAACGTTCCGAGAATGGAGGGGTTGGACATGAAGCTGGTGACCGCGGTCATCAAGCCGTACCAGCTGGACGCGGTGAAGGAGGCGCTGCACGCCCTGGGCGTGGCCGGCCTGACCGTCAGCGAGGTCCAGGGGTACGGACGGCAGAAGGGGCACACCGAGGTCTACCGGGGTGCGGAGTACACGGTCGAGTTCCTACCCAAGATCCGGGTCGAGGTGCTCACCGACGAGATGGACGTCGACAAGATCGTGGACGCCATCGTCACCGCGGCCCGGACCGGCAAGATCGGCGACGGGAAGGTCTGGGTGACCGGCGTCGAGGAGGTCGTCCGGGTCCGTACCGGCGAGCGTGGCCTCGACGCGCTGTGAAGGTTCGCTGAGATGACCCCGTCGACCAGGAGCACCGCGTCGGACACCCCCGCACCGACCGACGCGTCCGCCCCGGCCGACGGGGTCGGCGGTATCGGAGAGGCGGTCCGGGCCAGGCGTGCGCAGGGGTACGACGCCTGGCTCGGGTCGCTGCTGCCCGCCCGGGACGGGATCGCGCTGGTCGCCGTCGGCGGCCTGGGCCGGCGGCAGTGCGCCCCGCACGGCGACCTCGACCTGGTGCTGCTGCACGCCGGGGTGCCCGGGGTGGACGAGCTCGCCGCCTCGCTCTGGTACCCGATCTGGGACGCCGGGGTGCGGCTGGACCACTCGGTGCGTACCCTCGCCGAGGCGCTCTCGGTGGCCCAGGACGACGTCAAGGTGGCCCTGGCCCTGCTCGACGCGCGTTTCGTCGCCGGTGACCGGGCACTGGCCGACCAGCTGGTCCGGACGGCCGTCGACCACTGGCGGCGTACCGCCGTCCGCCGGCTCCCCGCGCTGCGGGAGATCACCGAGGCCCGCTGGCGTACCCACGGGGAACTGGCCTTCCTGCTCGAAGGCGACCTCAAGGAGGCGGCCGGCGGGCTGCGCGACGTGGGCCTCCTGCGCGCCATCGCCACCGCCGGGATCACCGACGCGCTGCGCCCCGCCGTCCACGCCGCGCACCTGCGCCTGCTGGACACCCGGGACGCCCTGCACCAGCAGGTCGGCCGCCGGGTCGACCGGCTGATCGCCCAGGAACGCGACGGGGTGGCCCGGCTGCTGGGTCTGCGCCGCTCCCCGTCCGAGGCCGGTCCGGACGGCGTCGCCGTCCACGACGGCGACGCGCTGCTGCGGCGGGTCGCCGGGGACGCCCGCACCATCGGTCACGCCCTCGACGACGCCTGGCGGGCCGCGGACCGGTTGCGCTCCGGCCGTCGTCGCGGCGGGGACGACCGGCCGGTGCGCCGTCCGGTCGCCCGGGACGTGGTCGAGCACGACGGTGAGCTGGTGCTCGCCCGTACCGCCATCGGCGCGCGCCCCGATCCGAGCCTGTCGCTGCGGGTCGCGGCGGCGGCGGCCGCCACCCGGCTGCCGATCGCCCGGGCCACCTGCGAGTGGCTCGCCGCGTACTGTCAGCCGTTGCCGTCGCCCTGGCCCCCGGCCGCCCGCGCCGCGTTGACCACCCTCCTCGGGGCCGGCGCCGGCCTGCTGCCGGCGTGGGAGACCTGCGACCGGTACGGCCTGATCGACGGCTGGCTGCCCGAGTGGACCCGGATGCGCAGCCTGCCCCAGCACAACCCGGTGCACCGGTTCACCCTGGACCGGCACCTGGTGCAGACCGCGTACGAGGCGAGCCGGCACACCCGGGACGTGGACCGGCCCGACCTGCTGCTGCTCGCGGCGTTCCTGCACGACATCGGCAAGGGGCTCCCGGGCGACCACAGTGTCGTCGGCGCGCCGATCGCCGAGGAGGTCGCCGGCCGGATCGGTCTGCCGGCGTCGGAGGCGGCGCTGATCGGCACGTTGGTCCGGCTGCACCTGCTGCTGCCCGATGTGGCGACCCGGCGGGACCTGTCCGACCCGAAGACCGTCGCCGGGGTCGCCGAGCAGGTGGGCGACACCACCACCCTGGACCTGCTGCACGCTTTGGTCCAGGCCGACGCGGCGGCCACCGGACCGGCCGCCTGGTCGGACTGGAAGGGGCGGCTGGTCGCCGAGCTGGTCGGCCGGGTGCGCACCGCGTTGGACACCGGTGTGGTGCCTCCGCCGCCGGCCCCGGATCCGGCGCTGGTGGCGGGGCCGCTTCCCGTCGTGCACCTGGCGGAGGACCGGGTGTCGGTGGCCGCGGCGGACCGTCGGGGCCTGCTCGCGACGGTGGCCGGTTGCCTGGCCCTGCACCGGCTGGAGGTGCTCGCCGCGGACGCCACCACGGTCGACGGCCGGGCCCTGGTGGAGTGCCGGGTGCAGCCGCGGTACGGTCTCGGGCCCGACCCGATCGCGCTCAGCACCGACCTGCGTCGCGCCGTCAACGGGGACGTCTCGGTCACCCAACGGCTGCGTGGCCGGGCCCTCGCGGCCCGGGGCGCGGGTGCCGCGCCCCGGGTGGTCTGGCACCGGGAGGCGGCCACCGACGCGGTGTTGCTGGAGTTGCGGGCCGCCGACGCGGCCGGGCTGCTCTACCGGGTGACCTGCGCTCTCGACGAGGCCGGGGCCCAGGTCCGCGCGGCCCGCATCTCCACGCTGGGCGGCGACGTGGTGGACGTGTTCTATCTGGTCGGCGGCTGGCCGGAGGACGCCGAGCGGGCCCGGCTGGAGGCGGCCGTGCTGTCCGCCGTCTGAGGCGGGGTGGTGGCCGGGCCGGAGCACGGTGGCCGGCGGCGGGCTACCCTAGCGGTGGCTGGACAACTGCCCGGCCGCGTTGTGATTGCCGGAAAACGACAAACGGGATGTTCGCGTGTTTGACACCTTGAGTGACCGCCTCTCCGGGATCTTCACCAAGCTCCGCGGCAAGGGCCGGCTCACCGACGCCGACATCGACGCCACCGCGCGCGAGATCCGCATGGCGTTGCTGGAGGCGGACGTCGCGCTGCCGGTGGTCAAGGGCTTCATCGCGAACGTCAAGGAGCGGGCGCGCGGCGCCGAGGTGTCCCAGGCGCTCAACCCGGCCCAGCAGATCGTCAAGATCGTCAACGAGGAGCTGGTCACCGTCCTCGGCGGCGAGGGGCGGCGGCTCCAGTTCGCCAAGCAGCCGCCGACGGTGATCATGTTGGCCGGCCTCCAGGGTTCCGGCAAGACCACCCTCGCCGGCAAGCTGGCCCGCTGGCTCAAGGCCCAGGGTCACCAGCCGCTGCTGGTCGCCGCCGACCTCCAGCGTCCCAACGCCGTCGGGCAACTCCAGGTGCTCGGCGGGCGCGCCGGTGTCGAGGTGTACGCCCCGGAGCCCGGCAACGGCGTCGGCGACCCGGTGCGGGTGGCCCGGGCGTCGATCGAGCACGCGAAGCGGATTGCCCGCGACATCGTCATCGTCGACACCGCCGGCCGCCTCGGTATCGACGCCGAGATGATGCGGCAGGCCGCCGACATCCGCGACGCGGTCGACCCCGACGAGGTCATCTTCGTCATCGACGCCATGGTCGGCCAGGACGCCGTCCGCACCGCCGAGGCGTTCCGCGACGGTGTCGGCATCACCGGCGTGGTGCTGTCGAAGCTCGACGGCGACGCCCGGGGTGGCGCCGCGCTGTCGGTCCGGGAGGTCACCGGGCAGCCCATCCTCTTCGCCTCCACCGGCGAGAAGCTGGAGGACTTCGACGTCTTCCACCCCGACCGGATGGCCAGCCGGATCCTCGGCATGGGCGACGTCCTCACTCTGATCGAGCAGGCCGAGCAGGCCTTCGACGCCGATCAGAAGGAGAAGATGACCGCCAAGCTGATGGGCGGCGAGCAGTTCACCCTGGAGGACTTCCTCGACCAGCTCATCGCCGTCCGCCGGATGGGTCCGATCGCCAACGTGCTGGCCATGATGCCCGGCATGGGGCAGGTGAAGGACCAGCTCGCCGACCTGGACGACAAGCACTTCGACCGGGTCACGGCGATCATCCGGTCGATGACCCCGGCCGAGCGCACCAACCCGAAGATCATCAACGGTTCCCGGCGGGCCCGCATCGCCACCGGTTCCGGGGTCACCGTCATGGACGTCAACCAGCTACTCAACCGCTTCGCCGACGCGCAGAAGATGATGAAGCAGATGGGCGGCGTGATGGGCCTGCCCGGGGGCCGCCGTAAGGCCACCAAGTCGCCGAAGAACAAGCGCAAGGGCACCAAGGGTGGCGGCCGGCCGCGGATCGGCGCCGGTGGCGTGCCGGGTGGCTTCCCGGGTGGCATGCCGCAGCTCCCTCCGGGCATGGACCCGGGCGACCTGGCCGGCGGGCAGGGTCTGCCCCCGGGCTTCAAGCTCCCGAAGATCGACTTCAACAAGCTCGGCAAGGGCGACAACCGCCCCCGCTGAGCGGGTGTCGGCGACGTGGGGCAGCGGGTGCTCGGGCGTACGGCGGCGTGATCCGGTAGGACTGGGGGCATGGCTCTGCACGTACGCGGTGTGCTCCTGCCCGACGACGAGGTCCGGGATCTCTGGCTGGTCGGCGACCGGGTCACCTTCGACCCGGTGCCCGGCGCGGAGACGGTCGTCGAGGGCGGCTACGTCCTGCCCGGCCTCACCGACGCGCACTGCCACATCGGCATCGCCCGAGGCGGCGCCCCGATCGCCTCGCTGGACCAGGCCCGCGAACTCGCCCGTACCGACCGCGACGCCGGGGTGCTCGCCATCCGCGACGCCGGCTCCCCGTACCCGTACCCGGAACTCGACGACGAGCCGGACCTGCCCCGACTGGCCCGAGCGGGCCGGCACATCGCCCCGCCCAAGCGGTACCTGCGCGACATCGGCGTGGAGGTCGACGCGGCCGAGGTCGCCGCGACCGTGGCCGCGCAGGCGCGGGCCGGCAACGGCTGGGTCAAGCTGGTCGGCGACTGGATCGACCGCCAGGCGGGCGACCTCGCGCCCGCCTGGGACGCGGACACCATGACCGTGGCCGTCGAGGCGGCCCACGCCGCCGGCGTACGCGCCGCGGTGCACACCTTCTCCGAGACGGCCGTGGAGATCATGGTGCGGGCCGGGGTGGACTCGGTGGAGCACGGCACCGGCCTGAGCCTCGACCTGATCGACCTGATGGCCCGCCAGGGCACGGCGCTCGTACCCACGATGGTCAACATCCGGACCTTCGGCGGGATCGCCGACCAGGCCCGGGCGAAGTTCCCCGGGTACGCCGACCACATGCTCGCCCTGCGGGACCGCTTTCCGGAGGTGGTGCGGGCCGCGTATGAGGCGGGGGTGCCGATCTACGTCGGCACCGACGCGGGCGGCGGCATCGACCACGGCCTCGCCGCCGAGGAGATGCTCCTGCTGCACGAACGGGCCGGCATGTCCACCGAGGACGTGCTCGCCGCCGCCTCCTGGCGGGCCCGCGACTGGCTCGGGTTCCCCGGGCTGGTCGAGGGCGGCCTGGCCGACCTGGTCGTCTACCCCGAGGATCCACGGGCCGACCTGCGGGTCGTCCGAGCCCCCTCCCGCATCGTCCTGCGTGGCCGGGTGCTCCGCTGACCGGCGGTCGGTGGCGTGGCGCGGCGGTGGGCCGCCCGGACGCCACGGCGGCATGGTCGCCGCATAGGATGTGCGGTCATGGCGCGCGTGCTCACTCCCCGGGCGGAGGACTTCCCCCGCTGGTACCAGGACCTCATCGCGAAGGCGAAGCTGGCCGACAACGGCCCGGTCCGGGGGACCATGGTCATCCGACCGGCCGGCTACGCCATCTGGGAGCGGATGCAGGCCGAGATGGACGCCCGGATCAAGGCGGCCGGCGCGGAGAACGCGTACTTCCCGTTGTTCATCCCGGAGAGCTACCTCAAGCGCGAGGCCGAGCACGTCGAGGGCTTCTCGCCGGAACTGGCGGTGGTCACCCACGGTGGCGGCAAGCAGCTCGCCGAGCCGGTGGTGGTACGTCCCACCAGCGAGACGGTGATCGGCGAGTTCATGGCCAAGTGGATCGACTCGTACCGGGACCTGCCGCTGCTGCTCAACCAGTGGGCCAACGTGGTCCGCTGGGAGCTGCGTCCGCGGATCTTCCTGCGGACCAGCGAGTTCCTCTGGCAGGAGGGGCACACCGCGCACGCGACCCGGGAGGACGCCCGGGCCTACGCCCGGCGGATCCTGCACGAGGCGTACGAGGACCTGATGGTCAACGTGCTCGGCATCCCGGTGGTGGTCGGCCTGAAGACCGCCCGCGAGCGCTTCGCCGGCGCGACCGCCACCTACACCTGCGAAGGCATGATGGGCGACGGCAAGGCCCTCCAGCTCGGCACCAGCCATGAGCTGGGGCAGAACTTCGCCAAGGCCTTCGACATCAGCTACTCCTCCGCCGAGGGCGGCCGGGAGCACGCCTGGACGACCTCGTGGGGCACCTCCACCCGGATGCTCGGCGGCCTAATCATGTGCCACGGCGACGACAACGGTCTGCGGGTGCCGCCGAGGCTGGCGCCGATCCAGGCGTACGTGATGGTGGTCAAGGACGGCGAGGGCGTCGGCGAGGCGGCGGCCAAGCTCCGCGAGGCGCTGCGCGACGCCGGCGTCCGGGTCGCGCTCGACGACCGTACCGACACCCCGTTCGGCCGCCGGGCAGTCGACGCCGAGCTGCGCGGCTACCCGGTACGCGTCGAGGTCGGCCCCCGCGACCTGGCCGCCGGCAACGCGGTCGTGGTCCGGCGTACGGACGGCTCGAAGGCCCCCACCCCGGTCGCGGACGTGGTCGGCGCGGTGCTGGCCGCTCTCGACGCCGACCAGCGGGCGCTGCACGACCAGGCCCTGGCCCACCGTGAGTCCCGCACCGTCGAGGTGTCGACGCTGGCCGAGGCGATCGAGGCGGCGGCCACCGGTTGGGCCCGGGTGCCGTGGTCGGCGGTCGGCGTGGCCGGCGAGGCGGAGGCGAACGGGCAGGGCGTGACGGTACGTTGCCTGCTGCGAGCCGACGGCTCGGTGCCGGACTCGGAGGACGAGTCGGACCTGGTCGCCATCCTCGCCCGCGCCTACTGACGTGCGGCCGGGCGGTCCCGCCGACCGGTTCGCGCCGGGTCGGCTGATCATGCATCGGAACGTGCGGCGCGGCCGGATCGGCTGGGCCCGGACGGCCCGCGTCGTCGTCGACGACGACCGGGGCCTGCTGCTCTGGGTCGCCCGGGACACCCCGGTGGCGCACGAGGTGACCTCGGCGGGCCTCGGCATGCGCGCGGTGCCCTTCGCCGAGTGGGTCACCTCGTCGTACCGGCTGGCGCGGGGCCGCTGGGACGGCCCGCCGGTGCTGAAGTTCCTGCCCACCGGGGCGGCCCACTCGGTCTGGTGGTTCCGCGACGGGCGCGGCCGGTTCGCCAACTGGTACGTGAACCTGGAGGAGCCCGGCGTCCGCTGGGACGACGGCGTCCTCGCCGGTGTCGACGTGGTGGACCAGGACCTCGACGTGGTGGTCCACCCGGACCGGAGCTGGGTGTGGAAGGACGAGGAGGAGTTCGTCGAGCGGCTCGCCTTTCCCGACCACTACTGGGTGGCCGACGAGGCCGCGGTGCGTGCCGAGGGGGAGCGGGTGATCGCCCTCGCCGAGGCGGGGGTCTTCCCCTTCGACGGCACCTGGTGCGACTACACCCCGCCGGCGAACTGGACCGTGCCGGACGAGTTGCCCCCGGGTTGGGACCGTCCGCCGGCACGCTGAGACGTGTTCCATGTCACGTCGACGTCGGCTCCGCGCGCGGTGTCCGGGTCCGGTGCGAGAGATCGCCGGTGGATCTGGCAGAATGGGTCGCTGGTATCCGGCGCGCGTCCGGCGCCCTCTAACCCGGGCGTGTCGCCAGTCCACCGAGCAGTCTCCGGCCCAACCCCACTGTGCCGGTCGGCGCTCACCCGTGCACACCGCCCGTCCGGGCCGGTGAGATCGCAACAGGAGCGAAACAACTGTGGCCGTAAAGATCCGGCTCCTGCGGATGGGTAAGATCCGCAACCCGCAGTACCGCATCGTCGTCGCCGACTCGCGTACCAAGCGTGACGGTCGCGCGATCGAGTTCGTCGGCGTGTACCAGCCGAAGGAAGACCCTTCGGTGATCGAGGTCAAGTCGGACCGGGTCCAGTACTGGCTCTCCGTCGGCGCGCAGCCGAGCGAGGCGGTGCAGCGTCTGCTGGAGCTGACCGGTGACTGGCAGAAGTTCAAGGGCCTGCCGGCCCCGCCGCCGCTGAAGGTCGCCCCGGAGCGGGCCGACCGCAAGGCGGCGTACGAGGCCGAGGCGAAGGCCGCCGCCGGCGTGTCCGAGACCCCGGCTGCCAAGCCGGCCAAGAAGGTCGCCAAGACCGAGGCCCCGGCCGAGGTTGCTGCTCCTGCCGACGCCGGTGAGCAGGCCTGACGTGGCACTGCGTCCCGCGCTGGAGCACCTGGTCAAGGGCATCGTCGACCACCCGGACGACGTGCGCGTCCGCATGATCGACTCCCGTCGGGGCAAGCGGCTGGAAGTCCGCGTGCACCCCGAGGACCTCGGCACTGTGATCGGGCGGTCCGGCCGGACCGCCAAGGCGCTGCGCCAGGTGATCGGCTCCATCGGCGGACGCGGGGTACGCGTCGACATCGTCGACTCGTACTGATGCTGCTCGTCGTCGGCAGGATCGGCAAACCGCACGGCATCCGCGGTGAGGTCACCGTGGAGGTGCGGACCGACGAACCGGAAGCACGTTTCGCCCCGGGTACGGTGCTCCGCACCGCGCCCGGGGCGAGACCCCGGGCCGAGGCCCGGGGTGGCGAGCCGCGTACCGAGCCCGGGCCGGCCGCCGCGGCCGACGCCGGGACGCGGTTCCAGGTCCCGGCGGAGCTGACCGTCGAGGCGGCCCGCTTCCACCAGGGCCGGCTCCTGGTCGCCTTCGAGGGCGTGCTGGAACGCGACGTCGCCGAGGCGCTGCGTGGCACCCTGCTCGTGGTGGACAGCGCCGATGTGGCCCCGCCGGAGGATCCGGAGGAGTTCCACGACCACCAACTGGTCGGCCTCGCCGTGGTCACGCCGGACGGCCAGCGGCTGGGCGAGGTCGCCGGGATCGACCACGCCCCCGCCTCGGACCTGCTCGTGCTGCGCCGGCCCGAGGGGCGTACCGCGTTGATCCCCTTCGTCAAGGCGATCGTCCCCGAGGTCGACCTCGCCGGCGGCCGGGTCGTGGTCGACCCGCCGGGCGGCCTGCTCGACCTGTAGCCGGAGCCACCCCTCATGCGCGTCGACATCGTGTCGATCTTTCCCGAGTACTTCGCCCCACTGGACCTGTCGCTGATCGGCAGGGCGCGGGCGAACGGGACGCTCCGGCTGGCCGTACACGACCTGCGGGACTGGACGCACGACGTGCACCGCACGGTCGACGACACGCCCTACGGCGGCGGGCCCGGCATGGTGATGCGCCCCGAGCCGTGGGGTGCGGCCCTGGACGCCCTGGTTCCGGGTGAGCTGAGCCCGGACGGGCACACCCTGCCCCGGCTGCTGGTGCCCTCCCCGGCCGGTGTCCCGTTCACCCAGGCGATGGCCCACGAGTTGGCCGCCGAGTCGCACCTGCTCTTCGCCTGCGGCCGGTACGAGGGCATCGACCAGCGGGTGCTGGAGCACGCCGCGACACGGATGCCGGTCACCGAGGTGTCCCTCGGTGACTACGTGCTCTTCGGTGGCGAGGTGGCGGTGCTGGTGATCCTCGAGGCGGTCACCCGGCTGCTGCCGGGGGTGTTGGGCAACGCGGGCTCCCTGGCGGAGGAGTCGCACGCCCACGGGCTGCTGGAGGCTCCCATGTTCACCAAGCCGGCGACCTGGCGTGGGCTGGAGGTGCCGGAGGTGCTCCGTTCCGGCGACCACGGCAGGATCGCCCGCTGGCGGCGGGACGAGGCGCTGCTGCGTACGGCGGCCCGCCGTCCCGACATGCTCGCCGCGCTGGCCCCGGGCAGCCTCGACAAACGCGACGTCGCCGCGTTGGAGCGGGGTGGGTTTCCACCGCCGTCGGAGGATGTGGCAAAGTAGGGGGGTTGCCGCTTCCACCCACGCCGTGGGCGGGAGCGAGGGCCCTCGACCGGGGCCGGCCTCGCCGGCCACCACCCGGGGGTCAGAATCACCCATCCGCGCATCGACTGACGGTGCGCCGTGAGCCTTACGAGGACGCAGCGATGAACATCCTGGACGCCCTTGACGCCCAGTCGAAGCGGGTCGACCTTCCCGACTTCCGTGCCGGTGACACCGTGAAGGTGCACGCGCGGGTCGTCGAGGGCAACCGGTCCCGTGTCCAGATCTTCCAGGGCGTCGTCATCCGTCGCCAGGGTGACGGTCTGCGCGAGACCTTCTCGGTCCGCAAGGTCAGCTTCGGCGTCGGCGTGGAGCGGACCTACCCGCTCAACAGCCCGGCGATCGACCGGATCGAGGTCGTGACCCGCGGTGACGTCCGCCGCGCCAAGCTCTACTACCTGCGTGAGCTGCGCGGCAAGAAGGCCAAGATCAAGGAGCTGCGCGAGAAGCAGCCGGCGAGCTGAGACACCGCTCGCCACGCCGCCTGAACTGCACGGATGTCGTATCGGCCGGATCGCACTACCCTGGTCGTACGGGCGCAGGAGGGCGGCGACGCCGCGACGGTGGTCACGGCACGCGACTGTCCACTACCGCCCGTGGGGCCTCGAGGAGGCTCCCGGGCGGTAGTGCCGTTTCTGCGGACCGGGGAGTGGCGTGGTGCAGGTGCGTGACGACAGCGGCACGGTCGACCCCTGGCGCAGGAGGGCCCGCCGCACGCCCCGACAGATGCCGCTCTGGCAGGAGTTGCCGCTGCTGCTGATCGTGGCGTTCTGCCTCGCGGTGCTGATCCGTACCTTTCTGCTCCAGGCCTTCTTCATCCCGTCCGGCTCGATGGAGGACACCCTCCTCATCGGCGACCGGGTCCTGGTCAACAAGGTCGTCTACGACGTCCGTGACCCGGCACGCGGCGAGGTGGTGGTGTTCCGCGGCACCGACCGGTGGGTGGCGCAGGAGTCGGCCGGGCCGCCGCCGGATCTCGCCGGCAAGGTCACCCGCACCCTCGGCGACCTGGTGGGGGTGAGCCGCCCCGGCGAGAAGGACTTCATCAAGCGGGTCATCGGCGTGCCCGGCGACCGGGTGAGGTGCTGCGACGCGCAGGGCCGGGTGCTGGTCAACGACATTCCGCTGGACGAGCCGTACGTGGCCCGTGACTCGCCGCTGGACGTGCCGCCCAATCCCCGGGAGTGCCGGTCACGGCGCTTCGACGAGGTCGTCGTCCCGTCCAACCAGATCTTCGTGATGGGTGACCACCGGCTGGTGTCCCAGGACGCCCGATGTCAGGGGCCGGTGCCGATCGACAACGTGGTCGGCCGGGCCTTCATGGTGGTCTGGCCGTCGCAGCGGTGGGCCACGCTGCCGGTGCCGGAGACCTTCGCCCAACTGTCCCGCCCGGCCGTCGCCTCCACCACACCCGTCGAACCGACCCCGACGGGCGGTGTCGTCCTGGTCGTCCCGATGACGGGGCTGATGTCGGTTCTCGCGCGTTCCGGACGATCTCTCTGGCCCCGGCGACGTAGGCTCCACCCGTGATTGACGAGCAGACCGAAAAGCCCCGCAGCTCCTTCTGGAAGGAGCTGCCCATCCTGCTGGGTGTCGCGATCCTGGTGGCGGTGCTGGTCCGCGCCTTCGTGCTGCAGACCTTCTTCATCCCCTCGCCGTCCATGGAGAACACGCTCCAGATCGACGATCGGGTGCTGGTCAACAAACTGGTCTACGACTTCCGGTCGCCGCACCGCGGCGAGGTGGTCGTGTTCAAGGCGCCGACGTCGTGGAGCGGCAACCCGAACGGCGAGGACTTCATCAAGCGGGTGATCGGCGTGGGCGGGGACCGGGTGGTCTGCTGCGACGCCGGCAAGCTGGTCATCAACGGCCAGCAGCTCGACGAGCCGTACATCTACTCGGTCGACGGCCAGCAGGACAAGCCAGCCGACCAGGAGTTCGACATCACCGTCCCCGAGGGGCGGCTCTGGGTGATGGGCGACCACCGCTCCGCCTCGGGTGACTCTCTGGAGCACTGGCAGCAGTCCGGCCGGGACGTGACCGAGGCGACCATCCCGGAGAACCGCGTGGTCGGCCGCGCGTTCACGGTGTTCTGGCCGGTGGACCGGGCCACCTGGCTCAGCGTGCCGAAGCCGTTCGACACGATCCCCAACCCGTAGCCGCGGCGACGTGCCCCTGGCGTGGCCTAGGGTCACCCCCGTCTGGCAGTCTGGGTCGGTGACCGTCCATACCCCTCGTCGCGCGGGCCGGGTGCTGCTCGTCGACTCCGAGGGCCGGCTGTTGCTCTTCGAGGGCTTCGATCCGGCCCGGCCGGACCACCGCTACTGGTTCACCCCGGGCGGCGGGCTCGACCCGGGAGAGACCCCGGCCCAGGGCGCGGCCCGCGAGCTGGCCGAGGAGACTGGGCTGCGGCTCGCCCCGGCCGAGCTGGGCGACCCGGTCTGGTCGGAGACGGTCGAGTTCCCCTTCGACGGCGTCCGGTACCGCCAGGAGCAGGAGTTCTTCCTGGTCCGGGTCGACGCCTGGGAGGTGGACACCGCGGGTTTCGACGCGGTCGAGCGGGCCACCGTGTCCGGGTACCGGTGGTGGCCGGCGGCGGAACTGGCCACCACCGACCAGCGGTACTACCCGGAGAACCTGCCGGTGGTGCTGGTTCGGGCGCTGGCCGGGGCGGGCCCGGCCGACCCGGGCGACGGGCCCCCGCCGTCGGGTGACCCGGTTCCGGCCCAGGCCGGCGAGGTGGTCGGCCCGGCCGACGGGGGTACGCCGTGCTGACGCCGCCCCGCACGGTGGTACGTCGTGACGGTGGGCTCTACGCGCTGGAACGGGCGCTGCAACGGCGGGGATTCCGGCACGTGGCCGGGGCCGACGAGGCCGGCCGGGGCGCCTGCGCGGGCCCGCTGGTCGCCGCCGCCGCGATCCTGCCCGAGGGGCGACGGGGCGAGATCGACGAGCTGGCCGACTCCAAGCTGCTCACCCCGGCCAGCCGGGAGCGGGTCTACCACGAGGTCGTCACCCGCGCCCTGGCCTACGCGGTGGTGGTCATCCCGGCCGAGGAGGTCGACGCGCGGGGCCTGCACGTGTGCAACCTGGCCGCGATGCGCCGGGCGCTGGCCTCGCTGACCACCCGACCGGAGTACGTGCTGACCGACGGGTTCGGGGTGGACGGCCTGGACGTGCCGGGGCTGGCGGTGTGGAAGGGCGACCGGGTGGCGGCCTGCGTGGCGGCGGCCAGCGTGCTCGCCAAGGTCACCCGGGACCGGATCATGGTGGAACTGGACGAGCGGTACCCGGGCTACGGCTTCGCCGAGCACAAGGGGTACATCACGGCCGAGCACACCGGCGCGCTGCGCGAGCTCGGGCCGTGCGTGGAACACCGCTTCTCGTACGTGAACGTGGCCGCCGTGTCCGGCCGCGACGGGGCCCCGCCCCGGGCCCGGCGGCCCGTCGGCGGACCCGCGCCCGAGCCGATGGAGCGCGCGGGCGCGCCAAGGGGTACCGTCGGCGTGGCGTTGGGCGAGCAGCCTCAGCCCTCCGCGCCGGTGGGGGAAGATGTGGTCATGGAAGGCGGAGTGCGATGAGCGCGGAAGATCTCGAGAAGTACGAGACCGAGATGGAGCTGCAGCTCTACCGGGAGTACCGCGACATTGTCCGCCAGTTCTCCTACGTGGTGGAGACGGAACGCCGCTTCTACCTGGCCAACCAGGTGGACCTGCACGTGCGTAACTCCGACGGCGAGGTCTACTTCGAGGTCGAGATGCACGACGCCTGGGTGTGGGACATGTACCGCCCTGCCCGGTTCGTCAAGAACGTCCGGGTGATGACGTTCAAGGACGTCAACGTCGAGGAACTCGAGAAGCCGGACATCTCCCTGCCCGCCGACTCCGGCTTCGGCGGCTGACCGACCCGCCCGTCCCACCGGCGTCC
>NZ_SMKD01000045.1 GCF_004348595.1 Micromonospora sp. KC723
GTCCACCGGCGCGCCACCGCCGTCGTCGTCGCCCTCCCGCGGCTCCGCCGCCGGCGCCAACGGACTGATCTCGTCCGGGTCCGGTGCCTGCGGCCGCGGATCCGGCTCCCCGGCCGGCCCCGCCGGGCGCCCCGGATCGGCCGGCTCCGGCCACCCCGTCCCGGTCTCCCGCTGCTCCTCGTCCATCCCAGAAACCTACGCCCGGAACAGGTGACGACGGATCGCCGCCACGTTGCCGAAGATCCGCACCCCGAGCACGACCACCACACCGGTGGACAACTGGCCGCCCACCCCCAACTGGTCACCCAGGTACACGATCAGACCCGCCACCAGCACGTTCGAGATGAACGACACCACGAACTGCTTGTCGTCGAAGATCCGGTCCAACTTCGCCCGCACCCCACCGAACACCGCGTCCAACGCGGCCACCACCGCGATCGGCAGGTACGGCTGCAACCCGGCGGGCACGGTCGGATCCAGATAGATCCCGAGCACCACACCGACGAGCAACGCCAGCACCGCGATCATCGGACACCTCCGGAAGGACTGAGCGACGTCGCCGGACCCGACGGCCCGGGACTGGACGAACGGTTCGCGGCCGAACCCGACGGCGACGGACTCGGATCGACCGACGGCTGCGCGTAGCGTAGTCGCGGCTCCGGCGCCGCCGGCAAGGTGAGGCCCTCGGCCTCCCGCACCTCGAACGACAGACCGGTCTGCTTCGCCACCCGACGCATCAGGTACGCCGACCGGCTCTCCTCGAACCTGTCCCGCATCGACGCCGGCCCGATCGCCGACACCTCGTACGGACTCGTCACCGGCCGGAAGTCCACCAGGATCGCCGCGCCCGCCGACCGGATCGTCGATGTCGCCGTCAACCGCTGCCCGTTGACCGCCACCGCCTCCGCGCCCGACGCCCACAGGTCATTGGCCACCTTCTGCAGGTCGGAGTAGATCACCCGGTCCGGGCCCGCATCCGAGTCGCCGGTCACCGCGTCGCCCTCCTTCGGCGCCGCGTCGACCAGCCGCACCACCACACCGTCCCCGCGTACCCGCCCCAGACCGGTGCCCGCCTCCAGGCTGCGCAACCGGGCTGCCTGCGAACCACCCAACGCCGCGTCCCGCTGCCGGTTCACCTCCTCCCGCAGCCGATCCGCGCGGGCGGTCATCTCGTCGGTCTCCGCCTCCCGCTGCTTGATCTGCGCGATCAGCCCGGCGCGGGCCTGGCTGCGGCTCGGCTCCTCGGCGAGGGTCTCCCGGTACGCCACCGCGAACAGGAAACCCACCACCGCCACCACCAGGACGCTGACCGCCCGCGCCGAGGTGGCACGCCACCCGGACGGGCCCGGCGACTCCCGCCGCCGGGCCGCCGTGTCGGCGTACCCCGGATCCAACGGGTTGCGGAACAGTTCGGTGAGGAAGTCCGGGGTGAACGCGCGCGGCGGACGACCGCCGGATTCCGGGCCGCCGCTCATGCCGCTGCTCCCCCGGACCGGGCGCGGGTCACGCGCACCAGCCGGCCCGCCTGGATCACGTACATCACGCCGGCCACCCAGTAGAGCACCAACCCCCACCAGGCCAGCCCCCAGCCGATCGCGGAGGCGGCCGTCGCCACCGCCGGGACCGAGGCGGCCAGCAGCAGGATCGGGAAGGCGGCCAGCAGCAGGAAGGTCGCCGTCTTGCCCACGTAGTGCACCGGCGGCGGGCCGTACCCGTGCCGGCGGAGCACCGCCAGCGAGCCCAGCAGCAGCAGCTCCCGGGCCAGCAACGCCGCGGTGAACTGCCACGGCACCACCGCGCGGGCGGTGAAGGCGAGCAACGTGGCCAGGATGTACAGCCGGTCGGCGAACGGATCCAACAGCTCGCCGAGACGGCTGACCTGGCCGAGCCGCCGGGCGGCCCAACCGTCCACCCAGTCGGTGGTGCCGCCCACCGCGAGCACCACGATCGCTGCCACGTCGGCCTTCACCACCAGGAACAGGTAGAGGAACAGGGGCACGCCGAGCAACCGGACGAAGCTGATCAGGTTCGGCAGGGTCAGCACCCGGTCGGCGGCGACGGCGATCCCGCCCGAGCCCCGCGGGTGCCCTGCCCGAACCGGCCGACGCGACACCGAACCTCCCTCCGCAGCACGCACCGCGTGCCCGGTGGGGCACCTCTCTGGGACGTGCGCGCTGACGGGCCGGCCACGCCGGCGCCTCGGCGATCCCGGTCTGGGACCTCCCCTGGTTGCCGGTGGTGGGCCAGTGGCCGTGGCCGGCGAGTTTGCGCAGCCACTATATCGGGCTCACGTCTTCGGTCCCGGTGCGCGCGTTCGTGCCGTCGCCGGTTGCCTTCTGTGTGGTGCGTCACCACCCGTAAAGCGTCCTAGGATACTATTGGTGTGATCGGGATGTGTGGAGGAAGGTCAGGCGGTGCGGGCCGCAGCGTCGGTCGGCGCGGCGGATCCGGCCTCGGCCGCCTGCGCGAAGGCCACCAGGGCCAACAGCAACTCGTGCTGCGTCCGCTGCGGCATCCGGTCCAGCACCGCCTGCACCGCCCGGTGGCGGCGCTGCTTCAGCTCCCCCAGCAGGGTCTCCGCCGCCGCGGTGGGCATTAGGCGGACCTCCCGCCGGTCGCGGGGGTCCGCCACCCGGCGCAGCAGGCCGGTCGCCTCCAGCCGGTCGCAGAGCCGGCTCGCCGACGACGGCACGACGTCCAGCAGCTCGGCGAGCCGGTTCACATTGGTCTCCGGCCGTTCGGTGATCAGGGAGAGCACCCGCAACTGGGTCGGCGAAACGCTCATGTGATGCCGCGAGGCAGCCGACTCGAGCACCCCGATCAGGGCCTCGGCCGCCGCGTCGATCGCCGCCGCAAGATTCGGAGGTCGCTCCACCCGCTGTGTCCCCTGCGATTGTCCGCTCGTACGTGGCCCGTCGTCTCACCGCCCGCCCGGACCGCTGGCCCCGAGCCAGTCCAGGCAGACGACGACGGCGTCGTCACGCAGGTCGGCCTCGGCGTGGTAGGCGAACAGCTCGCGCATCACCGTACCAACAGCCTCGGTCGCCGGCTGCAACCGCGTCGACCGCATCGAGCGCGCCATGGCCCGCTCGCCGTACGCCTCCTGGTGACCCGGCCGCGCGGCGTACACCCCGTCGCTGACCACGAACAGCCGGTCACCCGGTTCCAGGTCGAACTCCTGCACCGTGTAGCGGGTCTCGGCGAACATGCCCAACGGCAGTTGCTGCTCCAGTCCGATCCGGGTGACCACGGTGCCGCGCAGCCGCAGCAGGTACGGCGAGCCGGCGTCCACGGCGCGGACGCGCCCGGTCGCCGTCTCCACCGCCAGCAGCAACGTGGCCACGTGCCGCCGCCCACGATGCTGGTAGAAGATCGTGTCCGAGGCCAGCTCGGCCTGTTCCACCAGGCCGCCATCGGAACGGCGGGCGTTGCGCAGCGCGTTCACGGTCAGGGCGGTGAGCAGGGACGCGCCGATCCCGGTGCCGGTGCCGGTGAGCACGCTCAGGGTGAGCAGCCCCTCGTCGACCGCCCAGTCGAAGTGGTCACCACCGACCGTGTAGGCCGGTTCGAGCTGCCCGGCCAGCAGGAACGACTCATGCCGGAGGCTGCGCCCCGGCAACAGATCCCACTGCATCTCAGCGGCCATGCTCAGCCGTTCCCGCCGCCGTACCCGCCGGTAGCGGTCGGTATCCCGGTCCGCGGCGCGCAGCGCGGTGGCGAGGTCGCCGGCGACCTCGCCGAGTCGGGTGACGGTGTCGGCCCGCGGCGGGGCGGTCAACTCGACCAGCAACACCCCCAGCCGCTCACCCCAGGCGGTCACCGGCATCCAGAGCCGGCAGCGGCCGTCGTCCCGGACGTCCAGCACGGGCTGCTGGCTGCTGAAGCAGCGCTGTGCCTGGCCCTGACAGGCGAGGAAACCGGCGTCCGGCAGCTTCGGATCGAGCACCGGCCAGAGCCCGCTGATCCGGTAGTCGGCGAGGAACACGTCCACCCGCGACGCGTCCAACAGCAACCGCAGGGCCCGGTCGGCGGCTTCCACCAGCTGGTCGGGTGGGGCCGCGCGCAGCGCACGGGACACCGCCGCGGACGCGTCCGGCATGTTCGTCCTTCCGAGGGATTCTTGCTGTAGGGCAAGAATCATACGGAGGCTCCGACCGGGCAGCGCACCGACCGGGGGCAACGCGTTGGCCAGCATCAGGGCGAGGAGCAACCCCGCCGGCCTGACCGCCAGCCCGCCGTGGAACGCGTCCGGCACCGCCGCCGGGTAGCCGCGCGACCGCCACCGCGCCACCGGGACGACGCCGTCGGGCCACCTGGCGCACGTTCCCCTGGTGGGCAGGCCGGTGCCGAGGACCAGAAACCGTCGACACCGCTGCCGGCGACCGCCGTCACCGCCCGACCGAGGACGGCCCGCAGGTCCTGAGATCGCCGCGCACGGGTCGTACAACCCTCCAAAGGCGCGGGCGGTACTACCGGTATCGGCCCGGTGACACCACGTGGACCGCGATACTGACCGGCAGGAGGTGGGTGGGCGTGAACTCGGCGGACGGCGCGGCGGTCGTGGTGGGCGTGGACGGATCGGAGCCGGCGCTGCGGGCCGTCCGGCTCGCCGCCGCCGAAGCGGACCGCCGACGCCGGCCGCTGCGGGTGGTGCACGGATTCATCTGGCCCCTGCTGCGGGTGCCCGTCGGTCGGCCTCCCGACGGCCCACCCGGTAGCGGGCTACGCCACCAGGCCGAGGAACTGGTGGCGCGGGCGGTCGCCGAGGCCGAGGCGACCCGGCCCGGGCTGCGGACGACCGGAGAGATCATCGACGGTGAGGCGTCGGCGGTGCTGCTGGGTGAGTCCGCCACCGCGGCGATGATCGTCCTGGGCGACCGGGGACTGGGCGGATTCACCGCCCTGCTGGTCGGCTCGGTCGCCGTCCAGGTCACCACGTACGCCGACTGCCCGGTGCTGGTCGCCCGCGGCGAGGAGCGGCCCGACGGGCCGGTGGTGGTGGGGGTCGACGACTCCGCGCTGTCCCGGTCCGCCGTGGACTTCGCCGCCGAACAGGCCGCCCTGCGGGGCACGACCCTGCACGCGGTGCACGCCTACCGGTACCCGGCCTCGGCGGGCCCCGGCGACATGCGGCCCCTGGTCTACGACCAGAACGAACTACGCGACGAGGAACAACGGGTACTCACCGAGTCTCTCGCCGGCATCGCGGAACGCTACCCGGACCTGCCGGTCACCCGGGACATGGTCCGGGACCGGCCGGTGCCCGCGCTGACCGCCGCGTCGCGCCGCGCGGCGTTGGTGGTCGTCGGAGGCCGGGGGCGCGGCGAGTTGAAAGGGCTGCTGCTCGGCTCCGTCAGCCACGGCCTGCTGCACCACAGCGCCTGCCCCGTCGCCGTCGTCCGCGCACCGGACTGAGTCACCGTCGTCCGCGGCGGCTGAGCGGTTGGCGCGCGCCCAGACGGGTAGACGGCCCGGGTACGGCACACGGTGACCGCGACCGAGGAGGCGGCGATGCCAGGACCACGGCCCGGAAGCAACGCCTACGACAAGGAACGGGCACGGCTGCGCGACGTCATCGAGCAGTCCGGCCGGGCGGCCGACCAGGAGGCGAACCAGGTCGCCAACCGGATTCTCCAGGAGGATCGCGGACAGCGGGGCGTGGTCCGGGGCGACCGGACCTTCGGCCCCAAGAGTGAGCGCGAGCCCGGCGACCCGAAGTGAGAGGATCCGCCCTGGTCGACGGCGCCATCGCCGGCACGGTCGGCAGCGCGGCGTTGAACGTCGCCGGCTACCTGGACATGGCGCTGCGGGCCCGGCCCGCGAGCGACACCCCGCAGCGCAGCGCCGGCCGGCTGACCGAGGTGACGCACCTGGACCTCGGTCCCGAGGACCGGGCGGCCACCCGTCGCTCCGGCCTCGGGCCGCTGCTCGGCTACGGCATGGGGGCCGCCGTCGGCGCGCTCTTCGGGGCCGCCACCGGCGGCAGGACGAACGCGACCGTCGCGACGGTGCTGCTCGGCGGCGCAGTGATGGCCGTGTCCGCGGGGGCGATGGCGGCGCTGGGCGTGACCGACCCGCGCCGGTGGGGCAGGGGCGACTGGGCCACCGACATCGTGCCGCACCTGGCGTACGGGATGGCGGCCGCAGCCACCTGGAACCGGCTGCGGCCGCCATCGGGGCGGGGTCGTTAACCCCGTGCGTCGCTGTCGTCGTCAGCCACCGGCTCACCGGTTGGGCCGTACGGCGACACCTGTCCCTTCGGGACGGGCCTGCCCCGGTCACCCGTCGAGTGGGTCTTGTTGCGCGGATGCCCGGTCGGTCGGGGGCCCTTGCTGTCCTGGCTGGTGGCTCCCTTGTCGTTGCGGCGGAACTCCTCCTGCTGCGGTTGCACCACGTGTCTCCTTCCGGTGGGAGCACGCGACCGGCGAGGCCGCGCACCGGTTTTGCATACCCGCCGGTGTGGCCCGCATTCTCCCCGCCGCCGGCCCGGCTGAACCGCCGCGCAGCGGGTAGTCCAGACCGATGGACGACGTACACCGGGTGGTCCGGGCGCTGCTGGACCGGCAGGCCCGCACGTACGCCGAGGAGGCCGGCATCCGCCTCACCGACCGGCCCGGGCCGCTCTACCAACTGCTGGTGCTCGCCACGCTGCTCAGCACCCGCATCCGGGCGCGGGTGGCGGTGGCCGCCGCCCGGGAGCTGTTCGCCGCGGGGTGGCGGACCCCGCAGGCGATGGAGGCGGCGAGCTGGCAGGAGCGGGTCGACGCCCTGGGCCGCGGGCACTACCGCCGCTACGACGAGCGGACCGCGACGATGCTCGGCGCCGGGGCCCGGCTCTGCCTGGACCGCTGGCACGGTGACCTGCGGCGGTTGCACCGGGAGGCCGACGGGGAGGCGAGCCGGCTACGCCGGCTGCTGACCGAGTTCCCCGGCATCGGTCCGACCGGCGCGGACATCTTCCTGCGCGAGGCGCAGGCGGTCTGGCCGGACGTGCGACCGTACGCCGACCGCCGCACCCTGGCCGGGGCGAAGCGGCTGGGACTGCCGGCCAACCCGCGCGGGTTGGCCGGGCTGGTCAGCGAGGCGGACTTCGGTCGGCTCGCCTCGGCGCTGGTGCGGGTCGCGCTCGGCGAGGAGTCCGCCGGTGAGGTCAACCGGACTGCGGCGCTGCGCTGAGCGGGCCGGACGCCGTCACTTGACCGGCTGGCCCGGTTTGGTCAGGTGCCAGACCAACAGGGCGGCCAGCAGGGCGAGCAGCGCGATCCCGCCGGAGATCCCGCCGCCCTCCGCGGTGGAGTCACGGCCGGTCACCCCGAAGTAGATCACCGCGAGCCCGGCGAGCACCGCCAGGAACGTCCGCACGCCACGGTCCCTCACGCCCCGGACGGTACGCAGCCCGACGGTTCGGCCGCGCGGTTGCGGCGGTGGTTCACCCGTCCGGGTCAGCCCACGACGGCCGGGCCCCGCACCCGGACCCGGCGCACCGCCCGGTCGGCCACCTCGACCACCTCGACGGTGAGCCCGGGCAGCCGCACCGTGTCCCCCGGGCCGGCCGGCAACCGCCCGAGGCCGGCCAGGACCAGCCCGGCGACCGTGGTGTAGTCGCGTGACAGCGGGAAGGTCAGCCGCACGCCGACGTCCGGCAGGTCGTGCAGCGGGAAGTCCCCGGGCAGCAGCAACGCCCCGTCGGCCTCCCGGACCACCCCGCGCACGTCCCGGTCGGTCTCGTCGTACAGCTCCCCGACCACCTCCTCCAACAGGTCCTCCATGGTGACCAGGCCGTCGACCCCGCCGTACTCGTCGACCACCAGGGCGAGCTGCTCGTGGCGCTCGCGCAGCTGCCGCATCGCCTCGGCGACCGGCAGTGTGCCGGGCAGCAGCACCGGCGGGCGGGCCCGCCCGCCGGCGGTGTCCCCGTCACCGCCGATCAGGTCCCGGATGTGCACCACGCCGCACACGTCGTCCAGCCCGCCGGGACCGACCACCGGCGCCCGGGACCGGCCGGCGGCGGCGAGCCGCCGCATCGCCTCGGACGGGGCCAAATCGGCGGGGAGCATGGTCACCTGCCGGCGGGTCACCAGCACCTCGCGCAGGGTGCGCCCGGCGATGTCGAAGGCCCCGGCGAGGATCTCCCGCTGCTGCGAGGACAGGCCCTGCTGGCTGACCAGCATCTCCCGAAGTTCGTCCTCGGTCACCTCCGCCCGGCTGGCCCGAGGGTCGCCGCCGGCGAGCCGGACCAGCAGGTCGGTGCTGCGGCTGAGCAGCCACACCGCCGGGCGGGACACCCCGGCCAGCAGGTCCAGCGGGAACGCGGCCAGCAACGCCCAGCGTTCCGCCCGCTGCATCGCCAACCGCTTCGGCACCAGTTCCCCGGCGACGAGGGTGACGAAGGTGAGCAGCACGGTCACCAGCACCACCGCCGCCGGGCGGGCGGCGGCACCGAGGAACCGCAGCGGACCGACCAACGGCTCGGCGAGCGTGACCGCGGCGGCCGCCGAGGCGAGGAAACCGGCGAGGGTGATACCGAGCTGGATGGTGGCCAGGTAGCGGTTCGGTTCACGCGACAGCCGGGCCAGCCGGACGCCGGCCGGACCCGCCCGACCGAGCCGGCGCAGCTGCCCCTCGCGGAGCGTCACCAGGGCCATCTCGCTGCCCGACAGGGCGGCGTTGACCAGCACCAGCACGGCCACCAGCGCGAGCTGACCGCCCATCGCGCCCCTTTCCGGTCAGTCGGTCTCCAGGTCGTCCAGGGAGATCGCGTGGGTCATCAGCCAGCGGGCCAGCGCCGCCATGCCGAACAGCCACAGCGGGGCGGACTCGGTGGTGCCGTTGGTGGCGAAGATGGCGAACCTCAGGTCCGGCGCCCGGTAAGCCTCGATCCGCCAGCGGTGGTTCTTGTCCCGCCAGACGGCCGAAGGGTCCATGGCGTCACGGTAGGCGACGCGGCGGCACCGGCACAGCGGCTTCGGCGCAGACGCCCGGTACGGCGCCGGGCGGCGGCACGACCACCTGACGGGCGTCGTCGGGTAACCGCCGGGTGGCCCCGCGCCGGTCCAGCAGCTCCAGCAGCGGCACCGCCACCCGGCGGGTGGTGTCCAGCGCCTGCCGGGCGGCGCTGAGCGTGAACGGCTGCGGCAGGGCCGCCAGCACGCGGACCGCCTCGTCGAACGCGCCGGGCAGCAGCACCACGTTGTCGGCGAGCTTGAGCAGCGCGCCGGCGCGGACCGCCGCGCCGATCTCGCGGGAGCCGAGGCCGAGGGCGGCGAGCCGGTCGGCCCCGGGAGCACGGAACGGGTGCTCGGCGTACTCGGCGCGGATCCGCCGTACCGCCCGGGCCACCGGCTCCGGCAGCGTGTCGACGGGCCCGGCGGTCACCCGGCCGGCGCGCAACGCCAGCGGCGGACGCACCAGCGCCTCGACCAGCGCCCGGTCGGGCAGGGCCAAAAGGTGCCGCAACGCCTCGACCGGCACGCCGGGCTCCAGGGGATGCGCGCGGGCGTACCGGACGGTCTCCTCGACCAGTCGGGCTCCCAGCCGCCGCCAGTGGTCCGGGTCGGCGAGCCAGTCCCCCGCCACCGGGTCGGCGGTGACCGTGACACCCATCCGGGTCAGCTCCGCCGCCCGGACCAGGCCCCGGCGGCGCAGCTCCCCGGCCAGGTCTGCTCGCCCGTCGAGGCCGGCGAGCGCCTCGGCCCGGGCGGCGGCGGCACCCCGGCGGGCCAGCGGCGGCGGGTCCACGTCCAGCACGGTCACCCCACCCACCACGTGGTGCCGGCCGGGGTCGCGCAGCAACGCCCGGTCACCGACGAGCAGCGGCAGCGCCCGGGCCAGCCGCAACCGGACGGTGTCGACGCCGAGCGGGCGCACCCGCACCGGCACGGCCGCCGAACCGACGTGCAGGGTGAGCGCGGCGGGCAGGTCGGCGGCCGGATCACCGGCCAGCCGCACGTCGAGCAGCGCGGTCAGCCGGAACCGGCCGGGTGTCAGCAGGGCGTCACCCCGGGCCAGCCGGTCCTTCGGCACGCCGCGCAGGTTGACCGCCACCCGGGCCACCGCCTCGACCCGGTCGCGGGCCTCGCCCAGCCGGTGCAGGCCACGCACCCGCACCGGTTCGCCGGTGGCGGCGAGTTCGAGCTGGTCATCGACGCGCAGCCGGCCGCCGCCGAGAGTGCCGGTGACCACCGTGCCGCTGCCCCGGATGGTGAACGACCGGTCCACCCACAGCCGCACCGGGGCGTCCACCGCCGCCGCCGGCAGCCGCGCGACCAGCCGGTCCAGGGCGGCACGCAGCTCGGGCAGGCCTGCGCCGGTGACGCCGCTGACCGCGACCGCCTCGACCTCGCCGAGAGAGGTGGCCGCGAGTTCGGCCCGCGCCACCTCGATCGCCGGCCCCGGGTCGGCCAGGTCGGCGCGGGTCACCGCGAGCAGGCCGTACGACACCCCGAGCGCGTCCAGTGCGGCCAGGTGCTCGGCGGACTGCGGCATCCAGCCCTCGTCGGCGGCCACCACGACCAGGGCGGCGGGCACCGGCCCGACCCCGGCGAGCATGTTCGGCACGAAGCGTTCGTGTCCGGGTACGTCGACGAGGGCGACGGTGCCGCCGGAGGGCAGGGCGGTCCAGGCGAAGCCGAGGTCGATGGTCATGCCCCGGCGGCGCTCCTCGGCCCACCGGTCGGGTTCCATCCCGGTCAACGCCCGCACCAGCGTGGACTTGCCGTGGTCGACGTGCCCGGCGGTGGCGACCACGTACATGTCAGCCGGCCGCCCGCCGCACCGCGCCGCTCAGCGTGTCGTCCGAGGCGGCCGGCACGCAACGCAGGTCCAGCAGGAGCCGGCCACGCGCCACCCGGCCGAGCACCGGGGGGTTGCCCCGGCGCAGCGGCTCGGCGTACGCCTCGGGCAGGCTGACCGCCCAGGACTCCAGGTCGACGCCGGGTGCGCCGCCACCGCCGACCACGGCGACGTTGGGCACCACCTCGGCCGGGCAGCCGTCCGCGGCGAGCGCGTCGCGGAGCCGTTCGGCGCGTCCGCGAAGCGCGGTCGGGTCGGCGTGCAGGGCGGCCCGGGTGGGCGTGTCGGGCCCGTGCAGGGTGGCGGCGAGCGCGGCCAGGGTCAGCTTGTCGACCCGCAGCGCCCGGGCCAGGGGGTGCCGGCGCAGCCGCTCGACCAGGTCGGCGTCGCCGAGCAGCAGCCCGGCCTGCGGGCCGCCGAGCAGCTTGTCGCCGCTGGCGGTCACCAGTGCCGCGCCGGCGCGCAGGGTGGTGGCGGCGTCCGGCTCGGCGGGCAGCAGCGGGTCGGGGGCGAGCAGACCGGAACCGATGTCGGCGACGACCGGCACGCCGAGGGTGGCCAGCGCCCGCACCGGCACGGCGGAGGTGAAGCCGGTGACGACGAAGTTGGCCGGGTGCACCTTGAGCACGAAGCCGGTGTGCGGGCCGACCGCCCGGGCGTAGTCGTGCAGCGCTGTGCGGTTGGTGGTGCCGACCTCGCGCAGCCGGGCGCCGGTGCTCTCCAGCAGGTCCGGCAGGCGGAAGCCGTCACCGACCTCGACCAGTTCGCCCCGGCTGATCACGATCTCCCTGCCGGCGGCGAGCACGGTGGCGGCGAGCACCAGCGCGGCGGCGCCGTTGTTGACCACGTGCACGGCGGCGGCGTCGGGCACCGCGGCGGCGAGCGCGTCCAGGGTGTCCCGTCCCCGCCGGGCCCGCCGGCCGGTGGCCAGGTCCAGCTCCACGTCGGTGTGCCCGGCCGCGGCGACCAACGCGTCGACGGCGGCGGCGGACAGCGCCGCCCGGCCGAGGTTGGTGTGCAGCAGGACGCCGGTGGCGTTGAGCACCATCCGGGGCGTGGGCGCGGGCAGCGCGGCCAGCGCGGCGGCGCGGACCTGCTCGGGAGTGATCTCACCGCGCCGGGCGCGGTGCTGGGCGGTGACGACGGCGGCCTTGACCCGGTCCCGGCCGAGGGTGGCGACAGCGGTGGCCAGGTGGGGGTCGGCGAGCAGGGCGTCGGTGCGCGGGACCCGCCGCCGTGGGTCGGTCGCCGCCTCGGCCATGCGTGTCAGCCCTCCGTGTGACGTGGCGGAGACGGACGGGAATCGAACCCGCCTGGCCCGGGTCCCGGACCACAACAGCTTTGAAGGCTGCGAGGGGCACCAGCCGCCTGAACGTCTCCGTCCAGGAGTCAACCACAGGCCCCGGCCACGGGTGCCGGGAGGCTCAGGTCGCGCCGGCCGCGCGGCGGCGTACCCGCTCCCGCTGCGGCACCACGGTGTACTTCGGGTCCTTCGCGGAGGCGACCCCGCCGTGGAAGATCCCGAAGCGGGTGGCGACCGACGCGGCGAGCAGCGCGGCACCGGAGAGCCCGGAGAGCAGCCGGCTGCGCCGGCCGACCACTGCGCCGACCAGCCCGGCGACGGTCAGCGCCTGCCCTGCGCGCAACAACCGGCCGGGGGTGCCGGTCGTGTACGGCTCGCCGAGCAGCCCGAGGCGGGTCTCCACCGCGTGTGTACCCCACAGCTCCAGGGCCGCTCCGGCGACCGCGAGGCGGCGGGCCGGCCCGGCCTGCGCGCAGGGCGCGGCGATCAGCCCCACCGCGGCGCCGCTGGCCAGGGCACTGCCCGCGAAGACGGTCGGCAGGTGCGGGTACGCCTCGTGCCAGGACGGCACGGCTGTCCCGGCGAGCAGCACCCCGGTGTAGGTGGCCAGGGCCGGCGCGACGGTGGCGGCGGCCAGCCCGGCGACCTGCCCGGCCGGGGGCAGCAGCCGGCGGGCCAGCCCTGCCGCGCCCCGCTCGGGCAGCCACGTCGCGGTCTCGGCGACCGCCGCGATCGCGGCGACCGGGCCGTACGCGCCGAGGATCCAGGTGCCCACCGACATCGGCGAGGTCGGCTTCGCCACCCGCAGCATGTGGTGGAAGCGCGCCGGCCTGCCGAGATCGTGGATGAGGAGGTACGCGCTGGCGGTGACCGCGCCGAGCGCGGTGACCCGGCCGGCGCGGCGCAGCGCCGGCCGGCCGGTGAGCTGCCCGCCCGTCGCCAGCAGCGACGAACCGGCCGCCAGTCCGCCGGTGAACAGGTACGCGGGGATGTTCCACCGCCACACCGGCGCCTTCAGGATCGGTCGCCCGTAGTACGAGGTGAACTCGGCCGCGGGCACCCGCAGTTCCTCGCCGCCCCCGCCGAGCCGTTCACGGAACCGGCGGAACCGGTCACCAACCGGGGGGCGCGCGGTCACGGTGAACCTCCGACGAACGCGGCGACGGCCGCCGCCGCCATGGCCAGCGCGGCCAGTCCGGCACGTTTCCACATCCGGGGCAGGTCCCGGGTGGTGACCACCGGGTCCGGCGGCAGGCCGTACACCTCCGGCTCGTCGAGCAGCAGGAAGAACGCGCCGTCGCCGCCCACCCCGTCGGTCGGGTCGTGACCGTAGAGGCGGGCCTGCGCCACGCCGTGCCCGTGCAGCCGCGCCACCCGCTGGGCGGCCCGTTCCCGCAGCTCGTCGAGGGGGCCGTACTGGATGGACTCGGTCGGGCAGGCCTGCGCGCAGGCCGGGGTCAGGCCGGCGCCCAGCCGGTCGTAGCAGAGCGTGCACTTCCATGCCCGGCCGTCGCCCCGGCGCTGGTCGATGACCCCGTACGGGCAGGCGGGGATGCAGTAGCCGCAGCCGTTGCAGATGTCCTCCTGCACCACGACCGTGCCGAACTCGGTGCGGAACAACGCCCCGGTCGGGCAGACGTCCAGGCAGGCGGCGTGGGTGCAGTGCTTGCAGACGTCCGACATCATCAGCCAGCGGAAGTCGGCGCGTCCCTCGGCGCCCGAGTCCCGGCCGGGCGGTCGCGCGCCGGGCATCCCGAGGAACCGCGTCCCTGGGGCGTCGTGGTGACCGGCGGGGCGGGGTTGTTCGACGAACGCCACGTGCCGCCACGAGTTGGCGGTCAACGCGCCGGTGTTGTCGTAGGACATGCCGAGCAGGTCGAACCCGGAGTCGGGAACGCCGTTCCACTCCTTGCAGGCCACCTCGCACGCCTTGCAGCCGATGCAGACGCTGGTGTCGGTGAAGAAGCCCATCCGGGGTCCCGCCTCGACCCAGCCCGCGTCCGGGGCGGGGTCGAGCGGACCGTACAGGCTGTTGCCGTCAGGCATCGTCGTTCTCCCCAGGCCCCGCGTCGTCGTCGCCGGTCGGCGGACGGATCCCGGTGGTCACCGTCGGCGGCGTCGTGCCGGGGACGATGCCGGCCCGCCGCCGGTAGTCGGCCACCAGGTCCCGCAGGGCCGGTCCGGTGGGGCGGCGTCCGGGACGGACGTCGCAGGTGCCGATCTTGCTCTCCTGGATCAGCACGTTCGGGTCGAGGATGATGCCGAACAGATCGTTGGCCGAGTCGCCGGTGACGATCCCCTCGTACCCGAAGTGGTACGGCAGCCACAGCTGGTGGATCACCCGGCCGTCCACCCGCAGCGGGGTGAGCCGGTCGGTGACCAGCACCTTCGCCTCGATCACCGCCCGGCCGCTGATCAGGTGCGCCCAGCCGAGGTGGGTCAGGCCCGCCTCGGCGGCCAGTTCCGGGGACGCCTCCACGAACATCTCCGGCTGCAGTTCGGCCAACGGTCGGACGGTCCGGCTCATGCCACCGGCGGTGTGGTGCTCGGTGAGCCGGCTGACCGTGAACACGTACGGGAAGACCTGGCTGTGCTCCTGCGGCGGGCTCGGGTTCACCGAGTTCACCGGGTGCGCGTAGACCTTGCGGGCCGGGTTGGCCTGCTGCCCGTACAACGGGTTACGCACCGGGGACTCGGCCGGCTCGAAGTGCGTCGGCAGCGGGCCGTCGAGCACACCGCTGGGCGCGTACAGCCACCCCTTGCCGTCGGCCTGCATCACGAACGGGTCGTCCCCGGCGAGGGCTTCCGGCCCGGAGGCGCCCTCGGGCGGCCGGTAGGTCGGCGGCTTGGTCCGCTCGAAGTCCGGCACGTCGTAGCCGGTCCACTCCCCCTTCGCCTCGTCCCACCAGACGTAACGCTTCCGTTCGCTCCACGGCCGGCCCTGCGGGTCGGCGGAGGCCCGGTTGTAGAGGATGCGGCGGTTCGCCGGCCAGGCCCAGCCCCACTCGGCGGCCACCCAGTCCTGCTCGTGGCCGGGCCTGCGTCGGGCGGCCTGGTTGACGCCGTCGGCGTACACGCCGGAGTAGATCCAGCAGCCCACGGCCGTGGAGCCGTCGTCGCGCGCCTGCGCGAACGACGACAGCGGGCGGCCGGTCGCCACCTCGTACCCGTTGATCTCGCGCAGCACCGCCTCGGCGTCCGGCTCCGCGTGCGGGCCGTGCGTGGGGTAGTCCCAGGCCAGGTCGAGCAGCGCCCGGTCCCGGGGAAGCGGCGAGCCGGCCAGCCTCTCCCGCAGCCGCCGGCCCAGATGGTAGAAGAACCACAGCTCGGAGCGGGCGTCGCCGGGTGGCTCGACGGCCTTCTCCCGCCACTGCACCAGCCGCTGGGTCTGGGTGAAGGTGCCCTCCTTCTCCACGTGCGCGGCGGCGGGCAGGAAGAACACCTCGGTGCGGCACTGTTCCGGCACGATCTCGCCGGTGGCGACCTCGGGGCCGCGCTGCCAGAACGTCGCGCTCTCGGTCAGGAACAGGTCGCGGACCACCAGCCAGTCGAGGTTGGCCATGCCCAGGCGCTGGGCGCGGCCGTGCGCCGAGCCGACCGCCGGGTTCTGGCCGAGCAGGAAGTAGCCCTTCACCTTCCCGTCGATCATGTTCAGCACCTGTTGGTAGGTGCCGTGGTCACCGGTCATCCGGGGCAGGTGGCCGTAGCAGAAGTCGTTCTCCGGCGTCGCCGCGTCTCCCCAGTAGGCCTTGAGTAGGCTCGCCGCGTACGCGCGGGCGTTGCCCCAGAAGCCCTTCTGGCCCGGGTGCCGGATGCCGTCCACCCACGCGTCGAACGTCGGATGGTCGGCGTGGTGCGGCATCGGCAGGTACCCCGGCAGCAGGTTGTAGAGCGTCGGGATGTCGGTGGAGCCCTGGATGCTGGCGTGGCCGCGCAGCGCGAGGATGCCGCCGCCGGGGCGACCCATGTTGCCCAGCAGCAGCTGGATGATCGCGCCGGTGCGGATGTACTGCACGCCGACGCTGTGCTGCGTCCAGCCGACCGAGTAGATCAGCACCCCGGTGCGTTCCCGGCCGGAGTTCTCCGTCCAGGCGCGGGCCAGCTCCAGGAACCTCTCCTGCGGGATGCCGCAGACCCGCTGCACCATCTCCGGCGTGTAGCGGGCGAAGTGCCGTTTCAGGATCTGGTATACGCAGCGTGGATGGCGCAACGTCTCGTCCCGCGGCACGGTCCCGTCGACCCGCGCGCCGTGCGACTCGTGGCGCAGCCCGGCCGCGCTGTCGCGCGCCCGGGCGGTGTGGCCACTGCCCGAGTCGCTCTCGTGGCCCGCGTACTGCCAGCTGTCCTGGACGTAGCTGCCGGTCTCGGGATCGAAGCCGGAGAACAGGCCGTCGGCGTCCTCGGCGTCGACGAACCGGTCGCTGACGATCGTCGCCGCGTTCGTGTACGTCAGCACGTACTCCCGGAAGTCGAGCTCGTTGTCCAGGATGTAGCGCACGACGCCGCCGAGCAGCGCGATGTCGGTGCCCGCCCGGATCGGCAGGTACGTGTCGGCCACGGCGCTGGTCCGGGTGAACCGGGGATCGACGTGGAAGACCTTCGCGCCACGGCGCTTGGCCTCCATGACCCACTGGAAGCCCACCGGGTGGGCCTCGGCCATGTTCGAACCCTGGATGACGATGACGTCAGCGTTGGCGACGTCCTGTTGGAAGTCCGTCGCGCCACCGCGACCGAAGCTGGCCCCCAGACCGGGGACGGTGGCGGAGTGTCAAATCCGGGCCTGGTTCTCGATCTGGAGTGCCCCCATCGCCGTGAACAGCTTCTTGATGAGGTAGTTCTCCTCGTTGTCCAGCGTCGCCCCGCCCAGGCTGGAGATGCCCAACGTCCGGTTGAGGGGCCGGCCGGCGGTGTCGACGTCCTCCCAGGTCTCCGCGCGAGCGGCGAGGACCCGGTCGGCGATCATGTCGAGCGCGGTGTCGAGCTCCAGGTCCTCCCACTCGGTGCCGTACGGCCGGCGGTAACGGACCGTGGTCTGCCGCAGTGGGCTGGTCACCAGGCTCTTGCTGGCCGCGCCCTTCGGGCAGAGCCGGCCCCGGGAGATCGGGCTGTCCGGGTCGCCCTCGATCTGGGTGACCCGGCCGTCGGTGACGAAGACCCGCTGCCCGCAGCCCACCGCGCAGTACGGGCAGACCGACCGGACCACGCTGTCCGCGCTCTCGGTGCGGGCGGTCAACCGCGCCGACCGCGCCGACCGGGCGGCGGCGCCCCGGCCCAGCGGGTCGGTGCCGGTGAGCTGCCGGTAGACCGGCCAGCTCTCGACGAAGGCACGTAGACCCATGGTGGGCTCCTCCTCCCCGCCGTGCGGGCCGACCACCTGAACATAGGCCAGCCCGTCGGACTCCGCGAGCCCGCCCGGAGGATCTTTTCTCCGATCCGCCTGGCCGGCAGCGCGCCGGGCGGGCGGGGCCGGTGGGCCGGTCGTAGCGGGACGGCGCCGGTGCGGGGTTACCCTGATGCCATGCAGAGCACCGCGACTCCCGTGGCGCGCCTGGCCCGCCCGGGCCGGCCCGCCGTGGTGGCGCGCACCCTCACCGAACTGGTCGGCCCCACCCGGGGCGTCGTGGAACTGCCGGTGCGGCTGATGTGGAACGCGCAGCGGACCTTCGACCTGGCCGAACCCGACGACCTGCTGTGGATGTACGAGAACGTGCTGCGGGAGAGCACCCGCACCGACGACCTGCGGCAGTTGATCAACGGGCGTACGCTGCGCCGGGTGTGGCGACGGCTGAACCTGCCGCGCGGGGTGCGACAGGCGTGGGAGAGCCGGCACCAGGGTCTGCGGGCGGCGTGACGCACCTGCACGACTTCTACCGCGAGGTCGCCCGGGTGGCGCTCACCGCCGCCGGGCGGCACCGGTTCGTGCTGGGCGGCGGGGTGGCGTGGGCGGCGCACGGTCTGGTCACCCGACCCACCGAGGACGTGGACCTGTTCGCCGACGTCGAGGGCGCGGCCGCGGCGGCGGCCACGGAGGTGCGCGCGGCGCTGGAACGGGCCGGGTACGCGGTCGTCGACGCCGACCCGGACAGCGACCTCGGCGGGCTGTTCGACGGCGTCGACCAGGACCTGAGAGACTTCGTGGTGCGCCGCGGGGACCGGCAGATCCGGTTGAGCCTGGCCCGCCTCGACCGGTACCGCTCCCCGGTGGTGATGGACTTCGGCCCGGTGATGGACGTGCGGGACCTGGTGGCGAACAAGATTGCCGCCCTGGTCAACCGCCGTGAGGCACGCGACTACATCGACGTGGCTGCGGCCCTTGACCGCTGGTCGGTCGCGGAGCTGTTGGAGCTGGCCCGGCAGGTCGACCCCGCGCTGGAGGACGCCGACGTCCGGGATGCGGGTCGCTATCTGGACCGGCTGCCCGACCGCCGGTTCCGCCGCTACGGCCTGGAGGCCGGGCAGATCGCCCGGATGCGGGACCGGCTCGCCGGCTGGCCCCGCTGACCGGCCGGAACCCGCCAAACCCGGACGCGGAGCCGGCGTGCCGCGCCGCCCGGGCGACCGGACGCCACCCGGGCGGGATGCCGGTTCACTTCGTCGGGCGTCCACCGGTGACGCCGAGGATCTCGCCGGTGACGTAGCTGGACTCCTGCGAGGCGAAGAAGACGTACGCCGGGGCGAGCTCGGCGGGCTGCGCCGGCCGGCCCAGCGGGGTGTCCGTGCCGAACTGCTTCACCTTCTCCTCCGGCATGGTGGCCGGGATCAGCGGAGTCCAGACCGGGCCCGGCGCGACCGCGTTGACCCGGATGCCCTGCTGGGCGAGCTGGGCGGCGAGAGCCTTGGTGAAGTTGGCGATCCCCGCCTTGGTGGTGGCGTAGTCGAGCAGTTGCGGCGACGGGTCGAAGGCCTGGATCGACGTCGTGTTGATGATCGTCGCGCCCTCCTTCATGTGCGGGACGGCCTCCTGGCACAGCCAGAACATCGCGTACAGGTTGGTCTTCAGGACCCGGTCGAACTGCGCGGTGGTGATGCCCGCGATGCCCTCGTCCTGGGACATCTGGTACGCGGCGTTGTTCACCAGGATGTCGATGCCACCCAGGTCGGCCACCGTACGGGCGACGAGGTCCCGGCAGTTGCCCTCGTCGGTGAGGTCGGTGCGCACCGCCACGCCCCGGCGGCCGGCCTGCTCGATCAGCCGCACCGTCTCGCGGGCGTCGGCGTCCTCCTCCTCGCCGAGGTACGAGACCAGCACGTCGGCGCCCTCCCGGGCGAAGGCGATCGCGACCGCCCGCCCGATGCCCGAGTCACCGCCGGTGATCAACGCGCGCCTGCCCTCCAGGCGACCGCTGCCCCGGTAGGACTCCTCGCCGTGGTCGGGCTTCGGGCCCATCTCGCGGGTCGAGCCCGGCGCGGACTGCTGCTGCGCGGGCTGCCCCTCCTGCTGGCCGTACTGCTCGGTCGGGTCCTGGGTGGTGTACTGGTCCTGGTTCACCGGTCGACTCCTCGGATGTTTTGTCCGTCCTGCTGCCTGTCTGCCCTACCCCACCGGCCGGCGGAGAAACCGGCCGTCGCGCGGGCGACGGTGGCGTTGTCCTCGGTGGCGGTGACGCTGGTGGGGTGAAACACCGTGAGCCGCTGTGGCCTGGGTGACAACTGGTCGTTATGGTGCGCAACGGCGCCCACGAGGCGTCTCACCCCTTGCGAAAGGCACCGCATGACCTCCTCCTCCGGCGCGTCGCGCCGCCAGGTGCTGGCCGTCGCCGCCGCCGCGGCGACCACTCCCCTGATCGTCGGCGCCCCCGCCCGGGCCGCCGAGGCGAAGGGCCCGAAGACCTGGGACCTGACGGTCCTGGGCACCTCGGACACCCACGGCAACGTCTACAACTGGGACTACTACCGCGACGCCGAGTACGACGACAGCAGGCACAACGACGTCGGCGTCGCCAAGCTGGCCACCCTGGTCAACCAGATCCGCGCCGAACGGCGGGGCCGGGCGACCCTCGTCCTCGACGCCGGTGACACCATCCAGGGCACCCCGCTGGCCACGTACTACGCCAAGCAGGAACCGATCACCGTCACCGGTGAGACGCACCCGATGGCCCACGCGATGAACGTGCTCCGGTACGACGCGGTCACCCTGGGCAACCACGAGTTCAACTACGGCCTGCCGCTGCTGGCGACGTGGATCGAGCAACTCGGCTTTCCGGCGCTGGCCGCCAACGCCCTCAACGCGAAGACCGGCCGACCGGCCTACCTGCCGTACGTGATCAAGAAGGTGCGCCTGGGCGGCCCGGACTCCCCCACCATCAACGTCGGCATCCTCGGCCTGACCAACCCGGGTTCGGCGATCTGGGACAAGGCCAACGTCGAGGGCAGACTGGTCTTCGCCGACATGATCGAGAGCGCCGCGAGATGGGTGCCGATCATGCGGGAGCGCGGTGCCGACCTCGTGATCATCTCCGCGCACGGTGGTGACAGCGGCACCTCCAGCTACGGCCCGGAGCTGCCGATCGAGAACCCGGTGGCACTCATCGCGCGGCAGGTGCCGGGCATCGACGCGATCCTGTTCGGCCACGCGCACACCGAGGTGGTGGAAAGGTTCCACACCAACGAGGTCACCGGCGAGCGGGTGCTCACCGCCGAGCCGTCCAAGTGGGGCCAGCGGCTGACCCGGATGGACTTCACCGTCCAGAAGGTGCGCGGCACCTGGAAGGTCGTCGCCAAGCGGGCGTCCATGCTCAACACCAACACCGTGGTCGAGGACCCGGCGGTGCTCGCCGCCGTACGTGGCCAGCACGTCAAGACCGTGAACTACGTCAACACCGTGGTCGCCCGGTCCTCGCAGGAGTTGTCCGCCGCCGCGTCGCGGTACCTGGACACCCCGATCCTGGACTTCATCAACCACGTGCAGACCGAGGTGGTCACGAAGGCGCTCGCCGGCACCGCGTACGCGTCGCTGCCGGTGCTGTCGATCGCCGCGCCGTTCAGCCGTACCGCGATCTTCCCGCAGGGTGACGTGCGCATCCGCGACGTCGCCGGCCTGTACGTCTTCGACAACACCCTCGAGGCCGTGGTGCTCAGCGGCGCCGAGGTCCGGACGTACCTGGAGTTCTCCGCGAAGTACTTCCAGACCGTCGCCCCGGGCGGCGCCGTCGACCCGGCCACGGTCAGCGACCCGGCCGTCCCGGACTACAACTACGACGTGTTCTCCGGGGTGGACTACGACATCGACATCTCGAAGCCGGTCGGGCAGCGGATCACCCGGCTCGTCCTGCCCGGCACCGACACCCCGGTCGCCGCCGACGCGCGGTTCGTCGTCGCCGTCAACAACTACCGGCGCAGCGGCGGCGGCAACTTCCCCGGCATCGTGAAGACCCAGGTGTACAACGAGCAGCAGGAGATCCGTCAGCTGTTGATCGACTGGGCGCAGGCCAAGGGGGTCATCGACCCGGCCGACTTCTTCGTGCCGAACTGGAAGCTGGTGCGCGAGGGCGTGCCCGTCTTCTGACCGCACCGTCGACGGGTCGCGGGTGCCCCCCGCGGCCCGTCGACCGGGGCCTGGCCAGCCGATGCCGTCCCACCGGCGGGATGGACGGCATCAGGGCACCGGCTGGCGCACCGGGGGCAGGCGGTCCAGCAACGCCAGACCGGCCCGGACCGGCGCGCGGGTCAGCGCCCGGTCGAAACTGGCCCGCCCCTGGCAGAACCGCACGAACATCCGCCATCCCGCCGGGGTGGCCAGCAGGGCGTGAAAGACGTCGGGGCGGCGTTCGAACACCTCCAGCAGACGGTGACCGGCCCGCATCGACGGCACCAGCCGCTGGTGGACGTCCCGTTCGTAGCGGTCCGGTGCGCCGGCGGCGACCGCCTCGCCGGCGAGCGCACCGGAACGCAGGGCGTAACTGATCCCCTCCCGGCTCCACGGTTCGAGCAGCCCCGCCGCGTCCCCGGCGACCAGCACCCGGCCCCGGCGCAGCGGGGAGTCGTCGGACCGGCACCGGGTCAGGTGCCCCGAGTCGTGCTCCGGCTCCACCCCGGACAGGCCCAGCCGGTCGAGGAAACGGCGCAGGTACTCGCGGGTGCCCGCACCCTCGCCCCGGGCGGCGATCACCCCGACCGTCAGCGACGACCCCTTGGGGAACACCCACGCGTAGGAGCCGGGGATGGCGCCCCAGTCGAGCAGCAGCCGCCCCTGCCAGCGCCGCTGCACGGCGGCCGGGACCGGCAACTCCCGCTCCAGGCCCAGGTCCACCTGCCGGAACCGGACGCCCACGTGCCGGGCGGTGACCCCGGAGGAGCCGTCCGCCCCGACCACCGTCCGGGCCGCCACGGTGGTGCCGTCAGCCAGGCGTACGCGTACCCCGTCGGGGTCCTGCTCCACACCCCGGACGGCGACCCCCTCGCGCAGCTCGGCCCCGGCGGCGACCGCGGCGGCGCGCAGCCGGTCGTCGAACTCCTCCCGGCGCACCATCGCCACCAGCGGGGCGCGGTGCCGGCGGGTGAAGGCGCGTCGCCCGTCCCGGGTGAACGTCACCCGGTCGACCCGATCGTGCGCGGGCACCTCCATCCGCCCGGCGACCTCCGACAGGGAGGTACCGATCAGACCACCGCCGCAGGTCTTGTAGCGGGGGTGCGTGGCCCGGTCGAGCACCAGCGTCCGCACGCCGGCCGCGGCGGCGACCCGCGCGGCGCTCAGCCCGGCCGGGCCCGCGCCGACGACGACGAGATCCCAGATGATCACGGCGTCCACCCTAGGGCACCACAACCCGGCCGGCGGGGCACGACCGCCCGAACGGATGGGCATTGTCGGTCACCCGGTGGGTAAGCCGCGGTACCCAGACCGCCCGTCCGACGGGCGGGTCACGGCAAGGAGGTCACCATGCAGCAGGTACGTCTGTCGGAGGCCGAGGAACGGGTGTACGACGCGGTGGCGACGCTGGAGGCGCGCGGTCAGGTGCCGTACCCGGACCTGATCGCCGAGGAGGCGGGCATGGCGGCGGAGGAGGTGCACCAGCCCCTGCACCTGCTCACCGAGAAGAACCTGCTGCACCGGGAGGACTCGCCGATGGCCGGGCTGGACTTCGGTCCCCGGTGGTGCGCCCGCCAGATGGCGTGAGCCGTCCGCCCCACGGGGCCCGGGTCGCGGTCGGCCGTGGCTGACCCGCCGTCGGCGGTCGACGCGCCCGGTGACCGACGCCGGTGGCAGGCCCTCGGCGTCGCACTGGTCGCGGCGTTCATGACGCTGCTGGACGTCAGCATCGTGAACGTCGCCGTCCCGTCCCTGCAGCAGGCGTTGCACGCCAGCCCCAGTGACCTGCAGTGGGTGCTGTCCGGGTACGCGCTGACGTTCGGGCTGGTCCTGGTGCCCGCCGGCCGGTTCGGCGACGCCCACGGGCGACGCACCGCCTTCGTGGCGGGCGTCGCCCTCTTCACGCTCACCAGCGCGCTGGCCGGTCTGGCCCCCTCGCCCGGCTGGCTGGTCGCCGCCCGGCTACTCCAGGGAACCGCCGCCGGGATGGTCACCCCCCAGGTCACAGGCCTGATCCAGCAACTGTTCCGGGACGCGGAACGGGGTCGGGCCTTCGGTCTGCTCGGCGCGACCATCGGCGTCTCCACCGCGATCGGGCCACTGCTGGGCGGGCTGCTCATCGCCCTCGGCGGCGTGGACCACGGCTGGCGGTGGGTGTTCTTCGTCAACGTGCCGGTGGGGATGCTCGGGGTGGTGCTCGGCTGGCGGCTGCTGCCGGCGCGACCCGCCGGGCAACCGGACCGGCACCTGTTCGACCTGACCGGGATGCTGCTGCTCGGCGCCGGGGTGTTGCTCCTGCTGCTGCCACTGGTACAGCGCGAACAGTGGCACAGTCCGTGGAGGTGGGCCCTGATCCCGGGGGGCCTCGTCGTACTGGCCGGCTTCGCGCGGTGGGAACGCCGCTACGCCCGGAGCGGTCGGGTTCCCCTGTTCGACCTGCGGCTGTTCGGGCTGCGCTCGTACACCCTCGGCGCACTGATCGCGCTGGTCTACTTCGGGGGCTTCACCGCGCTCTTCTTCATCTTCACGCTCTACCTGCAGCGCGGTCTCGGTCACAGCGCGCTGGTCGCCGGACTGGCGATCACGCCGTTCGCCCTCGGGTCGGCGCTGGCGTCGGCACTCGGCGGCCGGATCGTCGGCCGGCTCGGACGGCCGCTGGTCGGCGCCGGACTGGCGGTCGTGGTGCTCGGCCTCGGGGCGGTGGTGCTCGTGCTGCGCGGGGGCCCGTCCGGCTCGGTGCCACTGCTCACGGCGGTGCCGCTGCTGCTGGCGGGGTTGGGCAGCGGGCTGGTCATCACCCCGAACCAGACCCTCACCCTGGCCGAGGTGCCGGTGCCGCAGGCCGGCAGCGCGGCCGGCATGTTGCAGACCGGCCAGCGGCTCGGCTCGGCCGCCGGCATCGCGGCGGTCGGGGCGGTGTTCTTCTCGGTGCTGGCGGCCAGCGCCGGGGACTGGTCGGCGGCCTTCCGGCACTCGCTGCTGCTGGCGATGGGCATCATCGCGCTGGCCCTGGCCGCCGCCCTTCTCGACGTGGCCCTCGGCCGCCGCGCCGCCCGCCAACGCCGGTGAACGCCGCGCCGCCCGCCAACGCCGGTGAACGCCGCGCCGGCCGGCCCCCGGTGTACACGGGGGACCGGCCGGTCGGTCGCTCGGAAGGTCACCAGAGCTGCTGGACGATGTCCGCGGCCTGCTGCTCCCACTGCGCGTACGCGTACGGGAACGCCGAGACCTGCACGGTCTGCGCGGCCGTGGTCAGCGGCAGCTCCTGCCAACCGTGCACGTTCCTCAGCGCCTCGAAGAACGCCCGGGAGGCGTACCTGGGGTCGGTCACCTGGTCGGGCGTACCCCAACCCGACGACGGACGCTGCTGGAACAGGCCCTGCGAGTCGTGGTCGTTGTACGCGCCGAGGTGGCCCAGGTTGTAGAGCTTGGACTCCTGCAACGAGGTGGCGATGCCGATCACCGCGCCGCGCTTGCCCACGCCGGTCTCCTTGGCCTCCGCGATGATGGCCCTGGCGTTGGCGAGCTGGGCGTCGTCCAGCGGGATGCGGGACTGGGCGCCCTCCACACCGTGCGGGATGAGCTCGTCCCGGCTCGGCTTGCCGGCCGACACCTCGGTGGTCCTGCCGCCGGTGGTCAGGGCGGACTCGACGGTGGCACCCTGCCGGTGCTGGCCGGTGGCCAGGTCGATGGCGGCGACGGCGCCCTCGTGCGGACCGCCCGTGACGGGGGCGGCCACGGCGGCGGGGCCGAACGCCAGACCAGCCAGGGCGGCGACGCCGGCGGCGCTCAGCGCGGTCCTGCGGTTCTTCGCGATGGCCGGGAGCCATCGAGTGAAGTTCTGCTTCACGATGGTTGCCCCTTCGATCGTGTCGACGCGCTCCGGATCGAGCGCCCCTGCGGGGGAACTGCCGGCACCGCCGGGGGGTTTACCTGCCAGCGGTACAGGGGACACAACCAGCTTCCGGTATCCGTCATTCCGGGAATGCCGGATAACCCCGCGCGGCGGCGGCACACGTCACCGCCCGGTCCGGACAGGCTGTCGACTCCCCGACCGGCTGGCCGGACACCGGTCGAAACCGGACACCGGCGCACACCGGGGCGTTGGAACGGCCCCTGACGAGGGGCTACAGTGAGGCGCGCCGACCGGAAGGCGATGACGGTGACGACGAGTGCGGTGGTCGACCAGGTTCACCTGGGAGACCACATCTGCTGGGCGCACGAGGACGACAGCGACGGCCTGGACGCCGCCGGCCGGTTCGTCGCCGCCGGCCTGCGACTCGGTCACAAGGCCCTCTGGTTCACCGACGCGATCGCGCCGTCGGCCGCTCGCGACCACCTCGACAGCCGGGGCGTACCCACCCGGGCGGCGCTGGCCGGTGGGCAGCTACGCATCGTCGCCGCCGAGGAGGCGTACGCCGGAAGCGGCCGGTTCACCCCCGAGGCGATGATCGACACTCTCGCCGCCGAAGCAGACCGGTCGCGTCGCGAGGGGTACCCGGGCCTGCGCATGGTCGGTGACATGGGCTGGGCGCTGCGCCACCGGGCCTCGCCGGCCGACCTGTGCCGGTACGAGGCCGAGGTGAACCGGCTGTTCATCGACGGTCACACGGCCGGCATGTGTCTGTACGACCGGCGGCTCTTCCCCAGCGAGTACCTCGTCCCCGTCACCACCGCGCATCCCGCCACCGTCGGCCCCCGAACCGGTCGCGCCTGGACACCGCTGCTGCGGGCGTACCGGACCCGCGACCCGCACGGGCTGCGCCTGATCGGGGAGATCGACCGGAGCAACCGGGGGGCGTTCACCGCCATGCTCGACCATGTCACCGGGGAAGCGACCAACGAACGGACGACCGTGCTGGATGTCTCGGAGCTGAGCTTCGCCGATGTGGGTGCGGCGACCGCGCTGGCCCGGGCCCGCCGCAACGCGCCCTCCGCCGTCCGCCTGGTCGGTTGCCGTCCGGCGCTGAGTCGCCTGCTCGACCTGGTGGACGGTACCGCCCGCGCGGGAGGCGTGGCGTGACGCCGGGACCACACGCGGGTGGCTTCATCCACGAGGGGCTGTTCTACCGCGATCGTGAGGAGTTGCTGGCCGGGACGGTGCCGTTCGTCCTCGAGGGGCTGGCGCACGACGAGCCGGTGCTGGTGGCCACGCCGGCCGACCGGCTGGGGATGATCCGGGCCGGGGTGGGGGCCGACGACCGGGTCCGGTACGCCGACATGACGCAGGCGGGCCGCAACCCGGGACGGATCATCCCGTGGGTGCTCCAGGCGTTCCTCGACAGGCATCCCGGCCGGCGGGTCCGCATCATCGGCGAACCGGTGTGGCCGGGACGCACCGAGGCGGAGCAACCGGCCTGCGCCCAACACGAGGCATTGATCAACTTGGCGTTCGCCGACCGTGATCTGCACATCCTCTGCCCGTACGACGCCACGCGCCTGCCCACCGGGGTGCTCGCCGACGCCCACCGCACCCACCCGGTGCTGGTCGACGCCGCCGGGCGGCGACCCAGCCCGCACTTCGCCCCGACGCAGGTCGTCGCCGGACACAACAAGCCACTGGCCGCGCCCGACGAACCGGTGGCGCTGCTCCGTTACGACCTCGGCACTCTCCCCGAGGTACGCCGGTTCGTCACCGCGTACGCGCGGGACGCCGCGCTGCACCCGGACCGGATCGCCGACCTGCAGATCGCGGTGACCGAACTGGCCACCAACAGCGTGGCGCACGCCAGCGGCGGCGGGATGCTGCACGTGTGGCGGACGGATGAACATCTGGTGTGCGAGGTCCGGGACGACGGTTGGTTGGAGGATCCGCTCGCCGGCCGGTTGACGCCCCGGCACGACGGCGTCGGCGGGCGCGGCCTGGCCATCGTGCACGCGCTGTGCGACCTGGTGCTGGTGCACAGTACCGCGGCCGGCACCACGGTACGGCTGCACATGCGCCGCGAGGCCCGGCCGGCCTGACCGCGCGGCGGGAAGGTGCGCGACCGCCAGCGCCGAGGCCGCGGCACCGGGCCGGGGCGGCGTCAGGGCCGGCGCAGGGTGATCAGGCCGTCCTCGTCCAGCCGGAAGCCGGTACGCGACGGCCCGCCGAGACGATCGAGCAGGTCCGCCAGCCAGCGCGCCTCGGCGGGAGTCGCCGGTTCCAGGCGCATCCGACGGATCCGGACCGGTACCAGCCGCAGCCGCACCAACCCGCCCCGGTCGAACGTGGGCAGGTGCAGCAGCCGCAGCCACGGCCGGTACGACTCCCGCCCACCGATCCCCTCGTAGTCGTCGACCAGGTCACCGGCACCGTAGAGGATCAGACCGTCCCGGTACGCCTCGATAAGGCGCGGGTGGTGCGACGAGTGACCGTGCACCAGGCGTACCCCGGCCTCCACCAGCCGGTGCGCGAACCGCACCTGCTCGGCCGGCACGTCGTACCCCCAGTTCGAGCCCCAGTGCACGGAGACCACCACCAGGTCGGCCGGCCGTGCCTCGCGGTCGATGCGCGCGGTGAGGGCGGCGGCGCACTCCTCGCTCGCCTCCGGCAGGTACGCCACACCGGCCCGCCGGGCGGTGGCCGCCCAGTGCGGCGGGACGCCGCTGGACGGGGTGCCGACGGACCAGAACAGCAGCCGGCGGCCCCCGCCCAGGTCGATCCGGGCCGGGCGCCACGCCTCGACCTCGTCGCGGCCGGCGCCCGCGGGCGTGATTCCGGCCCGGGTCAACGCGTCGAGGGTGTCGGCCAGCCCGCCCGGGCCGAAGTCCAGGACGTGGTTGTTGGCCAGCGCACAGACGTCGACACGGGCGGCGGTCAGGCAGGCCAGGTTGTCCGGGTGCATCCGGTAGTGGATCGCCTTGCCGGGGGCGAACTCGCCCCGACCGGTCACCGCGGTCTCCAGGTTGATGATCCGCACGTCTGGCCCCAGCCCGTCGAGCAGGCGCAGCGCGTCCCCCCACGGCCACCCCGGCGGCACCGGGCGGGAGATCGGCCCCGACACCGCCTCGGCCAGCTCCACGTACCGGCGCGCGTCGGTGACCACCTGCTCGCGTAGCCGCGGCGAGCCGGGCCGGGGCAGGATCTGGTCCACGCCCCGGCCGGTCATCACGTCGCCGCTGAGAAAGAGGGTCACCTCGTCGCCGGGCACCATGCCGACATTCCCGGTGAGAGCCTCTTCGCACCTCGTCAGTCCGCCGCGACCGCCGTCGCCGCCGGGTCGCCGCCGGCCTGCTCACCGGCCCAGAAGTCGACCAGCAGTTGGTGGAACTGCTCGGCCCGCTCGATCTGCGGCAGGTGCCCGCAGCCGGTGAACAGGTGCGTGTGGGCCTTCGGCAGCCGGGCGCGCGCCGCCTCGAGGTGCGCCGCCGGGAGGATGAGATCCCGGTCGCCCCACACGATCAGGGTGGGGACGTCGAGCTCGGCCACCTGGGCCAGCAGCTCGTCGCGCCACTGCTGCCGGACGCCGCGGAAGGTGCCGAGGTGGCGGCAGATCTCCAGGGTGACCCGCGCCGTGTACGGCTGGCGGGCCAGCTCCAACGCGTACTCGACCCGTCGCTGCGTGGCGAACGCCGCATCGTGGAAGAGCATCCGTTCCGCCCGGTGGACCAGGCGGCGACTCGGACGCAACAGCAGCCGGCCCAGTGGACGCACCGCCAGCAGCCGCAGCGCCAGGGTCACCTCCGGCCCGAAGCCCGCGCTGTTGACCAGCGTGAGGCTGGCCACCCGGGCCGGCTCGGTCACGGCCAGCCGCATGGCGACCGCCCCGCCGAGGGAGTTCCCGACGAGGTGGGCGGGCCGGTCCACCCCCACCGCGTCGAGGTAGCGCCCGACGAACCTGCCCAGCGCGGGCAGGGTCGACGGCTCGGCCATCGGCAGCGAACCGCCGTACCCGGGCAGGTCGACGCTGTGCACCCGGAACCGGCGGGCCAGCAGCTCGTGCTGTTCGGTGAAGTCGCGCAGGCAACGCCCGAGGCCGTGCAGCAACACCACCGGGGGCCCGTCGCCGTCGACGCGGTGCCGGACCCGCCGGCCGTCGACGGTCACATGCCGGGCAGGCGGCCCGTCCGTGGCGCTCACGCCCGCTCCCCCGTGGTGACCTCCGGCGGGCCGGCCGGGTGGGAGAGTCGCCGAGCCCGACCACCGGCCGGTTTCGGCACCGCCGCGAGCACCCGCCCGTAGCCGGCGGGCACGACGCGGGCCAGCAGGTCGAGCAGCTTCGCCGACCAGCCGACCAGCACCCGGCCGCGGCGTCGTGCGACGCCGCGCAGGATCACCTCGGCGGCGGCGGCCGGTGGGATGGACAGCAGCTTCTCGAACTGGCGCAGGCCGAGCTCGTACTCCTCGCGGACGACGCCACTGCCCACCCGGGCGTTGCGGGCGATGGCGGTGGCGATCCCGCCGGGATGCACCGAGGTCACCCCGACGCCGTCGTCGACCAGTTCGTGGCGCAGCGCCTCGGTGAAGCCGCGGACGGCGAACTTGCTGGCCGAGTAGGCGGCCTGCCCGGCGGGGGCGATCAGCCCGAAGAGGCTGGAGACGTTGACCAGGTGCGCGCCGGGCTCGGCCTTGAGCGCCGGCAGCAGCCCGTGGGTCAGCCGCACCACGGCCCGGAAGTTGATGTCGAGCACCCAGTCGAACTCGTCGAGGGTGACCTGGTCGAAGCGTCCGCCGAGGGCGACCCCGGCGTTGTTGACCAGCAGTCGTACCCGGGGGTGGGTGGCCCGGATCCGCTCGGCCACCCGGTCGGTCGCGGCGGGGTCGGCCAGGTCCACCACGTGGGTGTGGACCTGCTGTTCCGGGTGGGCGGCGCGGACCGCCGCCGCCACGGCGGCGAGCCGCTCGGCGTCCCGGTCGAGCAGGACGAGGTGGCTTCCCCGGCGGGCGAGGCCGTGGGCGAGGGCCTCCCCGATCCCGTTGGCGGCGCCGGTGACCACGGCGGTCCCGGCGGCGAAGACGAGTGGTCGCACACGGCCTCCTTGCTGCGCGGATGGTGCGGGGCGGTGGTGTGGTGCGCCGGACAGCCGGGTCGCGCTCAGACGGCCGGGGTGGTGCGGGTGCCGGTGGCCGGCGTGGGTGCGGTGGCGCGGGAGAAGCGGACCCCCTCGTCGACGAGCCGACCGTGGCGCATCAGCAGGACGTCGCGGGGGTAGTTCTGGTGCAGCCGCCAGGGGGCGCGCGAACCCTGCCTGGGCAGGGTGTCCAGGCTGCGCAGCACGTAGCCCGACGTCAGGTCGATCAGGGGCGCCAGTGCCCCGTCGGGCGGGGGGACCGGGGTGACGATCTGGTCGCCGGTGGCGTCCAGGTGGCGCAGCAGCCGGCAGACGTAGGTGGCGACCAGGTCGGCCTTCAGCGTCCAGGAGGCGTTGGTGTAGCCGATCGTCAGGGCGAAGTTCGGCACGCCGGAAAGCATCATGCCCTTGTACGCGACGGTGTCGGCCAGGTCGACGTCGACGCCGTCCACGGCGACGCCCATCCCGCCGAGCGCGAGCAGGTTGAGCCCGGTGGCGGTGACGACGACGTCGGCGGGCAGTTCCTCGCCGGAGGCGAGCCGGACGCCGTGCTCGGTGAAGGTGTCGATGGTGTCGGTGACCACCGATGCCCGGCCGGCCCGCACCGCCTCGAACAGGTCCCCGTCGGGCGCCACACAGAGCCGCTGGTCCCAGGGGTCGTAGCGGGGCGAGAAGTGCCGGTCCACGTCGTACCCGGCGGGGAGCCGGCCCTTCGCGGCCCGGCGCAGCAGCCTGCGCACCAGTCCCGGGGCGCGCCGGCTGAGCTGGAAGTTCACCGTACCGAGCAGCACGTTCTTCCACCGGACCAACGGGTGGGCGGCCGTGGGCGGCAGCCAGCGGCGCAGCGCGTCGGCCACCACGTCGCGCGACGGGAGCGAGAGGACGTACGTCGGTGAGCGCTGGAGCATGGTGACGTGCGCGGCCCGCCGTGCCATCGCCGGCACCAGGGTCACCGCGGTGGCGCCGCTGCCGATCACCACGACCCGTCTGCCGGTGTGGTCGAGCTCCGCCGGCCAGTGTTGGGGGTGGACCAGCTTGCCGGTGAACCGGTCGATGCCGGGCAACTCGGGGGTGTAGCCGGCGTCGTAGCGGTAGTAGCCGGCGCAGGTGAACAGGAAGGAGCAGGTGAGGGCGACGTCCTCGCCGGTGTCGGCGCGGTGCGCGTAAACGGTCCAGCGGGCGGCGACGCTGTCCCACTCGGCGCGCACGACCCGGTGGTGGAAGCGGATGTGCTCCCCGACGCCGTACTCGCGGGCCGTGTCGCGGACATAGTCGCGGATGGAGTCTCCGTCGGCGATCGCCTTCGGGTCGGTCCACGGCTTGAACGAGTAGCCGAGGGTGAACATGTCCGAGTCGGAGCGGACGCCGGGGTAGCGGAACAGGTCCCAGGTGCCGCCGATCGCGCCACGCGCCTCCAGCACCGCGTACGTCTTGTCGGGACAGTCGCGGCGCAGGTGGCAGGCCGCGCCGACACCGGACAGGCCGGCTCCGACGATGAGCACGTCGACGTGGTCGCAGGCCATGTGGGCTCCCCGGGGACAGGCAGTGGCCGACACTATCCACCGTCGTCGGCGGCCGTCAACGGTGGCCGCCACCCACCGGGGCCGGACGGCGTGCCGCTGCGACGGTGGCGATGCCCTCCTCGATCTCCCCGGCGGTGGTGGCGGCGTAGCCGAGCACCAGTCCGGCCGGGTACGGGCGTTGGGCGTGCCAGGACAGCGGCTGGGTCTTCACGCCCCGGCGCAGCGCCTCGGTGGCCAGCGCGACGTCGCAGCCGATTCCCGGGATGGTCACCGTCAGGTGCAGCCCGGCCGCCGCGCCGTGCACGGTGGCTCCCGGCAGGTGCCGGCCGATCGCCCGGATCATCGCGTCCCGGCGACGTACGTGCCTGCGGCGCAGCAGACGCAGGTGCCGGTCCAGGTCACCGGAGGTCATCAGCTCGGCCAGGACCAGCTGCGGCAGGACGGCGTTGCCCAGGTCTGCCATCCGCTTCGCGGCCACCAGCGCGTCCCGGTACCGTGGCGGCGCGAGCACCCACCCGACCCGCAGGGCCGGGGCGAGCAGCTTCGAGACGCTGCCGGTGTAGCAGACCCGATCCGGCAGGCTGGCGCGCAGGGCGGGCACGGGCGGCCGGTCGTAGCGGTGTTCGGCGTCGTAGTCGTCCTCGAGGACCAGGCCGCCGTCGCGGGCCCAGTCGAGCAGCCGCCGGCGCCGGTCGCCGTGCAGCACCACACCGGTGGGGAACTGGTGCGCCGGGGTGAGCAGCACGGCGCGGTGCCCGGCGGCGACCAGTTCGTCCACCCGCAGCCCGTGGTCGTCGACAATCACCGGTGGGGTGTCCACCCGCCAGTTTCGCAGGTGCTGGCGGACGCCGAGCGACCCCGGGTCCTCGACCGCGACGGTGTGCACGCCGTCGTCGCGCAGCACCTGGGCGAGCAGGCCGAGCGCCTGGGAGACGCCGGTGACGACCAGCACCTCGTCCGGGTCGGCGCGGATGCCGCGGGTGCGGGCGAGCCACCTCGACACCGCGACCCGCAGGGCGGGAGCGCCCTGCGGGTCGCCGTAGCCGAGGGCGGCGGCGTCGAGGTGGCGCAGCACGGTGCGTTCGGCCCGCAGCCAGGCCGCGCGGGGAAAGGCCGCCAGGTCGGGTACGCCCGGTGACAGGTCGATCCGGGCGGGGGTGGCACGTAGCTTCTCGAAGATCTCGGTTCCGGGGTCGGACACGAACACCGCTTCCGGCGGCGGGGCGGGCATGACCGGCGCCGACGGCGCGACAGCCGGGGTCGCGACGACGACGGTCCCGGCGCGGCCCCGGCCGACCACCTGCCCCTCCTCGGCCAGCCGCTGGTACGCCTCGGTGACCACGCCCCGGGAGACGCCGAGTTCGTCGGCGAGCACCCGGCTGGCCGGCAGCCGACCGCCGAGCGGGATGCGCCCGTCGGCGATCGCGGCGCGCAGCCGGTCGGCCAGCCAGGTTGCCCGGCCGCCGGGTGGGGCGGTGCCGACGTCGAGTTGGAGGAAGTCCGACCCGGCCGTTATGGACCTCTCCACCAGGCTGTTTTTGGCTCTGGGCACTGGACCATTGTGGCATCAGGGTGAAGTTCGTGAGCATGTCGTTCCTCCTGGCCACACTGGTGGTGGCCGCCACCCCGGGCACCGGGGTCGTCTACACCCTCTCCGCCGCGCTGTCACAAGGACAGCGCGCCGGGCTGGTGGCCGCCGTCGGCTGCACGCTGGCGTTGGTGCCCCACCTGGTGGCCGTGGGCACCGGCCTGGCGGCGCTGCTGCACGCCAGCCCGACCGCGTTCGACGTGGTGCGGTACGTGGGCGTGGGGTACCTGCTGTACCTGGCCTGGGTCACCGCGCGGGACCGCTCCGGACTCGCCGACGATCCGGTCGCCCGCCCGGCCTACCGGGTGATCACCTCGGCGGTGCTGGTCAACCTGCTCAACCCGAAGCCGGTGCTGTTCCTGCTGGCGTTCCTGCCGCAGTTCGTTTCCGCCGACGCGCCGGACAGCACCCGGCAGCTGCTGCTGCACGGTGCGGTGTTCATGCTCGTCACGCTCGTGGTGTTCGCCGGGTACGGCATCCTCGCCGGCGCGCTGCGGGAACGGGTGCTGGCCCGGGCCCGGCTGACCTGGCGGATCCGCCAGGCGTTCGCCGGGTCGTTCGTCGTGCTCGGGCTCTCCCTGCTGTTCGCCGAGAGATAGGACCACCACCATGCGTTTCCAGCATTCCGCAGCCGTCCGGTCGGCACACCCGACCCTGGTGGCCGCCGCGCTGTGCGCCGACGGGCTGACTCCGGACACCGATGTGGCGGAGCCGGTGGCGCGCCTCGTCGCCACGGCCCGCGACCGGCTGGCGGCCGGCCCCGAGAGCGGACTGGACGAGATCCGGGCCTGGCGGCGGGCGTTCGCCACGATCGGGCTGCCGCCGACGCGGTACCGGTGCGCGGCCGAGTCGCTGCTGCGCCGCCTGCGCCGCGACGGGGACCTGCCCCGACTGCATCCCCTCGTCGACCTCTGCAACGCCGTCTCGGTCGCGTACGCGATCCCCGTCGCGGTGCTCGACCGGGACCGGATCGACGGCGACCTGGAGGTGCGGCCCGCCACCGGCGCCGAGGAGTACGTGACGTTGGCCGGCGGCGTGGAGCACCCGGAGCCCGGCGAGGTGATCTTCGCCGACGGCTCCGGTCGGGCCCACTCGCGGCGCTGGACGCACCGGCAGAGCGGGTGGTCGGCGGTACGGCACGACACACAGCGCGTGCTGGTGGTCGTCGAGGCGCTGCACGAGAGGGCCGGCGACGACGTGCCGGCGCTGCTGGACACCCTGACCGGCGAGTTGGCCGAGCGGTGGAAGGTCGACGCGCGGGGCGGCGTGCTGACCGCCGACGCACCCGCCCTCGACATGCCGGGTTGAGGCGCCCGCGCCGTCGACGAGGCACCTGCCGGTGCGGCAGTTCGGCACGAGGACGCCGGGTCGGGGCGGCATGATCGGAGCATGGACCGAGGGCATCGCGCCGTCGCGCACACCGCCGACGTGCGGATCGAGGCCTGGGCGCCGGACCGGGAGGGCTGCCTGGCCGAGGCGGTCGCCGCGCTGGTGGCGACCTTCGCCGACGCCGACGGGGTGGCCGCGGACGGCGAGACGACCGTCGAGCTGCCGGCCGGCGACGACAGCGAGCTTCTGGTCGGTCTCCTCGACGAGGTCATCTTCCGCCTGGAAACCGAGGGCACGCTGCCGGTGGCGACCGACGCGCGGCCCGCCGACGGTGGGCTGCGGGTGCGGTGGCGCACGGTGGACGCCGGCGCGGTGGAGCTGGTGGGGGCGGTGCCGAAGGCGGTCAGCCTGCACGCGTTGCGCTTCGACCGGGACGCGACGGGATGGCGTTGCGCGGTGACCGTCGACGTGTGAGCGCCGGCGGTGCGCCGGTTCAGCCCTTGACCACGCCGACCGGGACCAGCCGGGCCACCCGCCGGCACAGCCCGGCGCCCTCGGTCGCCTCGATCACCGCCGCGATGTCCTTGTACGCCTCCGGCATCTCCTCGGCCAGGCCCCGCCATGACGCGCCCCGCACCGCGATGTCCCGGGCCTCGATCTCGCGGCGCGGGTCGTGGCCGCGCACGGCCCGGGTCGCCTGCCGGCGGCTGCGGACGCGGCCGGCGCCGTGGCAGGTGGAGGCGAAGGCCGGCGCGCCGGGCACCCCGACCAGGACGTACGAGGGGGTGCCCATCGAGCCGGGGATGAGCACCGGCTGGCCGGCGGGGCGCAGGTCGTCGGGGAGTTCGGGATGCCCCGGCGGCAGGGCACGGGTGGCGCCCTTACGGTGGACGCAGAGCCGGCGCGGCGCGCCGTCCACCACGTGTTCTTCGATCTTGGCGAGGTTGTGCGAGACGTCGTAGACCAGGTCCAGCGCCCGGCCGGTGCGGTCGGCGAAGACCCGGCGGGCGGACTCGGCCAGCAGCTGCCGGTTGGCCCGGGCGTAGTTGGCCGCGGCGGCCATCGCGCCGAGGTAGGCGCGGCCCTGCGGTGACGACACCGGCGCACAGGCCAGTTGCCGGTCGGGCACCTCGATGCCGTAGCGGGGCATGGCCTTCTCCATGGTTCGCACGTGGTCGGTGCAGATCTGGTGGCCCAGTCCCCGCGAACCCGAGTGGATCATGACGCAGATCTGGCCCGGCCGCAGCCCGAAGGCCTCCGCCACCGCCGGATCGTAGACCTCGTCGACGGCCTGCACCTCCAGGAAGTGGTTGCCGGAGCCGAGGCTGCCCACCTGCTGCTGGCCGCGCTGCACGGCCCGTTCGCTCACCTGGGCCGGGTCGGCGTCGGCGACGGCGCCGCCGTCCTCGCAGCGCGCCAGGTCGCGGGCGGTGCCGTGGCCCCGGTCGACGGCGTACCGGGACCCGCCGCGCAGCACCGCGTCGAGCTCGGCCGGGTTGGCGAGCTGCCACACCGCGCCCCGGCCCATCCCCCGGGGCGTGCCGGCGCTCAGCCCGTCCATCACCGACTCCAGTGCGCCGCCCAGCTCGGCCCGGTCGAGGTCCGCGGCGAGCAGCCGTACCCCGCAGGAGATGTCGAAACCGACGCCGCCCGGCGACACCACCCCGCCGTCGGCCGGGTCGGTGGCCGCCACCCCGCCGATCGGGAAGCCGTACCCCCAGTGCACGTCGGGCATGGCGTACGAGGCGCCGACGATGCCGGGTAGCGTGGCGACGTTCGCCACCTGCTCCAGCGACCGGTCCCCCACCGCGTCGGGCAGCAGGGACCGGGACGCGAACACGGTGCCGGGTACCCGCATCGGGTCGTGCCGGTCGATGCGGAACCGGTAGGGCGCCTCCTCGACCAGTTCCATGCCCCCGCGCCTACCCGCCGCACCCGCCATCACACCTGCCCCGATTGGGAGGACCGCGCCAGGGTAGTGCGCAAACATGCCTGAGCGACACGAGAACTACCCGAGAATCGCCGTCGTCACCGGCGCCGACTCCGGTATCGGCAAGGCCTGCGCGGTCGCGCTCGCCGAGGCGGGCTTCGACATCGGCGTCACCTGGCACCGCGACCGCGACGGGGCGCGACGCACCGCCGAGGAGGTACGCGCCGCCGGCCGCCGGTGCGAGGTCGCCGAGCTGGACCTGACCCGGCTGCCGGAGGCCGCCGCCGTCGTCGACGAGCTGGCCGACCGGCTGGGCGGGATCGGGGTGCTGGTCAACAACGCGGGCACGGGGGCGTCCGCCCCGTTCGTCGACACCGGCTGGGAGCAGTGGCGGGAGGTGCTCGCGGTGGACCTGGACGGGCCGTTCCTGTGTGGGCAGCGGGCCGCCCAACGGATGCGGGCCGCCGGGCGGGGCGGGCGGATCATCAACATCACCAGCGTGCACGAGCACGCGCCACGGGTCGGCTCGGCCGCGTACTGCGCGGCGAAGGGCGGGCTGGGGCTGCTCACCCGGGTGATGGCGCAGGAGTTGGCCGCCGACGGGATCACCGTCAACGCGGTCGCGCCGGGAGAGATCAGCACGCCGATGACCGGCCAGGAGGACGTCGACCCGTTCACCCAGCAACGGCCGGGGGTGCCGGTGGGGCGGCCGGGCGACGCGCGGGAGGTGGCCGCGGTGGTGGCGCTGCTCGCCTCCCCCGCCGCCGCGTACGTCACCGGGGCGTCCTGGCCGGTGGACGGCGGGATGCTGCTGATGGGTCCGCAGGCGGGCTCGCACCTGCCGTCGGACGACTGGCGATCGGTGTGACACCTGCTGGCACAGGCATGAGCTGCGCGTAACACTGACGCAACGCATGGGTCGACCTGACGACCTTTGCGACAGGACGCGCGGCGGCCGTCGCGTCGATCGCGCAGGCTGTCACACCCAACGAATCCCGGCACCAGCCACTGTAACAACAGGTGACGCTTCGTGTTCACACCGTCCTCCTAGGGTTTGCGGCGGCCCGGCCACACGACGGCCCGGCCGCCCACCCGGCCCCCATCCGGGGCCCCGCTACGGAAGGACACACCATGCCGTTCACCCGACGCGCCACCGCCGCCGCGCTCACCATCACCGGCCTCGCCGCGGCCCTGCTGCCCGCGACCGCGCAGGCCGCGCCCCGCTCCGGCCCGCAGACCCCGTCGGTGCTGCTGCTCTCGACCGAACAGCCCGGCGACCACCGCTCGGCCGTGCTGGTCTGCGAACCCGCCGGCGGCACCCACCCCGACGCGGCGGACGCCTGCCACGCCGTGGCCCACGTGAACGGCGACCTGTCCGCCCTCGCATTCGACGAGGGCCCCTGCACCTTCGAGTACGCCCCCGTCACGGCCCACGCCTGGGGGTTCTGGCAGGACCGCCCGGTGGCCTGGTCGAAGACGTACAGCAACCGGTGCCTGCTGCTGCGCGGCACCCGAGCGCTGTTCGACTTCTGACCGAGCAGCGCGGCGCCCGCCCCTGGGGAGCGGGCGCCGCGCCCGCTCCCCAGCCCGGGGCACAATGGGCCCGGGCCCGGGACGGACGGGCCGAAACACCGACGAGCCGGGGAGAGCCCGCCGTGTCCGAACCGCCGCGCCCGGACGAGCTGCGCGCCGACTGCGCCCGTTGCGTCGGCCTGTGCTGCGTCGCCCCCGCCTTCGCCGCGTCCACCGACTTCGCCCTGGACAAACCCGCCGGCCAGCCCTGCCCGAACCTGCGCCCGGACTCCCGTTGCGGCATCCACGACCGGCTGCGTGAACGCGGCTTCCCCGGCTGCACCGTCTTCGACTGCTTCGGCGCCGGCCAGCGGGTCACCCAGGACACCTTCGGCGGGCGCACCTGGCGCGACGACCCGGCCACCGCCGCGGCGATGTTCGCCGCGTTCACGGTCGCGCGCCCGCTGCACGAACTGCTCTGGTACCTCACCGAAGCGGTGACGCTCGCCCCGGCCGGGCCACTACGCGACGACCTGTCCGACGCCGCCGCGCAGACCCGACAGCTGGCCGCCGGCAACCCCGACGAACTGCGGGCGGTCGACGTCGACGCCCACCGGACACGGGTGAACCCGCTGCTGTCCCGGGCCAGCGAGCAGGCCCGCCACGGCCACGGCGGCCCCGACCACCGGGGCGCCATGCTGCTCGGCGCGGACCTGCGACAGGCCGATCTGACCGGGGCGAACCTGCGAGGCGCCTGCCTGGTCGGGGCCGACCTGCGCGGCGTGAGGCTGCGCGCCGCCGACGTCACCGGCGCGGACCTGCGCGGGGCCGACCTGCGCGGGGCCGACCTGCGCGACACGCTCTTCCTGCACCAATCCCAACTCGACGCCGCCCGCGGCGACCGGACCACCCGACTGCCGGCGGCGCTGCGCCACCCCGGCCACTGGTCGGGGCTCGCCCTCACC
>NZ_SMKD01000046.1 GCF_004348595.1 Micromonospora sp. KC723
CGACCTACAACCGTTCGGCACTGCTGCGACACACCCTGGATTCACTGACCCGGCAACGGATGCCCGCCGACCAGTTCGAGGTGATCGTCGTCGACGACGGTTCCAGCGACGACACCGCAGACGTCGCCACAAGCTTCCAGAACCGCCTGGACCTGCGCTACCACTACCAACCCGACGAAGGATTCCGCCTCGCCGCAGCCCGCAACATCGGCATCGCCGACGCCCGCTCCCCCATCTGCGTCTTCACCGACGACGGCGTCATGCTGCACGCCGACAACCTGAACCAACACGTCGCCAGCCACGAGGCCACCCCCGGCCCGGCCGCCGTGCTGGCCTATGTGTACGGCTTCTCGGGCACCGGGGAGAACAGTGACCTGGTCGCCGAACGCCTCGACGTGGACGACATCGACGGCAGCATCGAACGGATGCAGGCCAAACGCGAGTGCCGCGACATCCGCGAGCTCTTCTACGACCGCTACGGCGAGGACCTCACCCGCGTCCCCGCCCCCTGGCAGATCTTCTGGACCGCCAACGTCTCCGCCGACACCGCCCAACTACGCGCCGTCGGTGGCTTCGACGAGGAGTTCCGCAGCTGGGGCGGCGAGGACCTCGACCTCGGCTACCGACTGCACCGCGCCGGCACCCACTTCGTGGTCAACCGGCAGGCCAAGGCGGTGCACATACCGCACGAGAAGGTGTGGCACGCCGCGAGCGAGAGCACCACGCGCAACCACCGCTACATGGCCGAGAAGTACCGGACGCCGGTCATCGACCTCTTCGCCGACCTGCCGATACAGCGGTACTTCGACTTCAACGAACTCGTCGCCGGCCTGCCGGCGCAGCAAGCGGAGAACGATCGTCCGTAACGCCTCACCGGAGCCGGGGTCGACGAGGTCGGTGCCGGGGTCGACGAGGTCGGTGCGCCGGCCAAGGTCGACTGCTTCGGGCTCGATGGATGAGCCGGTCGGGACATGTCCGGCAGCGCAATCACCGAGATGCCCGGATGACCCATCCGGTGCCACGATGCCTGCAGTGCAGCCGGCCGTCGGACCCCGGAACCACGCCACCCGTCCCACGCGTCGCGCGCCGTCGGGCGCGCCGCACACCGTGCCCCGAGTCCACAGGGAGAAGCCATGTCCGACGCGCCGACATGCACCGTCGTCATACCGACCTACAACCGTTCGGCACTGCTGCGACACACCCTGGATTCACTGACCCGGCAACGGATGCCCGCCGACCAGTTCGAGGTGATCGTCGTCGACGACGGTTCCAGCGACGACACCGCAGACGTCGCCACAAGCTTCCAGAACCGCCTGGACCTGCGCTACCACTACCAACCCGACGAAGGATTCCGCGCCGCCGCAGCCCGCAACATCGGCATCGCCGACGCCCGCTCCCCCATCTGCGTCTTCACCGACGGCGGCGTCATGCTGCACGCCGACAACCTGAACCAACACGTCGCCAGCCACGAGGCCACCCCCGGCCCGGCCGCCGTGCTGGCCTATGTGTACGGCTTCTCCGGCGACGACTCGAACTTCGATCTGGTCGCCGAACGCCTCGACGTGGACGACATCGACGGCAGCATCGAACGGATGCAGGCCAAACGCGAGTGCCGCGACATCCGCGAGCTCTTCTACGACCGCTACGGCGAGGACCTCACCCGCGTCCCCGCCCCCTGGCAGATCTTCTGGACCGCCAACGTCTCCGCCGACACCGCCCAACTACGCGCCGTCGGTGGCTTCGACGAGGAGTTCCGCAGCTGGGGCGGCGAGGACCTCGACCTCGGCTACCGACTGCACCGCGCCGGCGCCCGTTTCGTCTTCAACCGGCAGGCCAAGGCGGTGCACGTACCGCATGAGAAGCCCTTCGAGGAGTTGATGGACGGCGTCACGCTCAACTACCACTACATGGCCGAGAAGTACGGCACGCCGGTGATGCGGATCCTGGCCGAGCTGCCGCCGAAGCGGTTCATCGACTTCAACGAGTTGGTCGCCACGGTGCTCTGAACGGTCGGTCCCCCGGCCGCCCTCAGGGGTGTCACCAGGTCGGGCGGCGCCGTACCGGGGTCGCCCGGGGTTACCGGATCGGTGACCGGCGCCGCCCCACCCACCCGGGTGACGCCGTCGCCGTACGCCGGGAAACCGGGCGGCCGGTCACCGGTACGCCCGGCTGTTGATGGCGACCAGTTCCGCGTAGGGGCCGGACCCGGCGCTGAGGGTGGCGTGGTCGCCGGCCTCGACGACCCGACCGTCGCGGACCACGACGATCAGGTCGGCCGTGCGAACGGTGGAGAACCGGTGGGAGACCAGCAGGGTGATCGCACCGGTCTGCCGGCCCACCCGGGCCGCCTGCTCCGCGTAGTGCTCGAACATGGCCAGCTCGGCCTCCGGGTCCAGCGCCGTCGTCGGCTCGTCGAGCACCAGCAGCATCGGCGCCTGGCGCACCAGCGCCCGGGCCAGGGCGACCTTCTGCCACTGCCCGCCGGACAGTTCGGCGCCACTGCCGCCCTTGCCGAGCACCGTGTCCAGCCCGTCGGGCAGTTGGCGCAGCACATCGTCGGCCCGCGCCAGCCGCAGCGCGTCACGTACCGGCTGGTCGGCGAAGCCGCTGTCCAGGTCGCCCATGCCCACGGCGTGGCGGGTCCGGAACTCGTAGCGCACCGCGTCCTGGAAGGCCACGGAGATGCGCTCGCGCCACTGCTCGGGCCGGAACCGGTGCAGGTCCTCGTGGTCGAGCAGGATGCGGCCCCTGGTCGGACGGTAGAGCCCGCAGAGCAGTTTCACCAGGGTGGACTTGCCGGCGCCGTTCTCCCCCACCACCGCCACCGTGCTGCCGGCCGGCAGCGTCACGGTGACATCGCGCAGCACCGCCGTGTCGGTGCCGGGGTAGTTGAACGAGACGTTGCGCAGGGAGATGCCGTGCCGCAGCCGGTCCGGCGGGGAAAGGTCGCCGGGGTCGGCGTCCGAGACGGCGGCGCGCAACTGCGCCATCCGTCCGTAGAGCGCGGCCATCCGTTGCAGGTCGCGCACGAGCGTGACGGTGGCGGTCACCTGCTGGCTGATCTGGGCGGCGAGGACCACGACCAGGATCACGTCGCCGACGCCGCGCCGACCTTCGACGGCGGCGCGGACCAGCAGCAACACGGAGCCGACGTAGGCCAGGGCGAACGTCACCTGGCCGGCGGTACGCAGCGCCGCCGCACGCAGGTCGGCCCGGAACAGTCGCGCGGTCACGTCCGACCAGAGTCCCGCGTGCCGGCGGCGCATCTCGTCGGCGAGCCCGAACACTCGCAGCTCGCTCGCCGCGGGCAGCTGGGTGGTCAGGTCGAACAGGTGCAGCGCCGTGCGGGTGGTCTCCGCGGTTGCCGTCTTGGCAGCCTCCACGAGGTGCTCGGCCCGCCGGCTGAGATAGAGCGACGGCACCGCCGCCAACAGCAGCAGCAACAACAACGGGTGCAGCCGCACGAGCAGCACCACCGTGATGCCCACGGCGATCAGCAGGCCGAGACCGTTGAGCAGCGCCTCCAGCCCCCGCCCGAACTGCCGGATCTCGCGTTGCAGCACGGTCACCGTGTCGCTGGTCGCCGCCTGCTCGTGGTGGGCGATCCCGACCGAGCCGTTGGAGAGCGCGACGAGCTGCTCGTCGAAGTCGAGTTCGGCCAGTTCGGACAGCTCGAAGTACGCGAGATGGGCGAAGTGGCCGAAGGTGACGGTGGCGAACGCGAGGACCGCGGCGACCAGCCCGGTCACCAGCACCACACCCCGGTCACCGGCGACCACCGCGTCGGTCATCCAGCCCAGCACCCACGCGAGCAGCGGCGCCGCCGACGCGCCCGCCACGACGAAGAAGAGCGCGGTGACCGTCTTGCCACGGTGCACCCGCCACGCCGTGTCGAGCATCCTCCAGCAGCCGGCGAACGTCGCGCTCACCTGAGCACCTCCTGCGGGTCGGCGTCGTCCGAGGGACTCTCCTGCGGGCCCACCATCCGGTCGGCCTGCATCCGGAACAGCCGCGCGTACCGGCCGCCGGCCGCCATCAGCTCCTCGTGGCTGCCCCGCTCGACCACCCGGCCGTGTTCCAGGACGACGATCACGTCGGCATGCCGGACGGTGGAGAACCGATGGGAGATCAGCAGGCTGGTGACGCCCCGGGTCAGCTCGGCGAACTGGTCGAAGAAGCGGGCCTCGGCACGTACGTCGAGGTTCGCGGTCGGCTCGTCGAGGACCACGATCGACGCGCCGTGCTGCACCGCGAAGAGCGCCCGGGCCAGCGCCACCCGCTGCCACTGACCGCCGGAGAGCTCCGCCCCGCCGGTGAGGTGACGGGCCAGCGGGGTGTCCAGGCCTGCGGGGAGCCGGTCCAGGGACTCCGTCAACCCCACGGACGCGACCGCCCTCCGCACCCCGGCCCGGTCGTCGCGGTGGTCGACCGCCCCGAAGGCGATGTTGTCGGCGACCGAGGTCTCGTACCGCAGGAAGTCCTGGAAGATGACGCCGATCGCGGCACGCCACTCGGGGACGGGGAACGAACGGATGTCCACCCCGTCGGCCCGCACCACCCCACCGGTCGGCTCGTAGAGTCGGGCCAGGAGCTTGACCAGTGTGGTCTTGCCGGCACCGTTGACGCCGACGATCGCCGTGCACTTGCCGGCCGGGATCCGCAGGTCGAGCTCGTCGAGGACGGTGCGGTCCTGGCCGGGGTAGTGGAAGCTCACCCGGTCGAAGTGCAGCTCCCCGCGCAGCGGCGGCAGCGGGCGCAGCGGCGTCGGCCCGGTGGCGGGCACGGTCGCCGCCAGGCGGCCCACGAAGCGGCGTACGTCGTCGTAGGCGGAGATGCCGACGGCGGTCTGCAGGTCCGCCTCGGCGTAGTAGCCGCCCAGCGCGATCGCGCCGAGCGTCGCCTGCACCACGAGGGCGAACTGCGTGAGCGTCAGCGTCGCGGGGGCCGCCACGCCCACCGCCGCGAACACCGCGACGGCCGCCACCAGGCTCGGGCCGGCGAAGAGCAGATACCGCCAGAGCAGGATCCGCCGGCGGTAGGCCCACAACGGCCGCAGCCACATCAGGTACACCCGGCGGTACGTCGCGGTCAGCCAGCCGGCGAGCCCGAACACCCGGATCTCCTTGCCGGCGGCGGGTTCCACGGCCAGCTTCCGCAGGTAGTGCACCCGGCGCTCGGCCCGGCTCAACCGCTGCCGCGCCTCGGCATAGCGGCTCAGCCCACCCCGGGTGCTGTGCCGCACGAGCAGCACCGACAGGACCAGGCCGGCCGCCGCGAGCCAGGAGAACGCCACGCCGATCAGGACGGCGTACGCGAGCAGCTGGGTGTACCGGGCCAGCAGGGCGAGCAGGCCGGCGCAGGCGTCGCCCGGGGTCTGCACGGCGAACTGCAGTTTCAGCGCGGCCACCCGCATCCGGTCCTGGTTCTCCTCGTCCTCCAGCGGGGCGACGCCCACCGGCGACAGCGACGCCGCCATCAGCTCGTCGTGCACCCGCTGATCGATGCGGCGGCCCGCCAGGTCGCCGAGCGAGGTACGCAGGGGCGTGATCACCTGTTGCGCGACGAACGCCAGGGCCGCTCCGACGAAGGCGCTCACCAGCGAGTCCCAGGCGGGGGAGCCCAGACCGCCGGTGACGGCCGCCGGGACCCGCCCGAGCAGGATGCTGGTCGCCACGATGAACAGCACCGGCAGCACACCCAGGAGAAGGTTGGTCACCACCAGGGCGGTGACCAGACCGGCCCCGCCGCGTCGGAGCAGGCGCACGGCCTGCCACCGTGCTCGCAGCAGGTTGGCCGGGCTGCTGGCCATCGCGTCCGGGCTCTCGTTCAGCGGCACCTCGACCGGGAGATCCCTCCGGTGATCGCCCACCACACCTCCAGCGTCGGTCCTCGTCCACCCGGGCCCGAGCGCCGCGGGTGCGGATGTCCGCCCGGATCGCGACGGGACACGGTCGCCGGACGCTGTCCGGTCGGCCTCCGTCGCCGGGGTCGGCGTCTTGTCGAGCCCGGCCACGGTCGTCGGTGGCCCCGCTCGGAACGGGTGGTACCGGGCTCCGCGTCCATGCTGGACGTAGGGGTGGTGGGCACGCATCTTCCAACGTGCGCGGCCCGGCGGTCAGGTGCCGGTGCGCCGCCGATGTCGGTGCAGCTCGGCCAGCCGGCGGCGCGCGTACACCGGCTCGGCCTGCCAGCAGGTCGCCGTCTCCCAGGCCAGGCCGGCGGCGCGCAGCTGTGCCCGGTCGCCCGGCCACGGCGTCGGCACCTCGTCGGGTAGGAACGCGTAGTCGAACCAGGGCACGTCCACCCGCGCCTCGTCCCAGTCGAGCAGGGTGACCCGGGATCCGTCGACGAGCACGTTGGTGGGGCCGACGTCGCCGTGCACCACGCAGCGCGGCCCCTGCTGCACCGGAAGCCAGGCCGATCGCACCAGCCGGGCCACCGGGGCCGGCGCCGCGTCCAGCCGCACATCGCCGCCCCGGTCACCGTCGAGCAGCGCCCCGCTGGCGGCGAACCCGGGGCGCTGCGGCCAGCCGCCCGTCGCCGCGTGCAGCACCGCGAGCTGCTCGGCCACCCGCCGCCAGTCGGCGACGTCGGCCGGATACCGGCCGGGGACGAACTCGCTGACCAGCAGCCCGTCCACGTGCCGGCGGCCGTCGTCGGTGGGCACCAGCGCCGGGGCCGCCACCCCGCAGTCGCGCACGTGCTCCAGCAGGTCCAACTCCCACTCCAGGGCGGCGCGGGGGCGGGTGGACCGGCGGACCACCAGCGGCCTCCCCGCCCGCTCGGCCAGCATCACCTCGTTGCGATGCCCGCCGGGTAGCGCCCGGACCAACTCCACGCCGGTCCACGCCGCGAGCGCGGCCCATCCCCCGCCGCGAGCAGGTTCGTCCACGCCGCCACCCTCGTTGTCGCCGGCCGTACCGGCCCAGGTTAACCGGGCAGGACGGTGGCGACCATGCCGAGACCCGGCCGGTTGGGGCGACGCTGGTGCTGGCCGCATGGGTACGCCCGCACGGAGAGCTGTTCCCCGGCGAGGGCGATGGAAAGACTCAGCGACATGAGTGTTGAGGTCGCTGGTACGGGCGTCGACCTGTCCGGTGTGGCCCGGACCGCCCGGTGGACCGCCGCGGCACGGGCGCGGGAGACGGCGCGGCCGGACCGCCTCTTCGACGACAGGTTCGCCGCCCTGCTCGCCGGCGACGACGGACCGGCGTTGCTACGGCACTTCCACACCGAGCGGGCCGCCTCCGACGGCAACCCGGTGCTGCCCATCCGTACCCGGTGGTTCGACGACTTCCTGCGCGGCGGCGTGACGGAGGGCTGCCAGGTGGTAGGGCTCGGCGCGGGGCTGGACACCCGGGCGTACCGGCTGGACTGGCCGCCGGGAACCGTGCTGTTCGAGGTGGATCAGGCCGGCGTGCTGACGTACAAGAGGGACCGGCTCTCCCGGGTCGCCGACGTGCCCCGCTGCGAGTGCCGGACCGTGGCGGCCGACCTGACCGGTGAGTGGGGGCCGGCGCTGCTGGACGCCGGGTTCGACCCGGCGGCACGGACCGTGTGGTTCGCCGAAGGGCTGCTGTTCTACCTGCCGGCCCCGCTGGCCGCCGCGGTGGTGCGCCAGGCGGCCCGGTTGTCCGCGCCGGGCAGCCGGATCGCGGTGGACCTGATCGGCACGGGGATCTTCCGGCTGCGCTACATGCGACCGTTCCTCGACAAGCTGGCGCGGGCCGGCAGCCCGTGGCAGTTCGGCACGGACGCCCCGGCGGAGTTCCTGCGGCGCAACGGCTGGGAGGCCGTGGAGGTCACCGAGCCCGGCGCGGCCGGGGCCAACTACGGTCGCTGGCCGCAGCGCGCGGCACCGGCGGTGTTCCCGAACCTTCCCCGCAGCTATCTCGTCACCGCCGGCCTCACCACCGACGGTCCCGGACCACCGCCCGACGGCGCGTCTGCGACGCCGGGCGCCCATCCCTGAGACAGGAGTTGGCCCCGATGCCCGTTCAGTTCTCCGGAGAGACGCACGGCTGCTTCTCCGATTCCCTCCAGATGGCCTTCGGCGACGAGGGGCCCGGTGAGACCGTGGTCGAGGTGCTGACCGGATCGGCCTTCGGCATGTACCTGCACCACGACGGTCGTCCGTTCTTCGCCCCGATCGGCTGGAACCCCGAGAAGGGCATCAACAGCACGCTCGACCTGCTCGGCTGGACGTGCGAGCAGACCGGGGGATCCCCGGACGAGGTGGTCCGGGCGCTGGAGAAGGTGGACGACCGGCACCGCGCGGTGGCCGGTCCGGTGGAGATGGGCCTGCTGCCGCACCATCCCGGGCTGGGCCAGCCCATCGGCGCCGACCACTACCTGGTGGTCGTCGGCTTCGACGGGGAGAACGTGGTGGTCCATGACCCGCGCGCGCACCCGTACACCGTGCTCCCGCTGGAGAAGCTGCTCGCGGCCTGGCACACCGAGACGCTTGCCTACACTGTTCCCGACTTCAACCTGCGGACCGGTTTCCGGCGGGTGCGCGAGGTGGACACCGCCGAGGCGATCCGCCGACTGCTGCCGATCGCCGCCGACCTGGTGGCCCCGGACGCCTCGGCGGAGGCCGCCGAGGGTGCGGCGAAGGTGCTCGACGGCGGCCTGAGCACGTACCTCTTCTTCCATCTGGCCGACTTCATGGTGTGCGTGGGGGCACGACGCCGCAACGACGCCGCCGTGGTGCTGGCCCGGTACGGCTACCCCCGGGTGGCGGAGGTGCTGGACCAGCAGGCCCGGCTGATCGGGTCGATGGAGTACCCGCTGGTGGCCGGGGACTACGCCAGCGCGGCGGCGACGATGCGCAAGTTGGCTCCCACGTTCGCCCAGTTGGAGACCGAGCTGCGGGCGGCGGTCCGGGCGTGAGAGGCGGCTGTACGGCAGGGCCACGTCCTCGGGCGTGCCGGGCCGTCGTCCGAGGAACGGGAGGCTGATGCGATGCACGCGATCCTGCTGGTGGGGGGGCGGGGCACCCGCCTGATGCCGCACACCAGCAACCGCCCGAAGGCGCTGATGCCGTTGGGAGAGCACTCCCTGCTGGAGATCAGCCTGCGCCGGCTGCGTGCCTGCGGCTTCACCCGGGCGACGCTGTGCATCTCGCACCTGGGTTCGATGATCCGGTCCGCGTTCGGCGACGGATCCCAGCTCGGCCTGCGGGTGGACTACTGCGTCGACGATCGCCCGATGGGCACCGCCGCCCCGCTGCTGCTCGTCCCGGACTGGACGGAACCCGCCGTGGTGATGAACGGCGACCTGCTCACCTCGATCGACTTCGGGGAGCTGTACCGGCGGCACGTGGCCGGTGACGGCGGGTTGACCGTGGCGTTCCAGCGTTACTGGGTCTCCACCGGGGTCGGACTGCTGCGCGCCGACGGTGACCGGATCCGACGGGTGCACGAGAAGCCGACCTTCGAGTGGAACGTGTGCTGCGGGATCTACGTCGCGGACCCGGGTGTCCGGTCCTACATCCCGAGTGGGACCCCGACCGACATGCCGACCCTCATCAACGCACTGGCCGACGCGGGGGTACCGGTCAACGGCTACGCCTTCCACGAGTCCTGGCACGACGTGGGCACACCGGCGCGCTACGAGCAGGCCCGCGCCGACTTCCTCTCGGATCCGGACCGGTACCTGGGGTCGGCGCCGTCCAAGGGGGCCGCGGACCGGCCCCGCCCGGAGTTGGACGTGTTCGTCCTCGACGAGCCCGTGCCCGGCAGCTCCACGATCGAGATGTGGACGTGACCGGCGGGGCGGGCGACGTCCTCGTGGTCTTCACCGGCTACGGGGGTACGCAGGCGGGAGCGGAACGGATGGCGGTGCGCGCGACACAGGGCCTGGCCGCCCGGTCGCGCCGGGTGACGGCGCTGGTCGGCGCCGCGCATCCGGACACCGTGGCGAGCCTGCGTACGGCCGGCGTGCCGCTCTACACCGACGTCGAGCAGCTGTGCCGGGACCGGGCGGGGTTCGCCCCCTCGGTGGTGCACGCCTTCGACCTGGCCCGCCCCGACGGACCAGTCGAGGCCGTGCGGCTGGCTCGTCGCTACGGCGCCCGGCTGGTCCTGACCCCCTGCTCGGCGCCGCAGGCGTGGCCCGACCCGGGTCGGGCCGGTGAGGTCTGCCGGGCCGCCGACCTGGTGTTCGCCCTGACCGCCGCGGAGGTGGCCGCCCTGCGCGACCTGGGGGTGGCGGCCACTCGGATCCGGCGTCTGCCGTCCGCCTCGGATCTCGCCGGGCCGGTGGACGCCCGACGTTTCCGACGCCGGTACGGGATCGACGGTCCGTTCGTGCTGTTCGTCGGGCGTCGCACGGCCAGCAAGGGGTACCGGACGCTGCTCGAGGCGATGGCCCTGGTGTGGCGGCAGTTGCCCACCACCCGGTTCGTCTTCGTCGGCCCGGACGTCGATCCGGAGGCGGCCGGGCACTTCGCCACCTACGCCGATCCGCGCCTGCACGACCTGGGCACGGTCGACGAGCAGACCAAACACGACGCGGTCGCCGCCTGCGAGCTGCTCTGCCTGCCCACCGTCGCGGACGTGTTCCCGCTGGTCTTCGTCGAGGCCTGGACGTGCGGCCGGCCGGTGGTCAGCGGCGCGTTCACCGGCGCGTACGAGGTGGTACGTCATGGCGTGGACGGTCTGGTGGTACCGCCTGGTCCGGTGCCCCTTGCCGCCGGGCTGATCGAGCTGCTCGGCGACGACGTCCGACGGCGTCGGCTCGGCGCGGCGGGACGGCGACGGGCCGAGCGGTCGTTCGGCTGGGATCGCGTTCTCGACGCCTACGAGTCGGGCTACGCGTCCACGCCCGGTCCGGCCACGACGCCCGCGCCGCCACGGTGAACCGGGCCACCGGTCTTCCGCCCACGTCGAGGAAGGATCCACACCGATGAGCGCACCGACCGCCCGACGTTGGCGGGTGACCCTGGCCGACAACACCGTCGACGAGCAGGAGATCGAAGCGGTCACCGAGGTGCTGCGCTCGCGCTGGTTGTCGGCCGGCGCGCAGACCGCCGCCTTCGAGCGTGAGTTCGCCGACCGGCTCGGCACCGACGACGCGGTCGCGGTCAGCAGCGGCACGGCGGCCCTGCATCTGGCGATGATGGCTCTCGACCTGAGACCCGGCGACGAGGTGATCATGCCGGCCCTGACCTTCGTGGCCTCCGCCGCGGTGGTGGCGCTGGCCGGTGCGACACCGGTCCTCGCCGACGTGCGCGCCCCCGACGACCTCACGGTGGATCCCGGGGACGTGACAGGGCTGGTCACCGAGCGAACCCGGGCGGTGGTCGCGATGCACTACGCCGGATACCCGGCGGACCTGGCCGCGTTGCGGGCGGTCACCGACCGGCACGGCGTGGTCCTGGTGGAGGACGCCGCGCACGCCCCGGTGGTCGAGCACCACGGGCGGATGCTCGGCACGTACGGTGACATCGGCTGTTTCAGCTTCTTCGCCACGAAGAACGTCACCAGTGGCGAGGGCGGGATGGTGGTCGCTCGGGATCGCGCGGTGCGCGAACGGATCCGGCTGGCCCGCTCGCACCACCTGACGGCGTCCACCTGGGACCGGCTCAGCTCGGGCGACGCCAGCTACGACGTGGCGGGCCTCGGGCTGAACTACCGGCCGACGGAGGTCGCCGCCGCGTTGGGTCGCGTCCAGTTGGGCAGACTGCCGCTGGACCGTGCCCGGCGCCGGGCGCTGGTCGCCACCTATCGGGAGGTGCTCGCCGCGGCGCCCGAGCTGGTACTGCCGTTCGCCGGACGGACCGGCGACTCGGCGCTGCACCTGATGCCGGTCGTGCTGCCCGAGGGGACCGACCGGGGCGCGGTGCGCGAGGATCTCGCCGCCGCCGGTGTCCAGACCTCGGTGCACTATCCCCCGGTGCACCACCTGTCGGCCTATCGGGACAGCACGGGCGCGGGTCGTTCGGCGCTGACGGTCACCGAGGCGGTGGCACCCCGCCTGCTGTCCCTGCCCCTGCACAGCCGGATGTCCGACGACGACGCCGTCCTGGCCGCCGAGACGCTGCTGCGCTGCCTGCGGGTGCGGTGAGCGTCGGCCCCACGCGCCGGCACCCCCACGTTCCCGGGCTTCGGCCCGACCGCGCCATCCCTCACCGACTGGACGGAGCACGCCATGACCTCACCATCCGCCGCCACGACCGGTGCGACCATCGTCCGGCTGCTGGCCGAGATGACCGGCCGCGACCCGGCGTCGCTCTCCGGCGACACCAGAATCTTCATGGGGCTCGGCCTGACCTCGGCCAGGATCCTGGAGCTGTTGATGCGGCTGGAGGACGAGGTCGGCCTGCCGCTGGTCGGTCACGTGGACTGGCTGAACCTGGAGACCATCGACGACCTCGCCGGTCTCGTCGCCGGACGGCAGGACGGGGCGGCGCCCCGGTCCTGACGCCCCATGCGGTGACGGCCCCGGCAGCCGAGGCGGCCGGGGCCGTCACCGTGCCGGCGCCGCTCACGCGTAGTTGTGCACCAGCACCTGCGCGACGCAGGCCGGCACCCGCGTTCCTTCCACCTGGTAGGTCAGGAGCAGGGCCAGCTGGACGCCGTCTCGGATCGGTTGGACGCCGCGCAGCGTGACACCGGCCCGGATCCGGGAGCCGACCGGCACGGGGGTCAGGAAGCGTATCCGGTCGCAACCGTAGTTGACCTTGAGGCGTACGCCCTCGCAGACCAGCACCTGTTCCAGGACCCGGGAGGTCAGCGCGAGGATGAGGAAACCGTGGACGACCGTTCCGCCGAACGGACCGTCGGCCGCCCGCTTCGGGTCCACATGGATCCACTGCTGGTCACCGGTGGCCGCGGCGAAGCGGTCCACCTGCTCCTGATCGACCGACATCCAGTCGCTGAAGCCGAGGTGCCGTCCCACCAGGGCGCGCAGGGGCTCAGCCTCGGTACCGACAACAACCATGTTCTCCCCCTGTCCGGGTGCTGGTGGTCTCTGCCTGGTCGGGTGCTGGTGGTGCGCGGACGACCGGACCGCCGGTCTCACTGGACGAGGAAGTACGCCGGCCCCAACCGCTCCGGCGACGACCCGCCGGCGGATCCGCCCGCACCCAGGTGGCGCAGCATCGGGACGTCCATGGGCAGGTCGACCCGCCAGTACGCGTTGGTGGGGCTTCGGTGGGCGGGCCAGTCGGCGGCGGCGAGCAGTCCCCAGTCGACCAGGGCGCGGAGGAAGAACGGATCGGCCGGCCACCACCGACCCTCGGGGTCGCACAGCTCCAGCCAGTGGTGCCGGTTGGCGAAGGGACGCGACAGGCACAGGCCGGTGGCCGGCCGGACCGACACGCCGAGTTCACCTCCGCGGGACACCAGGTGGCGCACGGCGAGGGTGCAGTCGGCCAGGCCGGTCTCCCGCAGGAAACCGAGGTCGGCGGTGAGTCCCGGCGGCAGCAGGTGGAAACGCAGCCGCGCCGCCTCATCGAGAAGCCGCCGCTGCTCGCTTGTGAACTCCGGCCCCTCCCCGGCAGCCGGGACGAGCAGGATGTCCACCTCGAACCGGGACGCCTCGGGGCGGCGGACCGCCACGGCCTGCGGCGCGGAGGTCACCGCGGGGTCGAGGACGAAGGCGCAGCCGGCGCAGCCGTCCCGGTCCGGGCAGTAGGCGCGGACCACGACCGTGCGCCGTACCGCCGCTTCGGCCCCGCCGGCGCGCAGGGCCGCCGCCATCGCCTCGTACGTCGCCCGCTGCGGTGACCGTACCCCCAGCAGCAGCGCCGCGTTGCGCAGGTCGTAGCGGTCGAACAGCAGGCCGTCGGCGTCCGAGGCGTGCGGGAAACCCAGTTCGACCAGCTGTTCCAGGCAGGCCCGGGACAGCCGGTGGAACCGGGTCGCGTGCGCCAGCGGGAGGTCGAAGTCGCGGTGGCCGTCGGGCACCAGGCTGACCCGCGTGACCACCGTCTCGGGCGTCGTCGCCGCGGTCGCCGGCACGGGCGTGGACACGCCGGCCCCTACCGGCCGGGCTTACGGGCGAGGAACAGCCCGTTGCCCGGAGCACTGCGCACCGGCTGGAACTCCACCTCGACCAGCCCGGCGTCGGTCAGCCAGTCGCGCACCTCGTCGAGCGGGTACGTCTGCTGCCCGACACTGTTGAACATGCTCAACGCCATCATGGCGCCGAAGCTGCGCCCGATCGGGCCCAGTTCCGGCGCGGGGAACTGGTCGAGGAGCACCAGCGACCCGCCGGGCCGCAGGGCGGCGGCGGTCCGGGCGACCAGTTCCCGGTTCTGGGCTGCGCTCTTGGAGTGGATGACGTTGAACAGCAGCGCCATCGACGTGCTGCCCAGGTCGTCGGTGAAGAAGTCGCCGGCCCGGAAGTCGATCCGGTCGGTCATGCCGTTCTCGGCGATGGCCCGCTCGGCGAGCCGCCGCATCTCCGGGATCTCGAAGACGGTCGCGCGTAGCTGCGGGTACCGGCGGCAGAGCGCGATGCTGTAGAGGCCGTAGCCGCCGCCGAGGTCCAGCAGGTGCCCGGACGGGTCCGGCACCGGCACCCGCTCCAGGATTTCGTCGACGTTCATGTTGGTGAGGGCGACCATGCCGTCCTGGAAGACCCGCCACTCCTTGGCCAACCAGCGCGGCGTACGCGGCTGGTCGGGCCCGAACGGCAGGGTGAGCTCGCCGCGCAGCCGGCCCTCCAGGTTCGCCCAGTCGGTGAAGACGATCTTCTCGAAGTACGGGATGCCGACGGAGATCATCGGCAGCAGCTCCCGGGTCGTGTCGGTGACCACGTACCGGTCGCCGGTAGCGCGGACGTAGCCGACGCAGTCGAGGCAGTCGAGCAGGAACGCGGTTCCGCGGGGGTCGAGGCCCGTCTTGCCGGCGACCTGTTCGGCGGTCAGCTCCTCCTCGGCGAGGGCCGCCAGCACGCCGGTGCGGAAGGCCAGGGTGATGGCCCGGAAACCCCAGGCCGAGAGCATGTCGAACATGAAGGCGGGCACCGCGTTGTCCGGCCCGGTCAGGGACCGCTCGGCACCGGGGATCGTGATGGGCATGTGTTCTCCAATCGGTACGCCTTGTCCACGGCGACGAGTCAGTGGGAGGACAGGTGGTCGGGTCGCGGCGGTGGGTCGTGCCCCGGACGGCCGGACGGCCGGGTGACCAGCCGCCAGTCCTTGCCGTCCAGGAGGACCTGGCAGCCGACCGGTGGGCCGGTGGCCCGCCAGCGCAGGTGGACGAGCCGGCCGGTCGACGCGTGGTTGACCAGCAGCACCTCGCCCGGGACGCCCGCACGCCCGGGCAGAATCTCCACGTCCGGCTCGGCGCAGTCCACCTCCGCGACAATCCCCGCCAACGCGGCGACGCGTCGGTACAGGCCCTCCCAGGCGGCGGCGGTGAGCCGGCCGGGCACATCGAGTTGACGCTCGAACGGAGCCGCGCAGAACACCACCTGACCGGCGCCGACCGGGTTGCGCAACAGGGCCGGGGTGCCGTCGGGGTACCGGCCCAGCACCTGCCCCGTGGTCGCCGCCAGCACCGACGGCCGGACCCCGGCGCCAGCCCAGTCGATCGGCCACCGGTCGGCGTCCCACTCGATCCGGTCGTGCCCGGCGGCGAGCAGGGTGTAGTCGACCAGGTCGGCGCCGGCCAGTTCGGATCCCGGGAAGCCGTGCAGGTGGTCGGCCATCGAGTAGTAGACGGTCGCGCCGTGGCGGGCCGCGCGACCGAGCCGGTCCAGGTCGCTCAGGGTGACGTGGCCGACCGACGGGCAGAGCACCAGCGGGTAGCCGGTCGGGTCACCGGCGACGACGTCGACGTCCAGGTGCGCCCGTTTGAGCAGCAGGTAGGCGTAGAACGTGGCCACGGTCCCGACGCCGGTGTCGAGGTACGAATGGCCGTCAACCCGGGCCCGTTCCGGCAGGTAGAGGGCGACCGGGGCCCGGCCGGGGCCGGGACGCAGCCGGGGCGCCGCGCGCAGCGCCTCCCGCAGCCCGGTCATCGCCGGTCGGGGTGTGCCGTCGAGGCGGTGCAGGCCCACGAAGCGTTCGCCGGGGCGCTGCTGGTAGGGCTCCTCCGTGGAGGCGATGTCCTGCCAGCACCAGGCCAGCACACCAGCGGCGCCGTTGCCCAGGGCAGAGGCCGTGGCGGCGCGCAGGTAGGCCGCCGCGGTGGCCTCGTCGGTGCCGTAGCTGGCCAGTTCGTCGACGAGCGGCACCCCGTACGCCCGCGCGTAGCGGACCAGGAACGGCACCAGGTTGGTCGCCTTGTAGGAACTCGTCGACTCGATCGACCCCGGCGCCCAGGTGGGAAAGCCGTGCACCGCGACGAAGTCCAGCCCGGCGGCGTTGTCCGGACCGAACGGCGCGGCGCCGAGCACGCCGGAGGCGTCGTTGGCCTGCGTCACCAGCAGCCCGGGGAGTTGCTCGCGCAGCGCCTCGGCCAGCCCGGTCTGCCAGGCGGCGACGGTGTCCCGGGGCAGTCCGGCGGCCCGTGGGTCGACGTTGGCGATCTCGTCACCGAGATCGACGGCGAGGACGTTGTCGGCCCCGCGCAGCGCGACCGCCACCCGCCGGGCGTAGGCCCGCTGCCGGTCGAGCAGTTCCTCGTCGTCCCAGAGACTGCGCCCCCGCCGCCACGGCAGATCAAGGCGTTGCCCGTTCATCCAGATCGTCAACAGGGAGAGCACACACGCCAGCCCCGCCTCGGCGGCAAGGTCGACAGCCGTGCGCAGCCGGTCGAACACCACCGGGTCGTGCTGGCCGGCCGCCGGCTCGAAGTCACGCCAGAACAGGAAGAGCCGTACGGTGTTCAGGCCCGAGCCGGCCATCGCCCGGAAGTCGCGGCGCAGGGCCGCCGGGTCCCAGTCGGTCCAGATCCGGCAGCCGGCCGCCGACGGGTGGTAGTCCACACCGGCGACGACGAACGGTTCCCCGTCGCGCCGCAGTTCGCCGTCGCGGATTTCGAACGTCATGCCCGCTTCCTGACAGGGGGAGGTGGAGCGGCGCCCCGATCGTCGCCGAGCGCGGCGGCGTACCAGTCGAAGGTCTGCCGCAGCCCTCGGGACAGGTCGACGCGGGGTGCGTACCCGGTCGTCCGTCGCAGCCGGCCGAGGTCGGGCAGTCGCCGGTCCGGTGAGCCGGGTGGGGGGTCGAAGACCTCGAAGGTGGGGGCGTAGCCGGCGAGCCGGACGACCTGCTCGGCCAGGTCCCGGATGACGATCTCCTCGGTGTCGTTGCCGATGTTGGCCACCACTGGCTCGGTGCCGGGCAGGCGGGTCAGGCCGACGGTCGCGTCGACGGCGTCGTCGATGTGGCAGAACGCGCGGGTCTGCGCGGCGCCGTAGATCGGGAAGGGGTCCTGGCGGGCCAGCGCCCGCGCCACGAAGTGGGGTATCACGTGGTCGTGGCCCATCCGGGGGCCGTAGATGTTGTGGTAGCGGCCGATGCGCACCGGGAACAGGTCTGCGCACTGGCGCAGCAGCGTCTCGGCGACGATCTTGCTGAGCCCGTAGGAGGCCCGAGGCAACGTCGGGTCGGGCAGCACGAAGGGCACGTCCTCCGGCACCGGGAACGGCGCCAGGCCCAGGCGGGTGGCGCCGTCGGCGACCTCGCTGGTGGAACTGAGGTAGACCCGTCCCGGCGGGCGACGCCGGCACCAGTCCAACAGGTTCAGCACGGCGCGCAGGTTGACGTTGAGCGCCAGGGACGGGTTCTCGTTGTTCTGCCGTACCCCGACGACCGCCGCGAGGTGGTAGACCTCGTCGAAGTCGCCCACGAGCAGATCCGGCGGGATCGGGGCGGTCAGGTCGTGCCGGAGCAGCCGGGCCCCGGCGCGGACCTCGGCGAGGTCCCGGTCGGCCCGGCCACGGGACAGGTCGTCGAGCAGGGTCACCTCCGCGCCCTCGCGCAACAGGCGGCGGGCGAGGTGCAGGCCCACGAACCCGGCACCGCCGGTGATCAGGATTCGGTCAGCCACGGCCGAGCCTCCGGTAGTCCACGTCGGCCACCCCGGACAGCGCCGGAGCCAGGTCGCCCCAGACGTCGACCACCAGGGCGGGGCGGTTCATGGTGCGGCCCAGCAACGCGGCGTCGAGGTCGGCGCGGTAGCGCGGATGGTCCACCAGCAGCACCAACGCGTCCGCGCCGGTCAGACCGTCGACGAGGGTCGCCGGGGTGTACCCGAGCCCGGCGGTGACGTCGTCGGGAACCAGATAGTCGTGGCCGGCCAGCAGCCGGACCCGCTCACGCAGGCCGGTGGCGACGACGGTGGCGGCGGAACCCCGGACGTCGTCGGTCTCCGGCCGGCCCTTGTACGCCATCCCGCAGACCAGGACCTTCGCGTCGGCCGGTGCCCGACCGGCGGCGGCCAGGGCCTTGAGGACGCGTTCGGTGACCAGGTGCGGGACCTGCTCGTTGACGGCGCGGGCGGCGGCCACCAGCGGTGGGTGGTAGCCGGCCGTCGCGGCCGAGTACATCAGCAGGTACGGATCCTTGGTCAGGCAGCTCCCCCCGACGAATCCCGGCCGGGCCAGGTCGGGCCGGGGATAGTGCAGGTTCGCTGCCGCGACGACCTCCGTGGCGTCCACGCCGACCGCCTCGGCGATCATCGCCAGCTCGTTGCCGAACCCGTACAGCAGGTCGGTGTGGGCGTTGCAGGCCAGCTTGACCAGTTCGGCGGTCTCCAGGTCGGCGGTGACCACCTGGTCGGGGGTGAGCCGGGCGAACAGTCGCCGGGCCCGGTCGGCGGAGCGGTCGTCCAGTCCGCCGACAACCTGCGGGAGACCGGCGAGTTCGGCCAGCGCGCGGCCCTGGATGGTGCGTTCGGGGCAGAAGGCCAGCAACGGTTCGGCGACCCGCGCGCGCAGGCGGGGCAGCAGGACGCGGCGGGTCGTCCCGACCGGGACGGTGCTGCGCACCACGACGAGGGTGTCTGCGGTGGCGGCCGCGGCGGCGGTGTCGGCGGCGTGGGTGAAGTGGCGCAGGTCCGGCCGGCCGGTGCCGGCGTCGAGCGGGGTGCCGACGCAGATGACGACCGCGGACGGCGTGACCCCCTCCAACGTGCCGGTCACGGTCAGCCGGTCCGGCGGCAGGCCACGGAGCAGCTCGGCGACGCCGGGTTCGAAGAGGACGGGTGTGCCGGCCCGCAGCGCCGCCCGGGTGCCCGGTTCGGCTTCCACGCCGACGACGGGCACACCGGCCCGGGCGAGGCTCACCGCCAGGGTCAGGCCCACGTAGCCGAGGCCGATGACGGCTACCGGGCCGTCCGGCCCGTCGCCGGGGGTCCGTGGTGTCGGGGGTGTCGGGTGGGTCATCTCAAGCCTCGCTTCCGATCGGTACGGGGACCACGGCGGCGACGACGGCCTGCCGGTCGACCTTTCCCATCGCGGTGCGGGGCAGCCGGGGCAGCCGGTGGAACTCGTGCGGCACCTCGTACGGCGCGAGGCCCCGGGTGCGGCAGTGCTCGGCGAGTTCCGCCGGCCCGGTACCGGGTCCGAGCACCACCGCCGCCTGCACCCGCTGCTCGCCGCCGGCGTCGGTCGCGCCGAAGACGAAGACGTCCCGGACCCCGGGATGGTCGCCGAGGACCCGCGCCACCCGGGTCGGGTTGACCTTGCGTCCGCCGACGTTGACGAAGGTGTCCTTGCGGCCGAGCAGGTGCAGCCGGCCGCCGGTGTCGATGCGGGCCAGGTCGCCGGTGTCGTAGAAGCCGTCCGGGGTGGTCACCGGCCCGGACGCGCCGAGGTAGCCGTGGAACAGGGTCGGCGTGCGCACCGACAGGTGGCCGACCCCGGGGGCGCCGTCCGGGTCGACGCTGACCAGCCGCAGCCGCACGCCGGGCGCCGGCACCCCGACGGAGGGGTCGGGCGCTCCGCCGGCGAAGTCGGGTTGATAGCTGATCAGCCCGGTCTCGGTGCTGCCGTAGAACTGGCACACCGGTACGCCGAGCGCGGCGCGCGCCCGCTCGCCGAGATCGGCGGCGAGCGGCCCGCCCGACGACACGGCGGCCCGCAACCGGGCCGGCGTCGCGCGACGGCGCAGCACTGGTGTGAGCAGCCGGTACAGCAGCGGGGTGCCGAACAGGACGGTCGCGTCTTCGGTGAGCGCGTCGGCGACCCGGCCCGGTTGGAACCGCCGCATCGTACGAAGTCCGGCGCCGGAGACGACCGCGGCGGCGAGCGCGCCGACCAGGCCGAAGGAGTGGGCCAGCGGCACCGCGGCGACGAGCACGTCGGCCGGGGTCAGACCGAGGATCTGGCGGTAGGTGTGGCCGCCGTGCCGCACGTTGTCCACCGGATGACGGACGATCTTGGGTTCGCCGGCCGAGCCGGACGTCAGTTGAAGCACCTCGCCGGGCCGGCGCGCCGGAACCCCGCCGGCCCCGACGGGATCGGCGCGGCACCGCTCGTAGCTGAGGAAGTCGATCCCCGCCGGCTCGGTGCCGGCCGCACCGTCCGGGCCGACGACGGTCCGCACCCCCGGGTTGCGGGCCGGCGCGAGCAGGTCGGCCAGGTAGGAGCTGCCCTCCTCGACCGGCAGCACGTCCACACCGGCGGCGGTCAGCCCGATCAGGGCCGCGGCGCTGGCGGGGGTGTTGTCCACGATCACCAGTACCGGGGCACCCGGCGGCAGGGCCACGGCACCGGCCACGACGGCGCGGGCGGCGTCGTACAGCTGCGCCCAGGTGACCAGGTGGTCTCCGCCGGTCTGCCGCGCGGTCCGGATCGCCGCCGCGTGCGGGCGCTCGTCGCGGCGGCGGCGCAGCTCGGTCAGCAGTCCGCCGGACGCCGCGCCGGACCCGTCAATGACTCGGCCCTCCGCCGGCCGCACCCGGCACGGCCGCGTGCGCGAGACAGACCTTCGCCAGCCCGGCCGGGGTCGCGTCCTCGAAGATGGTCTCCAGGAGGGTGGACCGCAGCGCCTCGGCGGTTTCCGTTCCGGGCGGCCCGCACACGTCGATGAGTTGCTGCAGCACGTCCACGGCGCGGACCGAGTCGCCGCCGCAGTCGAAGAAGTCCTCGTCCGGTGCGAGCGGGCCGCGCAGCAGCGCCCTGCCCATCAGCTCACCGATCGTGGCGCTGACGTCGGAAAGCCCGTTGCCCATGTCGTCCCCGATCAGCTCGTGGCGGGTGGATGGTTTCGGTGCCGGCGGCCGGGCGAGCCCGGGCGCACCTGGCCGCCGTGCGGGCGCCCGGGCTCGCCCGGCCGTCATGGCACCAAGGTTCGTCCGGAGCCGGCTCGGGCAGAAGACGCGACCGAGCGCGCCAGTGCCCTGCGCGAACGGGTATGGCGCAGTGCGTCCACCGGTGTGCCGGTAGCTGCCCGCCCTGACCGTCGGAGCGCCCGTTGGCGGCTTGTCCCGGGCTGCGCAGCGCCAAGAATGGCCAGGGACGGCAGAACCGGGAGGCGATGGCATGGCAGACGACGTCGGCGTGCAGGGAGTACGGTTCGAGGAACTCGCCGCGCGGTACGGCACCCCGCTGTACGTGTACGACTCAGCCGTGCTGGGTGCCCAGTTCGGCCGGCTGCGAAAGGCGCTGGACCCTCGGCTGGAGTTCTTCTTCTCGCTGAAGGCGAACCCCAACGTGGCGATCTGCGCCCGGCTCGCCGGCCTCGGCGCCCGCGCCGAGGTCTCGTCCCTGACCGAGCTGCTCACCGCCCGCCGGGCGGGGGTACGCCCGGAGGACATCATCTTCCTCGGCCCCGGCAAGAGCGCCGAGGAGTTGCAGGCCTGTCTGGCCCAGCGGATCTACGCGATCGTCTGCGAGTCCCTCGGCGAGCTGCGGCTCATCGACAACCTGGCCCGGGCCGCGGGCACGACCGCACCGGTGGCGCTGCGGGTCAACCCGAACTTCACGGTCAAGGGTTCGGGCCTGACGATGGGGGGCCGGCCCCGACAGTTCGGCATCGACGAGGACGAGCTGATGGGCCAGGCTGGGTTGGGCAGCCGCTACCCCGGTGTCCGGTTGATGGGGGTGCACGTCTACATGGGCACCCGCATCCTCGACCCTCGGGTGGTCGCCGACAACAGCCGGCGCGTCCTTGAGCTGGCCGAGCGGCTCTCCACCCGGCTCGACTTCCCGCTGGAGCTGGTCGACGTCGGCGGCGGCCTGGGCGTGGCGTACTTCGACAACGAGCAGGACCTGGACGTCGACGTGCTCGCCGGGCTGCTCAACCCGGTCCTCGGCCAGTTCCGGGCCCGCCATCCGCGCACCCGCCTGGCGATGGAGCTGGGCCGCTACCTGACCGCGCCCGGCGGGATCTACGTGGTCCGGGTCCGCTACCTCAAGACCTCGCTCGGTCAACGGTTCGCGGTCACCGACGGCGGCACCCATCACCACATGGCGGCCGTCGGCATCGGTTCGTACGTCAAACGCAACTTCCCGATGCGACTGCTGCGCGCGGAGGCGGGGGCGGCGGAGCCGTGGCAGGTGACCGGCCCGCTGTGCACGCCGAACGACACGCTGGGCAAGAACGTCCTGCTTCCTCCGCTGCGCACCGGCGATCTGCTCGGTGTGCTGCGGTCCGGGGCGTACGGGCCGACCGCCTCGCCCGTGCAGTTCCTCAGCCACGGCTACCCGGCGGAGGTGCTGGTCCACGACGGACGGCCGTACCTGGTGCGCGAGCGTGACCGGCCCGAGGACATGATGCGCCGCCAGCACCTGCCGGGGGCGCTCCGGGCCCGTACGGCCGTGCCGGCCCGCTGAGGGCGGAGCCGGCGGGGTCAGCCCTCGGGCGGTCCGTCGGTGCCGGACGGCCGACCGTGCGACGGCGGCGTGCCGCGGACCACCGCCCGGGTGAGGTCCGCCGGGCGGCGGTGGTGGTACTCGACGTCGTACGGCTCGGTGCCGGCGAGCGCGACGGCACCCCGGTAGCCGGGCGGGACGCGCAGGTCGCGTACCCGCCACGGCCCCGGGATCCGACCGCCGGGCCGGTGCACCAGCAGCCCGTCCGGGCCCGCCACCGGCAGGTCGAGCCCGTTGAGCAGCCGGTCCCCGGCAGCCTTGACGCAGGCCTCCTTGCGGGTCCAGAGCGTCAGGTGGACCGCGGTCCGTTCGGTGGGCGGGGAGGCGGCCACCAGCCGCGCCTCGGCCGGCGGGAAGTAGCGCCGGGCGAACGCCTCGACCGACCGGCCGGGGTGGGCGCGTTCCACGTCGACGCCGACGTCACGCCCGGTGGTCACCGCCAGCAGGGCACACCGGCCGGAGTGCGAGATGTTGAAACGCCACGCCCCGTCGTCGAGGAGCGGCTTGCCCCAGCGGCCGGTGCGTAGCGGCACCCGCGCGGGCGGCTCCCCCCGGTAGCCGCCGAGGACGAAGCGGAGCGACCCGTACACGGCCAGGAACCGACGCCGTACGGCCGGGTCGGCGTAGCCGTCCCGACGGGCACGCTCGGTCGGGCTCAGGACCTCCTCGAAGGTCCGCGCCACCTGCGGTGGCAGGTCCAGCCCCAGGTGCCAGACGTGTACCACGCCGGGGGCGGGCACCGCCCTACACCCCCGCCGCCGTGGGGGGCACGGTGGCGGACGGATACCCGTCGAAGGCACCCCGGTCCAGCGCGGCGGCCACCGCCAGGCGCTGGACGTTGCCGGTGCCCTCCATGTACTCCAGTGCCCCGGCGTCGCGGGCGAACTTGTCCAGCAGCGGCTGGTCGAGTCGGGCGCCCGGGCCGAAGCTGCGCAGTGCCCAGCGGGTCACGTCGGCGGCCAGCCGGGTGGCGCGCAGCTTCGCGGCCGAGGCGAGGTGTCCGCTGCCGCTGTCGGAGTCGACTTCGACGGCCGCCCGGCGGGTCAGCCGACGTACCGCCTCGATCTCCCCCTCGACGCGGGCCAGCGCGTCGCGCTCGTCCGGGCGCAGCGCGCGGCGGTGCTCCCGCACATGGTCGCAGGCCGCCTGGGCGAGGCCCACGGCCATCGCCGCCACGGTGGGACGCAGCAGGTTGAACGTCCGTTGCCAGCCCCAACCGCCCCGGCGTACCGGTGAGAGGTGCCGGCCGAGGATCTGCCCGGCGTCGACCGGCACGGCGTCGAGGGTGAGCGCCCCGAGCTGGGCGCCGCGCACGCCGAGGGTCGGCACCGGGGCGGCGGCGAAGCCGGTGGCGGAGGTCTCGACCAGTGCCGCTGCCAGGCCGAGCGGCCCGTCCGCGGTGCGGTGGAACACCACCCCGACGGACGCGCGCAGAGCGTTGCTGATGTAGCGCTTACGACCGGTCAGGCTCCACCCGGAACCGTCGGGCAGCGCGGTGGCGCGGGTGCGCAGGCCGCCGGCGTCGGTTCCGCCTCCGGGTTCGGTGAGAGCGAAGAACGTCCAGGTGGGCCGGTCCAGGAGCCGCCCGTAGAACCACTCCTGCTGGGCCCGGTCGCCGATGGCGGCGACCAGCACGCCGGACATCGACGCGCCGGGCAGCGCCAACATCATGCCCAGGTCGCCGTGGGCGATCTCCTCGCAGAACACCACCCGTTCCAGCGCCGCGGTGAGGTGGAAGCGCTCACCGGCCAGGACCAGCGGCGCGGGGTTGAAGGCGGCGGGGATCTGTAGATGGGCCGCGTGGGTGACCGCCGGCGCGGCCAGCAGCCGCAGCACCACGTCGGGGTCGCGGTCCAGTTCGAGGGCGTACGGGCGCAGCTCGGCGGCCCACCCCCGGGCGTGCCGGCGGAGCAGCCGCAGCCGGTCGTCGAGGTCGGGCACGGCTGGTCACCTCCTCACGCCGGCACGGGCACGTCGTGGCGTACCGGCAGGTAGACGTCGGCAAGCAGGTGGGACAGGTACACCGCCCGCCCGGGTCCGTCCTCGGTGAACCCCGTGGCGCCGAGCACCGGCAGCAGCGCGTGGTCCGAGGTGGTCAGTTGGTGGTGCGCCTGCACCAGGACGGCGTCCGGGCCGGCGTCCGGGTCCGCGTCGGTCAGCAGCGCCCGGACGGTGAGCTGGTCGGTGACGGCCTCGGCGAGGGTGGCCTGGACGAGTTGCTGGCGCAGCAGCGGCCCGTCGGCGGCCCGCCGGCCGGCCAGGTGGGCGCGGGCCCGGTCCAACAGTCCCGCCGAGACGCCTAGCCGCAACCAGGCCAGGCCGAGCAGCCAGGTCCGGTACGGCTCCCACCCGGCTGCCTGCGGGGCGGGCAGGCCGCGTACGGCCAGCAGGTCGGCGTCGCGTACCGGCGCGGGCAGGGGCACGGTGGCGACACCGGTCAGCCCCCGCAGCGGCGTTCCGCCGGGCCACACCCGCTCGGCAGCGCGGCCGACGACACCGGGGGCCAGCGCGTGCCCGGCGGGGCCGGCGACCAGTGACCCTGCGGCGACCTGGTCGTACAGGTCGGTGAGCGCGGCCTCGACGCCGGCCCGCCGGGCGGTGTCGTGCGGCCGGGTCCAGCGGGTCGGGGCGACGGTGGTCATCGCCGTCCCGCCGCCGGCACGTCGAGCAGGCAGGTGGCAAGTCGTTCCTGGTCGGAGTCGTAGTCGGCGATCAGCACCCGCGCCCCGTCGACCTGCCACCGGGCCAGCCGGGTGGCCGCCACCTGCCACACCCCGGTGACCGGTTGTCCGGGTGGTGCCGCCAGCACCCGGGTGCCGGCCGGGACCGTGGGCAACCGCCCGGCCAGGCCCGCGCCGGTCACCAGCACCTGCGGTCCGGACTCGGCCAGCGCCTCGGCGAGGGCCTCCGCCGGGGTGCGGGAGCCGGTCGGCACGGTACGCGGCGGGTACAGCCGGCCACCCTCGCCGGCCAGGTCGAACGCCAGCACCACCACCGCGTCGCGCTCCACCCGTAGCCGGTGCGGCACCGGTAGCTCGTGCAGCAGCGCCGACTGGTCGACCGCGATGAGCAGCAGCCGGCCGGCACCGTCGTGACGGACCCGGTTGGCCAGCACGTGCAGGGCCGTGAACGCCGTGACCAGGCCCTGGTCGAGCACGGCGAAGGCGAGCCCGGCGTCGGGCACCAGGGTGCTCAGGTGACACATCGGGAACCCCGGTTGCGAGTCGGGGGTGATCGCGGCGAGTACGGCCAGGTCGAAGTGGTCGGCGTGGGGACGCAGGCGGGGTAGCACCGCCGTCACCATGTCGGTGAAGGAGTTGCGTCGCCCCTCGAACGCGCCGGGTGGGCAGGTCGTGCCGTAGGAGCGCATCAGGTCGGGGTAGTAGATGTGGTCGTCGTTGCCGAACGGCCCGCCGGGGCCGAACACCTGGTGCACCGCCCGGGCCAGGCCGAGCGGGGCGGGTTCCCCCGCCGGGGCGCCGGTCCGCGACCGGCGCCCCGGCGCGGTGACGTACATCAGGCGTTCTCCTCGACCTGCGCGGCGACGTACGCGATGAGCGCGCCGACGGTCTCGAAGTCGGTCGGCTCCAGGGTTTCGGTGTCGAACTCGACGCCCAGCTCCGCCTCCAGTTGGATGAGGAGTTCCAGCACGCTGGTGGAGTCGAAGGAGAGGTCCTCGAAGAGGCGCGTCTGCGCCGAGATGCTCTCCGGTTCGCGGCCCAGCATCTGTGCGAGTGCACCGATCACCACGGCGGTGGTGTCGCTGGTGGCGGCCTGGGGGGCACCGCCGATTGTCGTGTCGCTCATGTCGTCTCCCTGTCTGGTCGCGGTCCCTCCGGGCTGGTGGGGCCGGTGGTGTGGCCGGTGCGTGGCGCGCCGGCCGCGTCGCGGGCCGGGGCCGGCCGACCCGGGCAGGGCCGGCCGGGTCGCGGCTAGGGCTGCTCGACAGTCGCGGCGCAGTCCCGCAGCCGGTCGGTGACCTCCCTGTCGATGGCTGCGACGTGCCGGTCGGAGTCTGCGGCCACCACGCCGTAGAGCCGGCCGCCGAAGCTGGCGCCTTCGGCGCCGACGGCCGCGGCGGCGTTCACGGTGGCGAAGTTGTTGATCACCAGGCCCGGCCGTCCCGGGCGGTCGGCGAGCACACCGTCCAGCAGCGCCCGCAGCTCGCCGAAGGGCAGTGGTCTGATCAGCCGCAGCGGGTACTGCCGGGCGAGCGCGACCGTTTCCGGGCCGAACCAGGTCCGGCGCAGCCGCTCCTGGTAGGTGGACATGTTGTTGCGCGCGTTGATCTCGATGATCGGGTAGAGCCGGTCGTCGGTGGTGGTGAGGGCGTCCACCCCGACCACCCCGAAGTACCCGTCGGCGGCAAGCCGGCGGCCGATCGTCTCGGCGGCGGTCTGCACCTGCCGGTGCTGCCGCGGCGTCAGCGGCGCCGGCATCCGGTGGCCCTGGTGCACGCCGTCGCTGGTGATCGCCTCCTTGACCACGTCGAAGTGCACGGCGCCGGCGCGGTCGACGGTCATCTGGTAGTTGAGGTCGTGGCGTTTGGGCAGCCACTCCTCCACAATCACCCCGACCCGGCCGCCGCCGCGCTGGGCCCGGCGCGCGATCAGGGTACGCAGCTGGGCGAGCCGCCGGGTGTCGCGGACGACCATGATCCCGCGGCCGGAGACGCCGTAGGCGTCCTTGAGGACGATCGGCCGTCCGGCGTCGAGCCAGCCGCCGGCCCGGTGGACGGCCCGATCCAGCTCGTCGATGTCGCGGCAGACCATGCCCTCCGGCTGCGGCAGTTCCAGCTCGTCGGCGAGCAACCGGCTGTAGATCTTGCTGTTGACCTGCTTGCAGACGGCGGCCGTCGGTGCGGCCAGGGGCAGCCCGGAGAGCTCCGCCAGGCGTTCCTCGACCACCGACACACCGTGCGGCCACAGGTGGGCACCGGCGGCGGCCAGCCGGCCCAGCGCGGCGACGAGCGGCGCGTCGGTCACCGCGTCCTCACTGACCGTGCGCTGCGGCTGCTGGTTGCCGACGGTCAGCACCCGGGGCAGGGCCAGGCCCAGGTCGCCGAGGTACCGCAGGTACTCCTCGTCGGGCGCAGCCTTGAGGACGACGTGGTCGTCCGGGCCGGCCAGCAGCAGCGCGCATTCGTCCATCCGGTTGACGACGACGCGGCTGCCCGGCATGACGATCCCGGGCAGGCCCGGCTCGCCCCGCGCCCAGTGCTCCTCGACCTCGAAGTTGCCGAGCAGCACGAGGGGACGGTCCGCGGTGCCGGTCAACGCGGTACGCAGCAGCGCCAGGACATCACCGGTGGCTGTGGGCGTGTGCACGTGTCGCTCTCCAGGCTCGGGGTTCAGTGGACGAGGACCATGGCGGAGACGGTGGCGCCGAGCCCCACCGACGTCATCAGGTACGGGTCACCGGGTGTCAACCGGCCCTGTTCCCGGGCCACCTGGTAGGCGGCGAAGGAGTCGGCGGCGAAGCAGTGTCCGGTACGTGGGAGGTTGTCCAGGACCAGCCGACCGGCGCTGCGGATGTTCAGTAGCCGGAGCACCCGCAGCCAGGACACCCGGTTGACGTTGTGCGGCAGGATCGCCACGATCCTGTCCAGGTCCAGACCGGACTCGTCGACGGCGGCCCGGACCACCTCGGCGACCATGACCGGGTAGTCGTCACGGAAGGCCGCCCCGTCCTCCTCCGACATCCACGGTCCGGCGGAGAACCGGCCGTAGGTGCCGGCGGCGTAGGAGAGCACCCGGTCGCGCTGGCCGTGCGCACCGACCAGCACCGCCGAGCAGCCCTCCCCCATCACCCCGGTGCCGGAGATGACCTGCGCGGAGGCGGTGAACGCCTTCTCACCGGTGAGGACCAGCGCCAGCGCGCCGGGGTCGGGATCGTCGGCCAGGAGTGTGCCGGCGAGGTCGACGGCGAGCAGACCGGACGCGCAGGCGTGTTGGCTGACGGTGAACGTCGTGGCGTGGGCCAGGCCCAGCCGGCGGGCCGCCTCCCGGACCGGATTGACCGGGTAGGGCGCCACCACCGGCATGGTCCGGGCGTGCAGGACATAGCGGACCAGGTGCTCCCGGCCACGCAGCGCGGACATCCCGGCCGCCCCGCTGACCAGCAGGTCGGCCAGGCTGCCCTGCGGGTCGAGGCGGATCTCGTGGAAACCGTAGAACCGCTCGTACATCCGGATCTGGACCGCCGAGAACCCGTAGGCGGCGAGGCACTCACCCACGGGCACGCGAGTCGGTGGCAGGTACGTGTGCACCGCCTCGATCGACGCCACCGGAGCCCCCTTCCGCCTGTCGCCGGTCGTCCGACGGGTCGGCGGTCCCGGGCCGGGGCCGCCTGCCGGGATGACCCTCCCGCGCGCCGGGGACGCCCGGAAAGCCACCGACGGGCGCACCAAGACCCTGACCGGACGAGCATGCCCGCAAGCGGAGATGCTGAGCCCGGTGGCCGGCGCGAAGACTGACCTAATCCGTCAAGCGGAGGAACCAGGCCAGTGGGGAGAGTGTCCGTGTTCATGCCGATGACCATCGCCGGACGTCCCGTACGTTCCCCCGATCGGCTGCCGGTGGAGGATCCGGCCACGGCCACGGTCTTCGCCGAGGCACCACAGTGCACGGCCGCGCAACTCGACGACGCGGTCCTGGGCGCGGTCGCCGCCCTCGACGGTTGGGCCCGCGCGGGTGAGGACCGGCGGCGGGCGGCGCTGCTGGCGTGCGGGTCGGTGCTGGCCCAGGCGGCCGAGGAGGTGGCCGAACTACTCACCGCCGAACAGGGCAAGCCGCTGCGTCAGGCCCGCGCGGAGGTGGCACTCGCCGCCGACTGGTTCGGCCACACGGCCGAGCTGTCGTTACCGCAGCAACGGCTGGTCACCGAGGAGGCCACCGAGGTCACTCTCGGCCGGACGCCGGTGGGGCCGGTCGCCGCGATCGCCCCCAGCAACTACCCGATCATCCTGGCCGTCACGAAGATCGCGCCGGCGCTGCTGGCGGGCAACACGGTGGTGCTCAAGCCGTCGCCGGTGACCCCGCTGGCCAGCCTACGGATGGGGCAGTTGCTGGCCGGGGTGCTGCCGCCGGGGGTGCTCAACACGGTCAGCGGGGACGGCGACCTGGGACCGGCGCTGGTGGCGCACCCGGCGGTCCGGATGGTCTCCTTCACCGGATCGACCCGCTCCGGTCGGGCCATCGCGCGCCGCGCGGCGGACTCGTTCAAGCGGGTGGTCCTGGAACTCGGCGGCAACGATCCGTGCGTCCTCCTACCCGGCACCGACGTCGGCCAGGTCGCCGGGGAGGTCTTCCGGCGGGCCACCGTGAACAGTGGACAGTTCTGCGCGGCGATCAAACGGGTGTACGCGCCCGAGGGCCAGGTGGCCGAGCTGACCGAGGCGCTGCGCGCCGCGGCGGAGGCGGCGGTGGTCGGCGACGGGCGCGACGAGCGGACCGACCTCGGCCCGCTGGTCAGCCAGGCCCAGCTGGAACACGTACGCCGGCTGGTGGACGAGGCGGCGGCGGCCGGCGGCCGGGTGGTGACCGGGGGTGCGCCGCTGCCGCGCCCCGGACACTTCTACCCCCCGACGGTGGTGACCGACCTGCCGCCCGGCACGGCCCTGGAGCAGGACGAGCAGTTCGGGCCGGTGATCCCGGTCATCGGCTACGGCGACCTCGACGAGGCGGTGGCCCGGGCCAACGGCACCCGTTTCGCCCTGGGCGGTTCCGTGTGGGGCGAACCGGTGGCCGCCCGGGCTGTCGCCGCCCGCCTCGAGTGCGGCACCGCCTGGATCAACACCCACGGCGACCTGCGCCACGACGTCCCGTTCGGCGGACTGCGCGAGTCCGGTAGCGGCGTCGAGTACGGCCACTGGGGGCTGTTGGAGTACACCCACATCAAGATCACACACGCCGCGCGGCTGCCCTGACAGGGGACCACCGTCGGCCCATCCGTCGTGGAGGCCAGCCATGTCCCGCGCCCTCACCCCGTCCGGTCCGCTGCCTGAGCCGGAGCCGGACGACATCAGCGCCAACCCGTCGGGCAACCGACTCTTCCAAGACGTTCTCGCCGCCCGGCTCTCCCGCCGGGCCGCGCTGACCGGCGGTGTCGTGACGGCGGCCGGCTTCCTGGGCGCAGGCGCGGCGGACGGCGAGGCGGCGGCCACCGGCGGGGCTCGGGGCCGTCGGCGGCTACTGGGTTTCCAGCCGGTCGAGATCAGTTCGGCGGACACCCTCACCGTCGCCGACGGCTACACCGCGGAGGTGCTCATCCCCTGGGGCACCCCGATCCGCGCGACCGGGCCGGCCTGGCGACCCGACGCCGCCAACACCGCCGCCGAACAGGCCGAACAGATCGGCATGAGCCACGACGGCATGCGGTTCTTCCCGCTGGGACCCGGTCGTGGCCTGCTGGCCCTCAATCACGAGTACGCCGACCAGATGCTGCTCTTCCCCGACGGGGACACGGTGATGACCCCGGAGAAGGTGGCCAAGTCCCTCGCGGCGCACGGGGTCAGCGTGGTGGAGGTGGCCCTGCGCCGGGGACGGTGGCAGGTGGTGGACTCCCGGTTCAACCGCCGGATCACCGCGGCGACCCCGGTACGCTTCGCCGGCCCGGTCGGCGGCGACCACCCCTCGTTGCGTACCGGAGCCGAGCCGCGCGGCACGCTGAACAACTGCTCGTGCGGCGCCACCCCGTGGGGCACCTACCTGACCTGCGAGGAGAACTGGAACGAGTACTTCGCCACCGACGATCCGGGCTGGACGCCGACGCCCGAGCAGGCCCGCTACGGCGTGACCCGGCACGGCTACGGGTACCGGTGGCACCAGGGCGATCCGCGCTTCGATCTGGCGGCGACCCCCAACGAGGCGAACCGGTTCGGGTGGATCGTGGAGATCGACCCGCGTGACCCCACCGCGAAGCCGGTGAAGCGCACCGCGCTGGGCCGGGTCAAGCACGAGACGGCCACGGTGACCGAGTCCCGGGGACGGGTGGTCGTCTACACCGGCGACGACCAGGTCGGCGAGTACGTCTACAAGTTCGTCAGCGCCGGCCGGTGGCGGGTGATGCGGGCCACCGGGCGGCACCCGCTGGACCACGGCACCCTCTACGTCGCCCGGTTCGACGACGACGGCACCGGCCGCTGGCTGCCGCTGGCCCACGGCACCGGTCCGCTCACCGTGGACAACGGCTGGCGCGACCAGGCCGACGTGCTGCTGCGGACCCGGCAGGCCGCGGACGCGGTCGGTGCGACGCCGATGGACCGGCCGGAGTGGATCGCGGTGCATCCGCGCACCAACGAAGTGTACGCCACGCTGAGCAACGGCCCCGGCTTTCCGAACGCGGCCAACCCCCGCCGGCCCAACCCGTTCGGTCACATCATCCGGTGGCGCGAACGCCACGGCGATGCCACCGCCACCACCTTCGAGTGGGACATCTTCCTGCTGGCGGGTGACCCCGCCTTCGACCCGAAGGTGCAACTCGACCCGGCGGGGATGTTCGGTTCACCGGACGGGCTCGCCTTCGACGGCGACGGACGGTTGTGGATCCAGACCGACGTCTCCAACTCGTCCCTGAACAACCCCCGGACGTACTACGTCAACCTGGGCAACAACGCGCTGCTGGCGGCCGACCCGGTCACCGGAGAGGTGCGCCGCTTCGCGGTCGGTCCGCGCGGCTGTGAGCTGTCCGGGATCACCTTCACCCCGGACCACCGGACCATGTTCGTCAACGTCCAGCACCCGGGTGAGGCGGTGGCCGCCATGGACCGGCCGACCCCGGCGAACCCGCAGGCGGTGAGCAGTTGGCCCGACGCCGCCCCGGACGGGCGACCCCGCTCGGCGACCGTGGTGATCCGTCGCCGCGACGGCGGGGTGATCGGCCGTTGAGCCGACCGTCATTGGGCCGGGGAACAGCGCCTCGACGGCCCGTGACGCTGCCACCGTCGGCCCGCGACGCCGATCGTCGACGGAGCGTCCGGCCCGGTCGGCGTACCATCCGGCGCGGCGGGCCTACGGCCCGGGAACGACGGCCGGCCGGCGGATGACGCCACCGCTTCCGACGGCGGCGGCCACCGCCCGAGCGGCGTCCTCGACGATCTCCTGCGCCTGCGTCGCGTCGGCCCCGGGGGCCATCAGGGAGAGCACCGGCTGCCGGAACCCCAGGCCACGGACCGACGTCGGGTAGACCCGCACCCCGTCGGCCCAGAGCCGGGCGAGCGCGGGGCGCACACTGTCGAGGTAGGAGAGCGGCCCCCGGGCCCCGAGTGAGATCGCGTCGTGCGAGAAGACCACCCGTTCGGCATGCCCCCAGCGGTGCAGCATGGCGATCGCCGGCATGGCGCCACTGCGCCGGGCGTTGATCTCGGTGACGTAGTATGCGCCGTCGTCGGCGAGCACGAGGTCCACGCACATCCAGCCGCGGTAGCCCCGGGCGTGTGCGGCGACGCCGACGCCGCGGCCGATCCGGGTCATCCGCTCCGCCTCGGCCGGTGGCACCGAGCCGGGGCCGACGTGCACCCCCCGGACCCGGGAGACGTCCACCGCCATCGCGGTCGGCACGATCTCCCGGACTCCGTCGTCGTCGATGCGCAGGTCCACCGCCGGGCAACCGATACCCGGGCGGTGCGGTACGAACTGCTGCACCAGCAGCGGGAAGGTGCGCAGGAACGGATCACGCTCCACGGCGGTCCACAGGACCGAGGTGCCGAGGGCGTCGCGGCGCAGCACCACCGAGCCGTCACCGCCGACGCCGTACGGGCTGCGCACGATGACGCGGTCGTGCACGGTCAGCAGGTGCTCGACCGCACCCCGCAGCTCGGCGCTGTCGACCACCAGCAGGCCGGGCGGCACCCGCACCCCGGGCACCTCACGGGCCAGGTCCAGGCAGCTGAGCTTCGAGTCGAGGTGTCGACTGACCCAGTACCGCTCTTCCGGAACCCCGTCGAGGCGCACCCTGAGCCCCCAGCCGCGCAGGGCCGCGGCAAGCAGGAAGACCTCCGGCGTCGCGCCCCAGGTGACCAGCCGAACCTCGTCGTGGCCGTCGAGCAGTGCACGCAGCCGGGCCAGCGCCGGACCGTCACGCAGCAGGTCCGTCGCCACCATCCCGGTGGCGGGAGCCGGCGAGACGACCGGTGGCGCCGCGGTGTCCAGCAGCCGGTGCACGTCGGCGTACCAGTGCGGGTCGTGGCCCTGCGGCAGCACCAGCACCCGCCGCCGGGCGCTCCAGTAGACCGCGTAGTCGCCGAGGTGCCCGGCCAGGCGGGTGACGACGTCGGTGACGGCCGGACCCAGCGGCACGCCCGGGTTGCGGGTGTTGAACTCGGCCACGTTGGGCACCACGACGTCGATCGGCTCCGACATGCGCACCTTCCCGGTCAGGGCTGCCGTACCGGCAGGTCGTCGGCGGTCACCACGGCCAGGTCGGGGTGTCCGATGGGCGGCAGGACGCCAGCGAGCCGGCGGGCCACCGCCAGCGCCGTGCGGTCCTGCAGGTAGTCGCCGGCCACCGCGATGCCGATCGGCAGGCCCCGCGAGTCGCGGCGGACCGGCACCACCGTGGACGGCAGGTAGCTGACCCCGGTCAGGCCCGCCCAGACGATCTGGTCCCAGTACGGACGCTCCACCCCGTCGACGGTCACGGTGCGCTCCCGGAACGGCCGATGGTCGTGCCGGGCGGCCAGGTTCGGCGCCACCGGCAGCAGGATCGCGTCGTAGCCGGTGAAGAACTGCCGCCACCTGGCCCGCAGGCGGTTGCGCTGGTCGTCGGCCTCCACCCAGTCGCGGTAGCGCTGGGCCACGTACTCGCCACCGAGGACCGCGCCGGGCGCTCGCCGCCCGGCGGCGATATCGTCGATGTCCTCGGCGGTGTGCTCGGGCATCGCCACCGAGGCCAGCAACCGCCGGAAGACGCCGTCGCTGCCGGACAGCCGTACCCCCGAGGGGCGGGCCTCCTCGACGACGACACCGCTGTCGGCGAGTTGGTCGGCGGCGTACCTCAGCGCGGCCCGGACCTCGGCGTCGACCGGGCAGTACGGGTCGTCGAACCAGGTCGCCACCCGCCGCACCGGGCGCGGCGGCGGCAGCGACAGCCGCCAGCCCGGCGCGTCCCAGGGGTGCGCCACGGCGACCGCCTCCAGGGCGGTCTCCAGATCCTCGACGCTCCGGGCGATCGGACCGATCACGGCGATGTCGGCCTCCCGGGGCTTGAACGGGTAGGGCGGAACGTGACCGACCATCGGCACGGTGCGGTAGCTGGGCTTGTGGCCGTACACGCCGCAGGTGCCCGCCGGCACCCGGATCGAGCCGGCCACGTCGGAGCCCAGCTCCAGCGGGGTGAACCCGGCCGCGACGGCGCCGGCCGCGCCACCGGACGATCCGCTGGTGGTGTAGCCCGGATGCCACGGGTTGCGGGCCACGCCGAACAGCTCGTTGTAGGACTGGAGGTCACCCGAGCCCGACGGGACGTTGGTCTTGCCGAACACGATCACCCCGGTTCCCCGCAGCGCGGCCACCGCCGTGGCGTCCTCGCGGGGCCGGTAGGTACGCAGGTCGGTCAGGCCGCCGGTGGTACGCAGGCCGGCGGTGGCCAGGCAGTCCTTGATCGTCATGGCGACGCCGTGCAGCGGCCCCCACCGGTCACCCCGGGCGGTCGCCTCGTCGGCCTGCCGGGCGCGCTCCCGCGCCCGCTCGTCGACGGTGACCACCAGCTCAAGTCCCGGGTTGTGCCGGTCGATCCGGGCGAGTTGGGCATCGAGGTACTCCCGCGCCGAGATCTGGCGCGCGGCGATGGCGTCGGCCACCTGCCGCGCCGACCACCAGCACGGATCCGAGCCGGCCTGTCCGCCATCGGGCACGTACGCCACCTCACTCCGTTGTCGTCGCAGGGTCACCGCCTGCCAGTCTTCGCGTCGGTCGTGGGCGCGCGCACCCCTCTCTTCAGCCCTCGATCGGCCATGACCAATCGGCCCCGGGCGGGGACGACCGGCTGCCCGTCGGGGCAGGGCAGCCGGGTGCCCACCGGGGCAGGGCGCAACGGCGGCCGTCGGTGGTTGGCAGGTCGAGGTCGGGGTGGCCCACGATCGCAGCGACCCACCCACCGCCGGCACGGTCCACCGTTCCGGCCGGCTCGCGGAAGGTGCGCCGATGACCATGCCAGGAACGGGGGCCGAGCGTGGCGGGAGCCCGACCATGCGGGCGGTCGTCTACCACGGCCCGGGGTCGGTACGCGTCGACGAGGTGGAACGGCCCCGGATACAGCACCCGCGCGACGTGATCGTACGGGTCACCCGTACCGCCGTGTGCGGCACCGACCTGCACCCGTACCGGGGGGAGCTGCCGGACTTCACGCCGGGAACGGTGCTGGGGCACGAGTTCGCCGGCACCGTCCACGAGGCGGGAGCTCAGGCCCCGTTCGCCGCCGGCACCCGGGTCTTCGCCTCGGACGTGGTGGCCTGCGGACGCTGCCCGGCGTGTGCCCGCGGATGGCACTACCAGTGCCCGGCGGTGACCCTGTTCGGGTGCGCCGACGTGGTGGGCGCACCGCTGGCCGGCGGGCAGGCCGAGTTCGTCCGGGTGCCCTTCGCCGACGTGGTGCTCGCCGCCACCCCCGACGACGTCACCGACGAGCAGGCGCTGTTCGTCGGTGACGTGCTGACGACCGGGCTGGCGGCGGTGCACGGCGCAGAGGTGGCCCCCGGCGATCTCGTCGCCGTGGTCGGCGCGGGTCCGCTCGGGCTCCTCGCCGGGCTCTGCGCGGTGACCGCCGGTGCCGCGCGGGTGGTGGTCGCCGACCCGGTGCCGGCCCGGCGGGACCGGGCGGCCGGCTTCGGGTTCACCGCCGTCGCCCCGGAGCAGCTCGACGAGGCGGTACGCGACGCGGGTGGTCGCGGTGCGGACGCGGTCATCGAGGCGGTGGGCAGCGACGCGGCGCTGGACTGCGCGGTACGGGCAGCCGCACCGCACGCCACGGTCTGTGCGGTGGGGGTCCACCATTCCACCGCCATGCCCTTCCCCACCGGCCTCGCGTTCGCCCGCGAGCTGACGGTGCGCTTCGCCGTCGGCGACCCCATCCGGATGCGGGAACAGGTGCTGGCGTTGATCCGCTCCGGTCGGCTGGATCCCAGCCGGATCGTCACGCACCGGCTGCCGCTGGCCGACGCGGCGACGGCGTACCGGCTGTTCGACCGGCGCGACGCGTTCAAGGTGGTGCTCTGCCCCGACGGCACGGCCCCGGCGACCTGACCGTCCATCCGGCCGGGCAGACGGTGGGCGGTCGCGCACCGTCTGCCCGCCACCGGGCTGCCGCGTGTCCACCGCGACGGCTGGTCAACCACTGCGCATTCCAGGAGATGAGCGCTCACGGCTGCCGAGAGCAGGATGGGTCTGTAGCCGATGCAGGTCGGCGGAGTCGCCTCACGCCAATCGGTGAGTGTCGATGTGATGGGCGGTCTGGACGCAACGGGTCGCCGACGGACGCACGCCTCGTTCACGGACGGCGCGGAGGGGCCCGGTACGGCAACGGCGGTCGGGACGCGCACTCCCGGCGACGCGGTTACCACCCTAGTCCAGGCAGCCGCGCGACGCCGCCTAGTCCATCGGGCCTAGCCGATCGACGAGGGTACGACTTCCGCCGCCGGCCACGGCACGACCCGGCCACACAGTGGAGGTAGTGACATGCACAGCACGCTGGAGGCAGACCGCGGCACGGTGACCGTCGCAGTCCTGGTGGACAACGAGGTGTTCGGCCGGGGCATCGAGGCGGTGCTCGGTTGCGTGCCGGAGGTCTCGACGGTGCACCGCTGCGGATCGCGGGAGGAGTACGAGGCGCTGTCGCAGTTGGACCCGGTCGACTTCCTCATCGTCGCGCCGCCGGAGGCGCACTGGCTGGAGACCGAGGGCCGTGCGGTGCGCGGCAGCGCCCATGTCATTCTGCTCGTCGACGAGGCGGCCACCACCAACGTCACCCGGCTGGCGTCGATGCCGGTCGACGGATTCGTGTCCCAGCAACGCCTCACCGCAGACCTGTTGAGCGACACCCTGCGTCGCAGTCGCCGGGGTGAGCTGCCGATGCCGCCCACGCTGACCCGCGCCCTGCTCGCCCGCGCCGACGAGCCGGCGCCGGGCACCCGCACCCGGACGGTGAACCTGACCCCCCGGGAGACCGAGGCGCTCACCCTGCTCGTGAAGGGACTCAGCAACAAGCAGATCGCCCGCCGGTTGGGCATCTCCAGTCACGGCGCCAAGCGCCTGGTGGCCAGCATCATGCTCAAGTTGGACGCGCCCAACCGCACGACGGCGGCCATCAACGCCGTCCGCGCCGGCCTGGTCGAGTGCGACTGACGTCCGTACCGCCCCGGATCGCGGCAGGTCTGCGGTATCCGCGCCGGGGAGCGGCGCGGATACCGCAGACGTGGTCGATCAACGGGGGCGGGGCGGCCCGGAGGGGATTGGTCAGCCGCAGGAGGAGGGCTGGGGCCGCTCTGCCGCCAAGGGCCGCGCGACCGTCTCGCCGGCCGGCGCGGGCGGGGCGGCGTCGGCCGACACGCTGGCCGACGGGCGCGGCGGGGCACTCCGGGACGGGCCCACGCTCGGCCTCGGCGACGACACCCGGCTGGGGGCGGCGGCCCGCGCCACCGCGGCGGCGGGCGCCGCGCCGGTGGAGCCGTACATCCGGACGGTGCTGCGCTGCACCCGCCCGGGGGACATGGTGACGCCGGTGGCGGTGGCGCGGTGGCCGTACACGTCGGTGACCCGGACGGTGTACGGGCCGGGGCCGGCGCCGGACTCGATCAGCCAGTAGTTGTAGTCCTGCCTGGCGGCCGGACGGAACGTGCCGGAGCCGCCCTGGCGCACCTCGACGGAGCGCAGCGGGTTGCCGTGGTCGCCGACGAGCACCGCGAACCAGTACTGCGAGGCGCCTTCCTTGATCCGGAAGGTGAGCGGGCCGGGCAACGGCGGGTCGACGACGGCCCGGTAGCTGACCGGGACGACGCCCTGTACGGGATCGGCGATACGGGCGAACGCCTCCCGGGACAGGTCGAGGTGCCCGGGTGCGCACTCCGGGCACTGGTCGGTGATCAGGACCCGGACGGTGCCGCGTGGCCCGGTGACGTCGAGGGATCCGCCGCAGGCGGCGCCGGCGGCGTACTCGCCGGGGCCGAGGGCGACGTAGAGCCGGTTGGCGGGCGCGCTGGGGTACGAGCAGTTGCCGCCGCCACCCTGGGAGTCGTAGAAGGTCGCCTTTCCCTTGAGAACGGTGTCGCCGACCGGTGGCGCGGCGGCGAGCGGGGCCCCGGCCCGGACCGGTGCGGCGCAGGCGGGGGCCGCACCGGAGCGCAGGGCGAGACTGAGGCCGAGGACGGTGGCGAGCGCGGTGACGCCACCGGCGGCGAGCCAGCGGCTTCGGGCGGAGCGGGGCGCACGGCGGCTTCCCCGGGCGG
>NZ_SMKD01000047.1 GCF_004348595.1 Micromonospora sp. KC723
GCGGAGAGGTGGGGGCTGAGGGCGTGACCCATGCCGGCCATCTCCTGGGCGTAGAGCAGCGCACCCTCGACGATGCCGAACAGTCGGGCACCGGCGGTGACCTCCTTGGCGGTGGCCGTCCGCAGCACCGCGTCGGTGGCGAACTCGATCTGGGTGCCCGTGCGCTTGCCGATGTACAGCTCCATGACCCCAGTCGGGGTCATCATCAGGGCCTCCAGCTCGTCGGTGGCCCGCTCCCCGTTCTGCACCGGCCGCCACCAGCCGACCTCGCGTCCGGCCTGGCGGACCGGACGGCTCTGCTCATCCAAGATCCACGCTCGCGACTCGTAGAACAGGAAGGGCCGGCCGTCGTGGCTGATCCGGATCTCCTGCCCGAAGTCGAAGTCCTCGATGGTGGGGAAACCACCCCGCCCCCGCCCGCGCCACACCCCGACGTACGGCAGCAGGCCGTCGAGCGTCGGGTGCAGCTTCGGCCCGACCCGCAGGTCGTGGCTCTCCTGGTACGGGTACTCCTCGACCGGCGGCGCGTTCAGCCACGGCGGTTGCAGCGGGTTCTCATCCGACGGGTGCGCGCTCACCGAACCACCCCCGTTCGCGACTGCGGGGCTCGCAAACCCGGCTCACTCCTCGCGCTCACCAGTTACCTCTCGATATGCGTACGGCAAGGTAGACCAGGCCACCGGCGAGCGCGCCGAGGCCCGCGACCAGCAGGCTGACGAACCCGATCTCGGTGACCATCATGGTCATCCTATGCTGGCTGCCATGGCCCGCACTCTCGTCGTCAAGGCCACCGCCGGCGCGGACGCGCCCGAGCGGTGCGCCCAGGCCTTCACGGTCGCCGCCACCGCCGCGGCCGCCGGCGTGGAGGTGTCGCTCTGGCTGACCGGTGAGTCGACCTGGTTCGCCCTGCCGGGTCGGGCGGAGCAGTTCGAGCTACCGCACTCCGCGCCGCTGGCGGAGCTGCTGCACGTCATCCTCACCACCGGCCGGGTGACCGCCTGTACCCAGTGCGCCGCCCGGCGGGACATCGGTCCCGGCGACGTACTCCCCGGGGTACGCATCGCCGGCGCGGCGGTCTTCGTCGAGGAGGCGATGGCCGAGGGGGCCCAGGCCCTGGTCTACTGACCCCGCGCCCCGACCGACGCCCGAAACAAGCAGACTGACGGTAGTCGCCCGACTTGTCGGCATACTGCCTACCATTCTGGTGTGTACGAGGCGACGGAAGAGTTCTTCGCAGCACTGCCGGCGCGCGCCCCTTCGGTGCTGCGCGGTCCCGTCAGGGGAACCCTCCAGATCGCCCTCACCACCGACCATCACACCGACTACTGGCTGCTCCGGCTCGCCCCGCACCAAGCCGTCGTCACCCGCGGCCGTGGCCCGGCCGACGCGGTCCTGAGCAGCAGCGCCGAGTTCTTCGAGCGCCTGGTCACCGGGCGCGCGCAGGGCATCTCCGCGGTGCTGCGCAACGAGGCCACGTTCAGCGGCAACGTCCTGCTCTTCCTCGCCTTCCGGCGGTTCTTCCCCGCCCGGCCGGGCGCCCGGGATCCGCGCGAACTGGCCCGCGACCAACTCCGGCGGTCGGGATGACAGAGCTGGTCAGCATTCTCGACGGCAACACCTTCGTGGTCAGCGACCGACGCGGCGACATCGAACCGTCGTACGCCACGCCCACCGGGCTCTTCTCGTTCGACACCCGGTTCCTCTCCACCTGGCTGCTCACCCTCGACGGCGAGCGGCTGCACGCCCTCTCCATCGACGACGCGCAGTCCTACCGGACCCGCTACTTCCTCGTCCCCGGCGAACCCGTTCACTACATCGACACCAAGGTGTCGGTGATCCGGCACCGGGCGATCGGCGGCAGCCTCACCGAGGAACTGACCCTGCTCAACCACTCGGATCGGGAGATGCGGTTCAGCCTCCGACTGGCGATGGGCTCCGACTTCGCCGACCTGTTCGAGGTCAAGCAGAGAGGGCGGAAGAGGGGCACGGTGATTCCCACCGTCGGCGAGAACGAGCTGCGCCTGACCTACCGGCGTGAGGCCTTCCACCGGGCGACGGTGATCACCAGCAGCGCGCCCGTGGAGGTGGACCAGGGCGGCATGACCTGGTCGATCACCGTCGGCGCGCACGAGGAGTGGAGCACCCGGCTACACGTGTCGGAGATGATCTACGCCGCCGGAGGCGAGGATGTCCGGGCCAGCACCCCGCTCAGCGGCACCCGCAGCCCGGAGGCCATCCGAGCGGAACAACAGCAGTTGATCGGCACGGCCCCGAAGCTGGGCTGCGACTGCGAGCCGTTGGCCGGGGCGTACCGGCAGAGCCTCAACGACCTGGGCGCCCTGCGGTACGAGTCGATCGCGCTCGGCGTACGGCTGCTCGCCGCCGGGCTGCCCTGGTTCATGACCCTGTTCGGGCGGGACAGCATGCTGACCTCGCTGCAGGTGCTGCCCTTCCTGCCCGAACTGGTCCCACCGACCATCACCATGCTCGCCGGCCTCCAGGGGTTCCGCCTGGACGACTTCCGGGACGAGGAGCCCGGCAAGATCCTGCACGAGCTGCGGTACGGCGAGACCGCCGGTTTCGAGGAACAGCCGCACTCCCCCTACTACGGCTCGGCGGATTCCACGCCGCTGTTCGTCATCCTGCTCGACGAGTACGAGCGCTGGACCGGCGACGCCACGCTGGTGCGGCAGCTGGAGTTCTCCGCCCGGGCTGCCCTGGACTGGATCGACAGCTACGGCGACCTGCTCGGCACGGGGTACCTGTGGTACCAGACCCGCAACCCGGAGACCGGCCTGGCGAACCAGTGTTGGAAGGACTCGTGGGACTCCATCTCGTACGCCGACGGCCGGCTGCCGGGCTTCCCCCGGGCCACCTGCGAGCTCCAGGGGTACGCGTACGACGCGAAGCTGCGCGGCGCCCGGATGGCCCGGCTGTTCTGGAACGACCCGGCGTACGCCGACCGGCTGGAACGTGAGGCCGCCGCGCTCAAGGAGCGGTTCAACCGGGACTTCTGGCTCCCGGACCGGGAGCACTACGCGCTCGCTTTCGACCCGCACTGCCAGCCCGTGGACGCCCTCTCCTCCAACATCGGCCACCTGTTGTGGAGCGGCATCGTGCCGGAGGACCGGGCCGAGTCGATCGCCCGCCACCTGATGAGCCCACGCCTCTTCTCCGGCTGGGGGGTACGCACCCTCGCCACCGATCAGGGGCGTTACAACCCGATCGGCTACCACGTCGGGACGGTCTGGCCGTTCGACAACGCCTTCATCGCCTGGGGCCTGGCCCGCTACGGCTTCCGGGAGGAGGCTGGACGGATCTGCGAGGGCATGCTCAGCGCCTCCCGCCACTTCGGCGGCCGGCTGCCGGAAGCCTTTGCCGGCTACGCACGCGACCTCACCGACTACCCGGTCCGGTACCCGACCGCGTGCAGCCCGCAAGCCTGGTCCGCCGGCACACCCCTGCTACTGCTGCGGGTGATGTTGGGGTTGGAACCGCAGGGCGAACACCTCATCATCGACCCGGCGGTACCGGAGGGCATGGGCCGGGTGGAACTGCTGGACATCCCGGGCCGCTGGGGTCGGGTCGACGCTCTCGGTCGCAGCCGCGGCCCCCACGACAACACCCGCGACCACTGACCCGCCCCGCATCCGCCCCACGGCCGTTGATCGTGGTACCGGCGACACGGAGGTGGGTGCCGGTCAGGGGCAGGAAGCGGAGGCGGTCAGGCGGAGTTCGGTGCCCGTGGCGTCGGCCAGGACGACGAGTGGGCCACGCCGGTAGGCGTACACCTCGGGGGTGTCCAGCAGGGCGACGCCGGCGGCCAGCGACCGGAGGCCGGCCAGGTCGACCGGGGCGGGACCGGCCGTGACCAGGGTGGTTGTCGCCCGGCCGCCGGCCGGGCAGGACGCGCTTCGCCCTTCCGGGTCCGTCGGGGCGGGCCGCCCCAGGGCGCGGGCGGCCTCCGCCACGGCGGCCAGCGACGCGTCACCAGCCGTCGACGGCGGTGTCGCGTACGGCCGGTCGACCGGGCGGCAGCCGGTGTCGGCCTCGAACTCGACCCGCCCCGCGCCAGCCGTCCGCCCCTCGACCGCGACGAACTCCCCGGCGTCGGCGCGCAGCCGGGGGCCCTCCGAGCCGGCGCGCACCCCGGCCCGCCAGCCCGCCGGCAGCCGGTCGGCGACCCGTTCCAGCAGGACCCGCTCGCCGCCCTCGGGCACGAACACCGTCACGCCGCCGATCAGCGCCGCTCCGGCGGCCATCGGGGTGACCCGGCATCCCGGTTCGTAGCGGGTCCCGGCCAGCGCCCACGCGCCGTCCCCGATCGCGGCGACCAGCTCGCCGACGGCCCGGTCGACGACCGGCGCCGCCTGCCCGAGGGTGCGCTGCTCGCGCACGGTCGGCGGGTCGGTCCGTACCGACCACCAGGTGAGCACGCCCAGCAGCACCGCCCAGAGCACGGTCGCGACCAGCAGCCAACGAGGCCATCCCCGGTCGGGGGCCGGCTCTGGAGGACCACTCGGCGGGGCCCACCCCGCCTGGACAGCACCGCTCACCCGGCCATCGTGTCACGGGCCCGCCGCCGGTCCGGGTACGCCCCGGCCTACACCCCCGGTACGGCGAGCCGGTAGCCGACGCCGCGCACGGTCTGCACCTGTGGACCATCGGGCAGGACGCGCAACTTGTGACGCAGCCGCTTGACGGCGGAGTGCAGGATCGCCGCGTCGCCGAGCCAGGCGCCACCCCAGACCGACGCGAAGATCCGCTCGTAGCTCCACACGCCGCCCGGACTGCCGGCCAGTCGGGCGAGCAGCTTCCGCTCCAGGCGGGTCAGCGACACCGCCTGCCCCCGCCAGGTGACCAGGTGCCCGCCCGGATCCACCACGAGGTCACCGCAGCGCACCGGCGGGGCCGGCGCGTGGTCCGCCGCCGGGGCGGCGGGCTCCGGCGACGGGAAGAGCATCGCGCGCAACTCGGCGAGGTCCGCGCAGACCACCACCGGCCCGAGATCGTCGAGCCGGCTCACCACCCGTTCCCGCACCGACACGTCAGCGCTGACGCAGACCACGAATCCCATGCCGACACCGGTCACACGCCCTCCCCAGGCCGTCCCTGCCACCGCCCCGCCGACCCACGGCGAGGAGCCCGCCACGGTGCCTCCGGAGTAGTGACGACAGCGTAGCGACCGGTTACTGACCAGATACTGACCGACACCGTTCATTGATCGCAGTAGTTCCACCACCGAGCATCGTTCACAGCGGACGCGGGCGACATCCGCCACACCGAGCGCCGCCCCACCGCTGCGTGTGCCGCGACCCGGCACACGCGGTCCGGCCCGAACCGATCGGGACCGATGACGTGGGGAGGAAACGTGTTCGAACGACCGACCGGACGGCCCGTCCGGTGGAGAACCCTCGCCGTGCTGGCGGCGGCGCTACTGGGCATCACCGCCCAACCGGCCGTGCCCGCCGTGGCCGCGCCGGCCGCTCCCCGCGCCACCGTGGACCGCCCGGTCCTCGACACGCTGGCCACCAACCACACCGCGACCTTCCTGGTCTACCTCAGGGAACAGGCCCCACTCGCCGAGGCGGCCCGGGTACGCGGCGCCGACGGCCGCGCCCGGGAGGTGCACCGGCTGCTCACCACCACCGCCGAACGGACCCAGCGGGACCTGCGGTCGACGCTGGACGCCCGGAAGGCACCCCACACGGCGTACTGGATCGCCAACGCGCTGCGGGTGACCGGGGACCGGGCGCTGCTGGACAGCATCGCCGCCCGGCCCGACGTGGCCCGGATCGCGCCCACCCGCAGCTACCCGCTGGTCCACCCGGCGGAGCGGACCGCCGCGCGCGCCGGCACCCGGGCGGCGGAGTGGGGCCTGACCAGCATCAAGGCACCCCAGGTGTGGGACGAGTTCGGCGTCCGGGGCGAAGGCCTGGTGGTGGCGAACATCGACAGCGGCGTGCAGTTCGACCACCCCGCCCTGGTCAAGGCGTACCGGGGCAACCTCGGCAACGGCTCCTTCGACCACCAGCACAACTGGTACGACCCGGCCGGCATCTGCCCGACCGCCGCGCCCTGCGACAACAACAGCCACGGCACCCACACCATGGGCACGATGGTCGGCGACGACGGGGCCGGCAACCAGATCGGCGTGGCCCCCGGCGCGCGCTGGATCGCCGCGAAGGGCTGCGAGAGCGACAGTTGCTCGGACGCCTCGCTGCTCGCCGCCGGCCAGTGGGTCCTCGCCCCGACCGACCTGGACGGGCGGAACCCGCGCCCCGACCTTCGGCCGGACATCGTCAACAACTCGTGGGGCGGCAGCGGTGGCGACCCCTGGTACCAGCAGACCGTCGCCGCGTGGCGGGCCGCCGGCATCTTCCCGGCCTTCTCCGCCGGCAACAGCGGCCCGGCCTGCGGCAGCGCCGGCTCACCGGGCGACAACCCCAACGCGTACGCGGTCGGGTCGTACGAGGCGAACGGTGCGATCTCCCGGTTCTCCGGCCGCGGTGCCGCCAGCCGCCCGGACGTGAAACCCAACATCGCCGCGCCCGGCGGCAACGTCCGGTCCAGCGTGCCCGGCGGGTACGCGGCGTTCAGCGGCACCTCCATGGCCGCACCGCACGTGGCCGGCACCGTCGCGCTGGTCTGGTCCGCCGCACCCGCCCTACGGGGTGACGTCGCGAACACCGAGGCGCTGCTCGACGACACCGCGACCGACGTCGACGCGCTCGACTGCGGGGGCACCGCCGACGACAACAACGTCTTCGGCGAGGGCCGACTCGACGCGTACACGGCGGTCCGGCAGGCGCCGCGCGGCCCGGCCGCCCGGATCTCCGGCACGGTCACCGCGGCGGCCGACGGCACACCGGTCGCCGGCGCCACGGTCGGTGCCGGCGAGCGCGCCGCCACCACCGGCCCGGACGGCCGGTACACGCTGACCGTCCCGGCCGGCGAGGTCACCCTCACCGTCACCGCGTACGGGTTCAGCAGTCAGACGGTGACCGTGACGGCCCCCGAGGGCGGCGCGGTGACCCGGGACTTCGCGTTGACCGCCACACCGACGGTCACCGTCTCCGGACGGGTCACCGACGGCTCCGGGCACGGCTGGCCGCTGTACGCGCGGATCGACGTCACCGGCCGCCCCGGCGGCCCGATCTTCACCGACCCGGTGACCGGCCGGTACGCGTTCACCGTGCCGGCCGACGCCACCTACCGGCTCACCGTCACCGCCCGGTACCCGGGCTACCGCACGGTGACCCGGGACGTCAGCGCCGGCGCCGGGGCGGTGACCGCCGACGTCGCCGTTCCGGTCGAGGCGGCGTGCACGGCGGCCGGCTACACCGGCAGCCTCAGCGCGCCGTCGCTCACCCAGAGCTTCGACGGCAGGGCCACCCCCGACGGATGGACGGTACGCAACCGCACCGACAAGGGCGGCTGGGCCTTCGACGACCCGGGGGCGCGCGGCAACCTGACCGGTGGCGGCGGTGGCTTCGCGATCATCGACAGCGACAAGCTGGGTGCCGGCAACACGCAGGACACCGACCTGGTCACCCCGCCCGTCGACCTGTCCCGCTCGGCCGCGCCGCTGCTGCGCTTCCGCAGCGACTGGCGGGCGGTGGGGGTGAGCGACACCGCCGACGTGGACGTCTCCACCGACGCCGGCGCGAGCTGGACCAACGTCTGGCACCAGACGGCCAGCCGGCGCGGACCGAGGGTCGAGGAGGTGCCACTGGCCCCGGCCGCGGGGGCGTCGGCGGCGCTGGTCCGCTTCCGGTTCAAGGGCACCTTCGCCTGGTGGTGGCAGGTCGACGACGTCGAACTGGTCAACCGGGACTGCCTCCCCACGCCCGGCGGGCTGGTGGTCGGCGCCACCACCGACCGGAACACCGGCACGGCGCTCAACGGGGTGACGGTGACCAGCGTCGACCGGCCGGCGGACCGGGGCGTCTCGGCGGCCACCCCGGACGACCCGAACCTGCCGGACGGCTTCTACCACCTCTTCTCCGGCCTGACCGGCGAGCACCCGTTCACCGCCTCGCGTCCGCCGTACGCGACGGCGACCAGGCCGGTGACCGTGGTGGCGGACGAGGTCCGCCGGGCCGACCTGGCGCTGGCCGCCGGCCGGCTCACGGTCAGCACCACCGACGTCGAGGCCCACCAGCCGTACGGCAGCACCCGGACCGCCAGGGTGACGGTACGCAACACCGGCACCGCCCCGGCCGAGGTGGAACTGCTGGAGCGGGGTGGCCGGTTCGAGTTGCTCTCCTCCGCCGGCGCGCCGCTGCGCGAGCAGACCGTCAAGGGGATCAGCAAGGCCCGCACCGGCACCGGGTACGGCGGCGGGGCACCCGGCGCCGTACCGCAGGCGGACGACGCCTGGACCCGGGTCGCCAACCTGCCCGCGGCGATCTTCGACAACGCGGCGGCCAACCTGGACGGGAAGGTGTACTCCGTCGGCGGGGGCAGCGACACCGGCACCGAGCGCCGGGCCTGGGTGTACGACCCGGCCGCCGGAGCCTGGTCGGCCCTGCCCGACCTGCCTCGCGCCCGGTCCAAGCCGGCCGCCGTGGCGGTGTCCGGCAAGCTCTACGTGATCGGCGGCTGGGGTAGCGACGGCGCACCCGACCCGACGGTCGACGTCTTCGACCCGCAGGCCGGCACCTGGAGCACCCTGGCCGGCGCGGTGAATCCGGCGCCCGCCGCCGCGGCCGGCGTGGCCGTGGTCGGTGACCGGGTGCACCTGGTGGGCGGCTGCGTCGACAGCAGTTGCACCGACTCGCAGAAGCTGGTGGTGTTCGACGCCCGCAGCGGCACGTTCCGCGCCGGGGCCAACTACCCGCATGCGGTCTCCTGGGCCTCCTGTGGTGGCATCGGCACGCAGGTGTACTGCGCCGGGGGCGTCGCCGCCACCGCGTACACGGACGCCTGGCGGTACGACCCGGCCGCCGACCAGTGGCACCCGCTGCCGAACCTGCCGGTCGACCTGTGGGCGTCGCAGTACACGTCGGCCGGGGGGATGCTGGTGCTGGCCGGCGGGGTGACCGCCAACTCGACCGCGGTGACCAATCGGACGATCGGTTACGACCCGGTCGCCGGGGCCTGGCGGAACCTGCCCAACGCCCAGTTCGGGCGGTACCGGGGTGCTGCCGCGTGCGGGGCGTACAAGATCGGTGGCTCGCCCAGCTCGTTCGTCGGATCGGTGGAGAGCGAGCGGCTCGGCGGGCTGGAGGGCTGCGCGACGGCCACCGACCTGCCCTGGCTGGCCACCACGCCGACCGGCTTCACGCTGGCGCCGGGCGCGTCCCGGACGGTCACCGTCACGCTGACCGCCACGGCCGAGGCCGGCGTGCTCCAGCCCGGGGCGTACTCGGGCGGGCTTGGCGTCCGGGCGGACAGCCCGTACCCGCTGCCGGCGGTCGCGGTGACGATGAACGTGTCGCCGCCGCCCAGCTGGGGCAAGCTCCAGGGCACGATCACCGGGCGCACCTGCGGCGGCGCGACGGTCGGGGTCCCGGCCACGGTCCGGGTGAACCGGGTGGATTCCACCACCGGGACGACGCTGACCGCCGACGGTCAGGGCCGCTACGCGTGGTGGCTGCCGAAGGGCCGCTACGAGGTGATCGTCGCCAAGGACGGCTGGGTGCCGGAGGTGCAGCGCACCCGGGTCGACGCGGGCATCGTCGGCACGCTCGACCTCGACCTGGATCCGGCCTCGTCCTGCACCGGGGCGACCGGTATCTGAAGGATCGCGCCACCCGGTGGCCGTCGACCCGCGCGGGTCGACGGCCACCGCCGTGCGTACCGACAGCCGGTGCATGATCGTCCGTGCGGCGGCCGGGACGCCCCTGGCCGACCGGCCAGCCACCCCATGGTGGCTGGTCGCCGCACCGGTCGGCAGGCCCGGCCCGCCGCCCGGGACGAGACTGGTTGACCGAACGGTCAGATCCGATTCGCGGCTCCCGGTACCGGCCGGTCGCCGGCAACCAGATCGCCATCCTGATCGCCTGCCGCAACGGGGCCAACACCATCGCCGGCGCGGTGTCCGCCGCCCGGGCCACCGGCGCCCCGGTGTACGTGGTTTCCGACGCCTCCACCGACGGCACCGCCCGAGAGGCCGCGACGGCCGGGGCCGCAGTGCTGGAACTGACGCGCAACGTGGGCAAGCCGGCCGCGCTGCACGAGGGGTACGTCCGGTTCGGATTGGGCGGGCTGTTCCGGGCGGTCGTCATCCTCGACGACGACGTCCTGGTCGCGCCCGACTTCCTCGACCGGGCACTCGAGCAGTTGTCCGAACGGGTGGCGATCGTGGTCGGGCACAACGTCACCTGGTGGCCCCACGAGCGGCGGTGGAACCCCTGGCTGGCCAAACGCGCCTACAGCTACTGGAACTACCAGGCCGTCGTCCGCCGGTTGCAGAGTCACTTCAACGTGATGAACTGCATCTCCGGCTCGAACTCGCTCTACCGCACGGAACTGCTGGACGTGCTGCTGCCCCAGCAGCCGCCGTACATCGTCGACGACACCTACTGGGTGCTGGAGACGCACCGCCGCGGACTGGGCCGGGTGGTGTACGCCCCCCGGGCCGTCGCGCACCTGCAGGACCCGACGAACGGTCGGGACTGGTACAAGCAGAACCTGCGTTGGCTGTGGGGCACCTTCCAGGGGATCATCGGGCACCGCGTCGGACGCCGTAACACCCGGTTCGACCGTGCGTACCTGCTGCTGATGCTGCACTGGGTGTTGTACGTGGCGGGCGCGCCGGTGACTCTCTGGCTGCTGGCGACCGCCGGCCCAGGGCTTGGCGTCGGCCTGCTGTTCCTGCTCGGCGGCCACGCGCTCTGGGTGGCGCTCGCCTCCTGGCGGCTGCGCCGTCCCCGCCTCCTGCTCTTTCTGCCGGTGATCGTCGTGGCCGACCAGCTGTACCGGGTGATCATGGTGCACGCCCTGGTCAAGGCCATCCGCCAACCCACGGTGGACCGCTGCGTGTGGGACTCCCCCGCACGCTTCGCGGTCCCCGCCGGATCGGACGCGTGAAGGAGGTGAACATGTCCTCGAGCCAGGAACTTCCGCTACCGGCGCCTCGACGGCCGCCGTCGGCACGATCGGTGCGCTCGCTCTCGGCCTCGGCGCGGTGCTGGTTACCGTGGCACAGTGGGGCGCGAAGCTGCGTCGCCGCGGCAACTGACGGACCAGACAGCCGGGGGTACGGCGCCCGTCCCCGCCGTACCCCCGCCCCGGCCCCGGTCCGCCCGGCGGCCGCTCACCCAGGTCGCCGCGCTCCGGTGCCGACAACCCATGCCGCCGCGTGACGCCGATCTATCGACCGAACCGACGACCGATGATCCGGGAGACACGACCTGCGAGGAGCAGAGCGGCGAGCAGCGACACGCAGGCCACGAGGAGCAGAAGAGCGCTGTCGCCGCCGGTGTGCCCCTTGTCCGACGTCCCGGTCACCGTGCCGGTGATCCAGACATGGAGATTGTCGGTGCGGGTGCTGAAGTCGGGACCGTGGTGGGGACAGGGTGGCCCAGTGCTGACCAAGGCCGCCAGCTCTGGTGTCCCGCCAGGCCGATCGCGGAAATACGGTCCGCCGGAGTCGTGCGGGCACGGGCTGGTGTCCTGGCGCGGGGCCTGGCCCGAGGTCTCGATCAGGATGTCGCCGACCGCGACGACGATGAACTCGCCGGTCTGCAACCGGGTCGTGGGGACGGCAGGGCCGCCGTCGGTGGACAGGCCATAGCCCGTCAAGCGAAGTGTCTCGCCCACCGCCGGAGGTTTGGTACCGATCCTCAGCGGAGCTATGCCGGTGACCGCGGTGCGGAGTTCGGCGAGGGCGACGTCGGCGGTTTCGGCCTGGTGCACCGCGACGACCTCGATCTCCTGCCCGTCTCGCCCCCGGAGGTCCGTGCGCCCGACAGTCGCGGTGGTACGGCGAGCCACGGTGCGGCCGACCCGTTGGCCGTTGACGTCTCGGAAGCAGTGCCCGGCGGTGATCACCCAACGCGGTGCGATCAACGCGCCGGAGCACCAGCTGTCCCGGGTGCCGCCGCCCGGGGTTGGCAGGCCCGTCGCGGTGAGCAGGACTGAGAACCGGTAGTCGCCATCGGCCGCGTCCTCGCCGTACGCGATGGCTGCCGCACCAGATGCCCACAGGGGAATGACGGTTACGATCACCAGGAGAGCTACAGCGCTCTTTGTCATGATTCTACGCAAGGAGCATCACCGGAACCAACAGGTCGGGCAGGGACCAAACCATGATCGGAACCTGTCGGTCAGCGGGGCGTCAGTGCCGTCCTTACGCATTCTTTATCCGCGCTGTGCGAACTTGTCGGCGGTGGGCGAAGGAGGGGGACGCGGCGTGCGGGTGCTGGTGGCGGACGACGAACGACTGCTGGCCGAGACCGTGGCCGAAGGACTGCGCCGGCTGTCCATGGCGGTCGACGTGGTCTACGACGGGGACAGCGCCCTGGAACGGGTCGGCGTCAACCAGTACGACGTGGCCGTCGTCGACCGGGACATGCCGGGGCGGACCGGCGACGAGGTGTGCCGCTGGATCGTCGGCTCCGGCGCAGGTACCCGCGTACTTCTGCTGACCGCCGCAGCCGGCAGCCGCGACCGCGTCGAGGGTCTCGGCCTCGGCGCCGACGACTACCTGACCAAGCCGTTCGCGTTCGCCGAACTCGTCGCCCGGATACAAGCCCTGGCCCGGCGTTCGGGCGCCGCGCTGCCACCGGTGCTGGACCGCGACGGAATCATGCTCGATGTCACGCGGCACACGGCCGTGCGGGACGGGCGGGTGCTGGCGTTGTCGCCCAAGGAGTTCGCCGTTCTCCACGTCCTGATGCGTGCCGGCGGCCGGGTGGTCAGCGCCGAGGACCTGTTGGAGAAGGCCTGGGACGAACACGCCGACCCGTTCACCAACTCGGTCCGCATGACCATCATGACGCTGCGGCGGAAGCTGGGCCGCCCCGAGGTGATCCACACGGTCCCCCGCGCGGGATATCGTCTCGGGTCATGAACGTCCGGTCACCGGGCCGACGGATCCTCGTGCTGTGCGGCGTCCTCCTCGTCGCGGGCCAGTCCGCGCCGCTGGTCGCGGAGCACCTGCTCGGGTGGTGGCGCGAGTTCGGACCCGAGTGGTGCGTCGTCCCGGCGGGTCGCGCGCCGGACAGTGACGCCTCGTTCGTCTGTGTGCAGGTCTTCCGGCGGCCCAGCATCCCCATGGTGGCGACCCTGGTGGTCATGCTGGCGCTCCTGCTGGTCGCCGCGTACCCGGCAACGCGATGGTGCCTGCGGCCGGTCCGCGACCTGGCCCGGGGGATGGAGAACGTCGGGCCGCAGAACCTCGGCCATCGGCTGCATCCCGGCCCGGGCCGCGACGAGCTGGCCGAACTCGGCCGCGCCATCGACGAGATGATGGACCGCATAGCCGTCGGGTACGAGGCGCAGCGCAGGTTCGCCGCGGACGCCTCCCATGAGTTGCGCACCCCCCTCGCGGTCCAGCGGACACTGATCGAGGTCGGCATGGCCGGGAGCCTGACAGCCGATCAGCTCAGCCTCCTCACGACCCAGTTGCTGAAGACGAACGAGCGCAACGAGCGCCTGATCGAAGGGCTGCTGGTGCTCAGCGAGAGCGACCGGGGCCTGGTCGTCCGGGCACCGCAGCGGCTGGATCGGATCGTCGCCACGGTGCTCGACGCCCACCGGGCACGTGCGGCCGAGGCCGGAGTGGCGATCACCAGCATGCTGCGGCCACGGGTGGTGCTCGGCGAGCAGGTGTTGCTGGAGCGGCTGGTCACCAACCTCGTGCAGAATGCCCTGAAGTACAACCGCGCAGACGGCACCATCGATGTGCGGGTCGGTGAGGATCCGGCCCTGGTCGTGTCGAACACCGGAGACGACGTGCCTCCCGAGGAGGTCCCCGCGCTGTTCGAGCCCTTCCGGCGCCGATCCGGCACCCGCGTCGACCACAGCGGCGGCGCCGGCCTCGGGCTGGCGATTGCCCGTTCGATCACCCGTGCTCACGAAGGCACCATTGCGGCGTCGTCCACCGGCCACGACGGGCTGCGCGTCCAGGTGTCGTTTCCGGCGGTGTCGTCGAAGGGCGCCACGGCCTGAGCGGGCATCAGCGGGATTCTGATTCACGGTACGGCTCGGGCCGGTCGCCCCGTCGGGGCGACCGGCCCGAGCCGATCAGAGCGTGGTCAGGCAGCGACCGTGACGACAACCTCGTTGATGCCACGCGCGGCGGTCACCGCGGTGTCACCGTTGCCGTACCGGGACAGGGCCCGCAGCGTCCAGTCGCCCGGGGCCGCGAAGAAGCGGAACTGGCCGGCCGGGGAGGTGACCACCTCCGCGGTGAACTCACCGGTCGAGTCGAGCAGCCGGACGTACGCGCCCGGCACGACCTCGCCCGCGTCGGAACGGACGACACCGGTGATGACGGTCTCCTTCTCAAGGTCCAGGCTGGCCGGCAGCGGGGCGGCCTGGTCGGGAGCGGCGCAACCGGCGGCGGTAGGAGCAGTCATGGTGATCAGGCCTCCCCGGGCTCGTCGCCGAGCGCGACCGGCACGCCGACCAGCGAGCCGTACTCGGTCCAGGATCCGTCGTAGTTCTTCACGTTGCGGTGGCCGAGCAGCTCCTGCAGCACGAACCAGGTGTGCGAGGAGCGCTCGCCGATCCGGCAGTACGCGATGGTCTCCTTGCTGTCGTCCAGCCCGGCGTCGGCGTAGATCTTGCGCAGCTCGTCGTCGGACTTGAAGGTGCCGTCCTCGTTGGCCGCCTTGGACCACGGCACGCTGATGGCGGTGGGCACGTGGCCCGCGCGCTGCGCCTGCTCCTGCGGCAGGTGGGCGGGGGCGAGCAGCCGACCGGCGTACTCGTCGGGGCTGCGCACGTCGACCAGGTTCTTGCTGCCGATGGCGGCCACCACGTCGTCCCGGAAGGCGCGGATGGAGGTGTCCGGCTCCTGCGCGACGTACTGCGTTCGGGGGCGCTCCACCTTGTCGGTCACCAGGGGACGGGCGTCCAGCTCCCACTTCTTGCGACCGCCGTCGAGCAGCTTGACGTCGCGGTGACCGTAGAGCTTGAAGTACCAGTACGCGTACGCGGCGAACCAGTTGTTGTTGCCGCCGTAGAGGATGACGGTGTCGTCGTTGGCGATGCCCCGCTCCGACAGGAGCGCCTCGAACTGGGTCTTGTTGACGAAGTCCCGGCGGACCGGGTCCTGCAGGTCGGTCTTCCAGTCGAGCTTGATCGCCCCGGCGATGTGGCCGGTGTCATAGGCCGAGGTGTCCTCGTCGACCTCGACGAAGACGACGCCCGGGGCGTCGATGTTCTTCTCGGCCCAGTCGGCCGAGACGAGTGCGGTGTCGCGACTCATCAGATCACTCCCTGGTGAAGGATGGATGGTGAGCCAGCGCGGGGACGGAATCGGTGATTGTCGCACCACGCGCGGGACCCATAGAGGAACGGATCACGGGTTCGTGCGACGGCGCCGCTGCCGGGCGTACGGGTGGGAGACCGGAAAGGGTACGCAGACCCCGAGTGCCGGTGGCCGCTAGGCGGCCGGAGACAGCCCCGCCGTCAGAAGACGGAGCGACACAGGCAGGTGGCCACGCGGCACAGGTCGACCGCGCGCCGTTTGGTGAGGTGCGTCCCCATGACCAGGGAGCCTACCAGCGGTCCCGCAGAGTGCCACCGGACCGACCAGCATCCGGGACGCCGGCTGGTCCGACCGGCCGGCGCACGGGTGCGCCTCGGCTCAGCCGGCCTGGTTGATCGGAACGTCCCGGGCGTCGGCGGTCACCGCCAGACCCTCCGGCCGCGGTTCCACCTTGCGGACGGTGAGCTGGAACGGCAGCTCGGGCAGGGGCACGTCGACGGAGATGCCCCTGGCGTAGTTGTTGAGCAACGTCCGGGCCAGCGGCACCGCCGGCAGCCCCTCGGCGCTCAGGTCGTTGAACCGCAGCGCCACCTTGTTGCCCTCCGCGACGGTCACGTCGGCGGTGCCGCTGACGGTGAGCCGCTGGCCCAGGATGTCCACCGGGGCGGTGACGACCAGCTTGCCGTTCTGCTCGCCGAGCTTCAGCCCGGGACGGTCCAGCAGCTTCGCCAGGCTGTCGTAGGCGACCGTGCCGGTGCCGTCCACGGTGTCGGCGATTACGTCGCCGCGCCCCGACCGGAGGGTGTCCAGCGAGGCGCGCACGCCGCGGGCGTCCACGTCGAGCCGGGGCAGGTTCACCGCGTTGCCCTCGACCGCGCCCTGCGCGTCCGTGAGGACGATGGAGATCCGCTCGTACCGGCCACCCAGCACCTGGGTCAGGAACGGAAAACCGCCGACGTCGACCTGCGGCGGGGCCGACCGCGCCTGCTGCTTGGCGAGTTCCCGTTCCACCTGGTCGGCGATGGCGCGCTCGGCCACCCCGGCCGCCACCCGGTCGGCCACCACCAGCAGCCCGCCCAGGAGCAGCAGCAGGACGACAAGCGTGACGAGCACCTTGCGCCCGCGCCGCCGGGGACGCCTCTCGTACGCCGGGTACGCCTCAGCCACGCCGCCTCCTCCTCGTCGTCGCGCGGACACGACGCCCATCCCCTCGACGTCGCCGCGCGGCGCCCGGTTGGTACCCGACCGCGCGGACGCTCAACCGTCGGGTCACAGGAACAGTACGCACATGGCGTACGCGGCCGGCGCGGCCAGCGCGAAGCCGCCGAGTGGGCCCTGCATGTGCCGGGCGATCCACATCGTCGGCGGCTCGCCGGCCATCAGCCGGCCCGCCTCGGCGTACCCGACGGCGAGGTCGGCCAGGACGGCGGCGACCGCCGCGACCAGCCCGATGATCGCGGCCCGGGTGGGTGTGAACGGGGTGACCAGGTAACTGCCGAGCACAGCGCTGATCATCGTGCCGATCATCGCGCCGAGGACCACGCCGGCCGCGCCGCGCGGCACCTGCGGGGCGAGTCGCGGCCAGGGCAGCACCGCGTCGGTGAGCCGGGCCACCATGAGCGCGACGCCGCTGGCGGTCAGGCACACCGTGATCGCCTGGGTGCCGGCGGGGATCCGGCTGAGCGTGATCAGTGTGGCGAACGCGACCACCCCGACCACGATCAGCAGGGTGGTGCCGAGCGAGTCCGTGACGCGTACCCGGTCGACCCGCCGGACGAGCTGACCGAGCACGCCGAGGAGGAAGCCGCCGGCCGCGACGTACCCCAGCGGGGCCAGGCCGGCGATGTCGGACTGCACCGCGGCGGCGTCCGCCGCCGCGGCGACGGCGGCGCTGATGAGCGCGACCAGCAGCAGCGCGGGCGGGCGCATGGCCATCGTCCAGGCGAGGACGAAGAGCAACTGCACGCCGAAGACGATGACCGCGAACGACAGCCGGTGCCCCGGCCCGGCGGTCTGCGCGCCGAGCACCAGGCCGACGCCGAGCAGCGCGGCGAAGCCCGCGACGGTGAGGGAGAGCGGCTTGTGCACCTCGACCGGCTCGACCGGTTCCTCTTCCTCCTCGGGGGCCTCGTCGGCCGGGCGGCGGGGCGCGCCACCCTTGCGGAAACGCCGGGGCCCCCGCTCCCGCCGGCCGCCGCCCTCGTCCTCGGCCGGACCGGTGCGCGGAGCGGGCGGCGGGCCGGCCGGCCCGGGAGGCGCGTCGTCAGCCCACCGGTCGCGGCCGGCGTCGGGCGAGGTCGAGGGAAACACGCCCCGATCGTGCCAGACCCGGGCGCTCCGGCGGTGGTCACGGTTTCGGCAACGTTAAAACCTCTGGCACGATCATGGGCAGATCAGGCAAAGAGGAAAGCGTGACCGGAGCCCTTCCGGAACGATCGGTTACGCTCAACGCGTAACCCGCCCGTCAGCGACGCCGGGACCACACAAGTTCGCAGCGCACGCCCGTCGGGGGTCCGCTGGTCGCGCGCGGCTTCGTCGCCGCCGGACGGAGGTGATCGTGTGGAGATCCTGTTGTTGGTGACCGCGCGGGCAGGTGAACCATCGGCAGTGCTGCCGGCACTGGACCTGCTCCCGCACTCGGTCCGTACCGCACCCCGCGACGTCCGCACCCTGGTCGCCGGGCCGAGTCCGGACGCGGTGCTGGTCGACGCGCGCTCCGAGCTCAGCGAGGCCCGGGCCACCTGCCGGATGCTGCACGCCACCGGCCTCGGGGTGCCGCTGGTGGCCGTGGTCACCGAGGCCGGCCTGATCGCGCTCAACGCCGACTGGGGGGTGGACGACGTGATCCTGGCCTCGGCCGGCCCGGCCGAGGTCGAGGCCCGACTGCGGCTCGCCGTCGGCCGGTTGAGCAACGCGACCGCCGGTGCCGGCGGCTCCATCCGGGCCGGCGAGCTGACCATCGACCCGGACACGTACGCGGCGAAGTTGAAGGGCCGCCCGCTCGACCTCACCTACAAGGAGTTCGAGCTGCTGAAGTTCCTCGCCCAGCACCCGGGCCGGGTGTTCACCCGCGACCAGCTGCTCCGCGAGGTCTGGGGGTACGACTACTTCGGCGGCACCCGCACGGTGGACGTGCACGTCCGGCGACTGCGGGCGAAACTCGGCTCCGAGTACGAGTCGATGATCGGCACGGTCCGCCAGGTGGGCTACAAGTTCGTGGTGCCGCCGTCGCGCTCGCTGCCGGAGTCGGAGCACGCCCCGCTGCCGGTCTGACGGCCACCACCCGCGACCTCATCGACGGTCCCCCTATATTCCCATACGCCCCTTTTGTGCACCTTGTCGGCTCTATCCTGATGCCGAACGGTGAGCGAGAGGGGCCACGGTGCGGGGACTGACCACGGGGGCGACGCGGGCGCGCGGAGACCGGCCGGCGGTGGCCCGATGACGGGGGCGACCGGCCGCGCCACCGGCGTCGTCGCGCTGGTGCTCGCCGCGCTGCTCGGCTCGGCGTACGTACTGGGGCGCAGCCTGGTGTCGGGCGAGGCACCGCGCGGCGCGGAGGTCACGAGCCGGGCCGGCGGCGTCCAGTACGCCGAACAGCCCGCGGAGTCGGGCGCCGCCGCCGACCGGCCGACCGGGGGTGATCCGCAGGGCGGGCCGGACGGCGGGAGCCACCATGCCGCCGAGGGCGTCGGCGGCGGCCCGTTCGGCAGCCGGGTGAGCACCGGCTCGACCCTGGTCGCCCTCACCTTCGACGACGGACCGAACCCGGACTACACCCCGCAGGTGCTCGATGTGCTGCGGGAGTTCGGGGTCCGGGCGACCTTCTGCGTCGTCGGCGAGAACGCGCAGCGCCACCCGCACCTGATCCGGGCGATCGTGGCCGACGGGCACACCCTGTGCAACCACTCCTGGCGACACGACGTGCAACTCGGTCGCCGTTCCCGCGACGCCATCCGCGCCGACCTGCTGCGCACCAACGAGGCGATCCGGGCCGCCGTGCCCGACGCCCCCATCGCCTGGTACCGCCAGCCCGGCGGCGCCTGGACGTACCCGCTGGTCTCGGTGGCCGAGGAACTCGGGATGATTCCGCTGCACTGGAGCGTCGACCCGGTGGACTGGCGGACGCCCGGCGCCCTGCGGATCGCCACGAGGGTCGTCCGGGACACGACGGCCGGCTCCATCGTGCTGCTGCACGACGCCGGCGGCGAGCGGCAGGGCACGGTCGACGCGCTGCGCCACATGCTGCCCGAGCTGACCAGCCGGTTCCCGCTGGACGCGCTGCCGCACGACAGCAGGCCCTGACCGGAGGGCGCGGGCGGACTACGGTGACGAGGTGAGCATCGCGGAACCGACGACCGACCGGGTGGTCCGACTCGACCGACTCGACCCGGCGGAGGTGGCCGAAACCCTGGCGCTGACCCGGCTCGCGGGCGACGCCGACGGCGCGGACCCGCTCGACGAGCACACCCTGTTGCGGCTGCGCGACCCGGGGGCCGCGGCCGTGCACCTCACCGCCCGCGCCGCCGACGGCGCCCTGACCGGGTACGCGCACCTGGACACCACGGATCCGACGGCCGGGATCGGGGTGGAGTTGGTGGTGCATCCGGCCCACCGACGACGGGGCACCGGCCGGGCACTGGCCCGGGAGGTCCTGACGGCGGCGACCGGGCCGCTGCGCGCCTGGGCGCACGGCGACCACCCGTCGGCCGCCGCGCTCGCCGTCGACCTGGGATTCCAGCGGGCCCGGGTGCTCTGGCAGCTACGCCGGCCCCTGACCGCCGCCCCGCCCGAGGTGCCTCTTCCCGACGGGGTCGTGTTGCGCGCCTTCCGACCCGGCGAGGACGACGAGGCCTGGCTGGCGTTGAACGCCCGGGCCTTCTCCAGCCACCCGGAGCAGGGCCGCTGGACCGAGGCCGACCTGCGGGTACGCCTGGCTGAGCCGTGGTTCGATCCGGCCGGCTTCCTGCTGGCCATGGCCGAGTCCACCGGCCGGCTGCTCGGCTTCCACTGGACGAAGGTGCACGAACGCCCGGGGTCGGCCCGGATCGGCGAGGTGTACGTGCTGGGGGTGGACCCGTCCGCCCACGGCGGCGGCCTCGGCAAGGCGCTGACCGCGGCCGGCCTGCGGCACCTGCGGTACGAGCGCGGGCTGGACCGGGTGATGCTCTACGTCGACGAGTCGAACACCGGAGCGGTGGCGCTCTACGAGCGGCTCGGTTTCGCCCGCTGGTGCGGGCACGTGAACTACGCCCTGGGCTGACGGATCCGGTCACGCGGCCATCACGACGCGGACTCGGCACGATAACGGCCGTCCGGGTAAGTCGGATATGTGGGCATAGGCGGTCGGCAGTTCACCCAAAAGACAACCCACCCTCAGGCAGTGGCCAATCCGAGGATCAGGCTTGTTCATCTTTCGTTCACTTGCGACCGGCGAACCGTCCACCTGCCTTGCCTAACTTTCGTGTCAGCCGGTCAGCGTGCCGGCCCCGGGCCCCCACTCCGGGTGACCTGATCAAAGACGTGAAGGGAAACCCCCAGGTGAACCTCCAGCGGCACGGCGCCATCGCCTGCCTCGCTCTTACCGCGATGCTCGGTCTCAGCGCTTGCGGCTCGGACAACAACGAGCCGGCCGGCGCCTCCGCGTCGGGCTCCGCCAGCTCGGCGGACTGCGCCACGGGCACGCTGAACGCACAGGGCTCGTCCGCCCAGAAGAACGCCATGGACGAGTGGATCAAGGCTTACCAGCAGAAGTGCACCGGCGCGAAGATCAACTATGAGTCCTCGGGCTCCGGCGCGGGCATCCAGGCCTTCCTGGCCGGCACCGCCGACTTCGCCGGCTCGGACTCGGCGCTGAAGGACGAGGAGCAGCCGCAGGCGGACGCCAAGTGCACCGGCGGCAAGGCGATCCACCTGCCGATGGTGATCGGCCCGGTGGCCGTCGTCTACAACGTCGACGGCGTCGACAACCTCCAGCTCAAGCCGGCCACCCTGGCGAAGATCTTCGCCGGCAAGGTGACCAAGTGGGACGACCCGACGATCAAGGCCGACAACCCCGACGCCAAGCTGCCGTCGACCGCCATCAACGCGGTGCACCGGTCGGACTCGTCCGGCACCACGGACAACTTCACCAACTTCCTGTCCAAGACCGCCGAGGCCGACTGGACCTTCGGCAAGGCCAAGGAGTGGAAGGCCCCGGGCGGCACGGGCGCAGCCAAGTCGGACGGCGTGGCCACCGCGGTCAAGGGTCAGCCGGGCACCATCGGCTACGTCGAGTGGTCGTACGCCGAGAACGGCGGCCTGAAGATCGCCAAGATCGGCAACGGTAACGGCGAGTTCGCCGAGCTGACGGCCGAGTCGGCCGGCAAGACCATCGCCGGTGCCCAGATCGAGGGCCAGGGCGACGACCTCAAGATGAAGATCGACTACAACACCAAGGAGGCCGGGGCGTACCCGATCGTCCTGGTGACCTACGAGATCGTCTGCTCCAAGGGCCTCGCCGCCGACAAGCTTCCGCTGGTCAAGGGCTTCCTCGGTCACGCCGCCAGCAGCGAGGGCCAGGCCGAGCTGACCGAACTGGGCTACGCCCCGCTGCCGGACTCGGTCCGCACCAAGGTCGAGGCCGCGGTCAAGAACCTCTCCTGACCCACATCTGATCACCACCAACCGAAGCGAGCGAGCAGATGGGTGAAACCCCTCACCGCTCGGCCGACGCCGGCACCGGCGGGACCCGCGTGACCGAAGGTCACCAGTGGCCCGCCGGTGCCTCGGCGCGTATGGCCGAGGCACCAGTCAGCGTCCGCACCCCGGGCGGACCCGGCCTGGGCGGCGGCGGCGCGCTGCCCACGGCCCGCCGGTTCGGCGCCGAGCGCGCCTTCCGCGGCCTCACCCTCGCCGCCGGAGGCTTCGTCCTGGTCGTCATCGCGGCGATCGCGATCTTCCTGATCGCCAAGGCGGTCCCGGCACTCCAGGCGAACACCGAGAACTTCTGGACGTTCGAGGGCTGGTTCCCGAACGACGCGGAGCCGAAGTTCGGCATCGGGGCGCTCGCCTTCGGCACGGTCCTCACCGCCACGCTCGCCCTGCTGGTGGCGGTACCGATCGCGCTGGGCATCGCGCTGTACCTGTCGCACTACGCGCCGCGCCGGGTCGGCACGAGCCTGGGCTTCCTGATCGACCTGCTCGCCGCGGTCCCCAGCGTCGTGTTCGGACTCTGGGGCCGGGAGATCTTCCTTAACCCGGTCCGCGACTTCTCCGCCTGGCTGAACACCTACTTCGGCTGGATCCCGATCTTCGGCGGTGACGGGCCCTTCGGCAGGTCGATCCTGCTGGGCTCCCTCGTCCTGGCGATCATGGTGTTGCCGATCGTCACCTCGCTCTCCCGCGAGGTCTTCCTCCAGACCCCGACGGCCAACGAGGAGGCCGCCCTCGCGCTGGGCGCCACCCGGTGGGAGATGATCCGCACGGCGGTCCTGCCGTACGGCCGGCCCGGCATCATCGCCGCGGTGATGCTCGGTCTCGGCCGCGCGCTCGGCGAGACCATCGCCCTCGCGATGACCCTCGGCATCACCTTCAACATCTCGTTCAACCTGATCGAGAACGGCGGCAACAGCATCGCCGCCAACATCGCCAACACGTTCGGCGAGGCGAACGAGACGGGGCGGGGCGCGCTGATCGCCTCCGGCCTCGTCCTCTTCGCCATCACGCTGATCGTCAACATCACGGCCCGCGCGATCATCTACCGCCGCCGCGAGTTCACGGAGTCGGCCGCATGACCACCACCCTCACCTCGCACCGTCCCCGCCCGCCGGCCCAGCCGCCGACCCTGCGGGCCCGGCGGCTGCCGAAGTGGCTGCCGCCGGCCGTCGCGCTGGGCGCGCTGCTGGTCGCCGCCGCGATCGTGTACGGCGCCGGCATCGGCGGGCCCGTGCTCGTCGTGGTGGTCGGCGCGCTGCTCTACCTGGTCGGGCTCTTCGCCGCCGCGAACGCGGTGGAGGGCCGACGGTCGGCGCGCAACCGCACCTGGAGCGCGTTGATCCACTCGGCGTTCGTACTGGCCGTCCTGCCGCTGGCCTCGGTGGTCTGGACCCTGGTCACCAAGGGCCTGGAACGGTTCGACGCCAACTTCTTCCTCACCTCGATGAACAACATCGGCGCCCGTGATCCCGAGGGTGGCGCCTACCACGCCATCGTCGGCACCCTGATCCAGGTCGGGATCGCCGCGCTGATCACGATCCCGATCGGCATCCTCTGCGCGATCTACATCGTCGAGTACGGTCGCGGCCGGTTCGCCTTCGCCATCCGGTTCTTCGTGGACGTCATGACCGGCATCCCGTCCATCGTCTCCGGTCTGTTCGTCCTCGCGTTCTGGGTGCTGGTCGTCTCGCCGTACTTCAGCTCCACCGGCCGGCCGGGCTTCTCCGGGTTCGCCGCCGCGCTGGCGCTCAGCGTGCTGATGCTGCCCACCGTGGTTCGTTCCACCGAGGAGATGCTGCGCCTCGTCCCGGCACCGCTGCGCGAGGGCGCGTACGCCCTGGGCGTGCCGAAGTGGAAGACCATCCTGCGGGTGGTGCTGCCGACGGCGCTGCCCGGCATCGTCACCGGTGTCATGCTCGCCATCGCCCGCGCCGCCGGCGAGACCGCCCCGGTGCTGCTCGTCGCCGGCGGTGGCGCGGCGATCAACTTCAATCCGTTCGAGAACAACCAGTCGTCGCTGGCCCTCTTCGTCTACCAGCAGGCCGGTGACGCGTCGCGGTACGCGCCGGCGCGGGCGTGGACCGCGGCACTGACCCTGGTCGCCCTCGTGCTGATCCTGACCGTCGCGGCGAAGTTGCTGGCCCGTCGTAACCGGCTCGGCCGATGAACCCCGGAGGTACCACCACCATGGCCAAGCGCATCGACGCCACGAACGTCACCGCCTACTACGGTGCCTTCAAGGCGATCGAGAACATCAACCTCACCGTGGAACCGAAGACGGTCACCGCCCTGATCGGCCCGTCCGGCTGCGGCAAGTCGACCTTTCTCCGCTCGATCAACCGGATGCACGAGGTGCTGCCGGGGGCCCGGGTCGAGGGCAACCTCACCATCGACGGCCAGGACATCTACGACCGCGACGTCGACGTGACGGCCGTCCGCCGCATGATCGGAATGGTCTTCCAGCGTCCCAACCCGTTCCCGACGATGAGCATCTACGAGAACGTGGTGGCCGGTCTGCGGCTCAACGGCGTCCGCCGCAAGTCGATCCTGGACGAGGCCGCCGAGAAGGCGCTCCGCTCGGCGAACCTCTGGGACGAGGTGAAGGACCGCCTCGGCAAGCCGGGCGCGGGTCTCTCCGGCGGCCAGCAGCAGCGGCTCTGCATCGCCCGGACCATCGCGGTCGAGCCGCAGGTGGTGCTGATGGACGAGCCCTGCTCGGCGCTGGACCCGATCTCCACGCTGGCCATCGAGGACCTGATGTTCCAGCTCAAGGACAAGTTCACCATCATCATCGTCACGCACAACATGCAGCAGGCCGCCCGGGTGTCGGACCGGACCGCCTTCTTCTCCATCGAGAAGACCGGCGACCCGGGCCGCCTCATCGAGTACGACAACACCCAGAAGATCTTCAGCAATCCGGGTCAGAAGAAGACCGAGGACTACATCACCGGCCGCTTCGGCTGACATGCGCGCGGCCACCCGGCGCCCGGCCCGCCGCGCGCCGGGTGGCCGCGCGCCTCGGTCTCGCGGTCAGCGGACCTCGGCGAAGAACCCGCGGATGTCGGCGACCAGCAGGCCGGGGGCGTCCTGGGCGGCGAAGTGGCTGCCCTGGTCGTGGGTGTGCCAGGAGACGATGGTGGCGTGGTCACGCTCGGCCAGGGTGCGGACCGACTGGTAGTCCCAGGCGAAGTTCGACAGCCCGAGCGGCACGGTGGTCGGTGCGAGGCGTTCGGCGCCGCGCCCGTTGACCTTCTGCGTGGGATGCACCGCCGCCGCGTCCTCGTAGTAGAAGCGCGCAGCCGAGGCGGCCGTGTTGGTCAACCAGTAGATCATCACGTTGGTCAGCACGAAGTCCGGATCGAGGAACTCGCCGAGGAGTTGGGCACTCCAGCCGAGCTGCCCCACCGGGGAGTCGGCCAGCGCGTGCGCCACGTTCTGCGGCTCGGTGGACTGGAGCTTGTCGTACCCGCCGCGGTTGCGCACGAACCACTCGCCGAAGGCGAGGCTGTCCTTCTCCTGCCCGGTCAGCCTGTCCAACTCGGCCGGGTCACCGGAGGGGAAGGAGAAGACCTGGGTGACGTGCACCCCGATCACGCGCTCCGGGTCGGCCCGGCCGACCTCCGGCGAGACGGACGAACCGGAGTCGTTGCCGGCCGCGCCGTAGCGGTCGTACCCGAGCCGGCGCATCAACTCCGCCCAGGCCCGGGCCACCCGGAACCGGTTCCAGCCCCGCTCCCGGGTGGGCCCGGAGAAGCCGAAGCCGGGCAACGACGGGATCACCAGGTGAAACGCGTCGGCAGGGTCACCGCCGTGTGCCCGCGGGTCGGTCAGCGGCCCGATGACGTTCAGCCACTCCACCGGGCTGGTCGGCCAGCCGTGGGTGAGGATCAGCGGGGTGGCGTCCGGCTCGGGCGAGCGGACGTGCAGGAAGTGGATGTTCTGGCCGTCGATCTCGGTGGTGAACTGCGGGTACGCGTTGAGCTTCGCCTCCCACGCCCGCCAGTCGTACGTGGTGCGCCACCGCTCGACGAGGCGCTGGACGTAGCCGAGCGGCACACCGTACTCCCAGCCGGGCGGGACGGGGCCGGCCGGGGTGGCTCCGGGGTCGGCGGGCAGTTCCTCGGTCCAGCGGGTGCGGGCCAGCCGGTCGGTCAGGTCGTCCAGGTCGGCCTGGGGGATGTCGATACGGAACGGGACGATCGCGGTCTGCTCAGCCATGCTCCGAGCGTAGAGATCGAATAGGAAGACTTTGTTCCTGATTCGCTGGCATGCTCGCAGGCATGTTGGAGACCTCGGCGCGGCTGCTGCGCCTGCTGTCGCTGTTGCAGACAGCCCGCGACTGGACCGGCCCCGAGCTGGCCGAACGGCTCAACGTCAGCACCCGTACCGTGCGCAACGACATCGACCGGCTGCGGAACCTGGGTTATCCGGTGCACGGCACCCGGGGCGCGGTGGGCGGCTACCGGCTCGGCGCCGGCGCGGCCCTGCCGCCGCTGCTGCTCGACGACGAGGAGGCGGTCGCGGTCGCCGTCGGGCTGCGTACCGCCGCCGGCGGCGTCGCGGGGATCGAGGAGACGTCCCTGCGGGCCCTGGCCAAGCTGGAACAGGTGCTGCCGGCCCGGCTGCGTCGCCGGGTAGCCGCGCTCGGCGCGTACACCGTGCGGGTGCCCCACGACGAGCCCGGCCCCACCGTGGACGCGGACACCCTCAGCCTGCTCAGCTCCGCCTGCCGCGACCGGGAACGGCTCCGCTTCGACTACGCCGGGCACGACGGCACCACCGGCCGGCGGGACGTCGAGCCGTACCGGCTGGTCACCTGGGGCCGGCGCTGGTATCTGGTCGCCTTCGACCCGCAGCGGGGCGACTGGCGGACCTTCCGGGTGGACCGGATCACCCCGCGCACCCCGACCGGCCCCCGCTTCACGCCCCGGGAACTGCCCGAGGACGTGGCGGACCGGATCCGGCGCGGGGTGTCGTCCGCCGCCTGGCGGCACCGGGCACGGATCCTCGTGCACGCCCCCGCCGAGGTGGTGACCGCCCGGATCAACCCGGCCGTCGGCACCGTCGAGCCGGTCGACTCCGCCCGCTGCCTGCTGCACACCGGCGCCGACCGGCTGGAGACGATCGCCGTCTGGCTCGGCATGCTCGACGCCGACGTCACCGTCCAGCACCCGCCCGAGCTGCGCGATCTGCTGCGCACGCTCGGCGAGCGTTACCTGCGTGGAGCCGGCTGACCGCCCTGGGCACGACCGCCGGCCGCCGCTGCCCCGAACGGGCGAGCGGCCCGGTACGCACATCAGGGCAGGACGAAGCGGGGTCCGTCGGCCCCGGAGTCGTCGAGGCGGGGGGTGACCGGGGTGGCGGCGTCGCGGCCGGCCGCCGCGCGGGCGACCCCCGCCAGGTCGCCGGCGGCGGCGACCTGGGCCAGGGTGACCAGGGTCGGCGGCAGCATGGCCAGCTCACCGGCCTCCGCCCGGGCCAGGGCGTCCGCCGGGCGGACCCACATCGTGTGGTCGGCCTCGCCGGAGACGTCCCGGGTCCGCTGACCCTCCGGCAGCAGGGCCAGGAAGAAGTACGTGTCGAAGCGGCGCGGCTCGAACTCGGGCGTGATCCAGCGGCTCCACGGCAGCAGCAGGTCGGACCGGAGCGTCAGGCGTCGGCCGGCCAGCAGGCCGGCGAAGCCCACCCGACGGGCCTCCAGATCCTGTCGGGCCGCCTCCCAGTCGTCGCCGCTGACATCGCCGACCACCGTCGCGACGTCGGGGCCGGCCAGCAGCACGCCGGCCTCCTCGAAGACCTCCCGCGCCGCCGCGCAGACCACCGCCTGGGCGGCCTCCGGCGGCAGTCCCAACCTGGCACCCCAGGCGGCCGGTCGCGGGCCGGCCCACTCCAGGTGTGCCTGCGAGTCGGAGCGGTCCACCCCGCCGCCGGGGAAGGCGTACACCCCGCCGAAGGTCATCGCGGCGGCCCGGCGGATGACGTACACCTCGAAGTCGGCACCGGTCGGACGCAGCAGCAGCACGGTGGCGGCGACCCGGGGCACCGCCGGGACGCCGCCCTCGGCGCGGAACCGGCGGGCGTGCTCCACCAGGGCGGGCGGTGCCGCGAAGCCGTCGATCGTCATCCCGCGAGCCTAGTTCCCGGCCCGTGGATGGCCCTCCCGCCCGTGCGGGGGCCCGGGATAGCGTGGCCGCCATGACGCGTTGGGGAATCCTGGCCACCGGAAACATCGCCGCCCGTTTCGCCGAGGACCTACGGCTGGTGCCCGGGGCCGAACTGGTCGCGGTCGGCTCGCGCACGCCGGAGAGCGCCGAACGGTTCGCCGCCCGGCACGAGATTCCCCGGTGGTACGGCACGTGGACCGCACTGGCGGCCGACGACGAGGTGGACGTGATCTACGTGGCCACCCCGCACGCCGCCCACTACGAGGCCACCCGGGTCTGCCTGGACGCCGGGCGGGCGGCGCTGGTGGAGAAGCCGTTCACCCTCGACCTGCCGACCACCACCGAGTTGGTCGAGACGGCCCGCGCCCGCGGGATCTTCCTGATGGAGGCCATGTGGATGCGGACCAACCCGCTCGTCCGGCGGGTGGTCGAGCTGGTGGGCGACGGGGCGATCGGTGAGCTGACCGGCGTCCGGGCCGACTTCGGGCTGGCCGGGCCGTTCCCACCGGAGCACCGGCTGCGGGCCCGGGCGCTGGGTGGCGGCGCACTGCTGGACCTCGGGGTCTACCCGGTGAGCCTGGCCCACCTGCTCTGCGGCGTGCCGCAGCATGTGCGAGCCTGGGCCAAGATCAGCCCGGAGGGCGTGGACGAGAACACCGGCATCGTCCTCGGTTACGACTCGGGCGCGGTCGCCACGCTGAGCTGCGGCCTGGTGGGTCCGTCGAGGGTGACCGCCTCGATCGTCGGCACCACCGGCCGGATCGACCTTCCGGAGCCGTTCTTCCGGCCCGGCGCGGCGGTGCTGCACCGGGCCGGGGCGGAGCCGGAGACCCTCCACGGTGAGCTGGTCGGCGGCGGCTACCAGGACGAGGCCGCCGAGGTGCAGCGCTGCCTGGCCGCGGGGCTGACCGAGAGCCCGCTGGTGCCGCACTCGGCGACGCTGGAGGTGATGGCGCTGCTGGACGGCATCCGGGAGCAGATCGGGGTCGACTACTCCTGACGGTGGTCGACCACCACGGCGACGTGCCCGCCCTGCGTGCGGCGCGGCCGCCGGGAACGCGGTGGGCCCCGCCACCGGACGGTGACGGGGCCCGTGCGGCGGCCGGTCAGCTGAACAGCGGACGGACCAGGAAGTACATCAGCGCGCCGATGGTGCCGGCGGCCGGGAAGGTCAGGATCCAGGCGCCGATGATGTTGCCGGCCACCCCCCACCGGACGGCGGAGAGCCGCTTGGTGGCGCCGACGCCCATGATCGCCGAGGTGATGGTGTGGGTGGTCGAGATCGGCGCGCCGAGCACCAGGGCGTTGAAGTAGAGCACCGAGCTGGCCACCGTCTCCGCCGCGAAGCCCTCCGGCGGCCCCAGGTCGATGATCTTCCGACCGAGCGTACGGATGATCCGCCAGCCACCGGCGTAGGTGCCGGCGGCGAGGACGGCGGCCGAGGTCCAGAACGCCCACTCGGGGATGAACGTCGGGTTGTTCTGGAAGCCGCCGACGTAGAGTGCGAGCACCACGATGCCGATGGTCTTGGCCGCGTCCTGCATGCCGTGACCGACGGACATGGCGGCGGCGGACGCGGTCTGCGCCCAGCGGAAGCCCCGGTTCAGCCTGCCCGGATGCCCCTTCCGGAAGATCCACTGCACGGCGATCATGACGATGTAGCCGAGCAGGAAACCGACCATCGGCGACAGCACCATCGGGATGACGACGCTCTCGCCGATGCCGCTCCACAACACCGTGCCGGAGGCGGCGATGGTAGAGCCGACCAGACCGCCGATCAGCGCGTGCGACGACGAGGACGGCAGACCGAAGTACCAGGTGATCAGGTTCCAGACGATCGCGCCGATGACACCGGCGAAGACGATGCCCAGGCTGGCCTGACCGGTGGGAAGCTTGACCAGACCGCTGCCGACGGTCTTGGCCACCTCGGCGCCGAAGTGGGCGCCGATGAAGTTGCCGACCGCCGCCATGGCCAGGGCCACCCGGGGTGTCAGGGCCCGGGTGGAGATGCTGGTCGCGATCGCGTTGGCGGCGTCGTGGAAGCCGTTGGTGTAGTCGAACACCAGGGCCACCCCGATCACCGCCAGCACGGCGATGAGTTCGGGAGTCACAGGAATCAGGACTCCTTGACCGCGATGGTCTCGACGGTGTTCGCCACGTGCTCGAAGGCGTCACAGGCGGCCTCCAGCTCGTCGGCCACCTCCTTCATCTTCAACACGGTCAACGCGTCGTACTCACCGGAGAAGAGGCGGACCAGCAGCATGCGGTACGCCTGGTCGCCGTCGTTCTCCAGCCGGTTGCACTCGATCCAGTAGTCCTCGAGGTCCTTCATCGACCGCAGTCGGGGCATGGCTTCGGCGGTCAGCTTCGCCTGCTGGTCGAGGACGTTGACCATCTCGTGCATCTCGCGGGGCAGCGAGGGGAGCTTGGTCAGGCCGTAGAGGTAGAGCAGGTTGCCGACCGCCTCCAGGTGGTCCATCACGTCGTCGAGCAGCGAACCGAGCCGGTAGATGTCCTCCCGGTCGAACGGCGTGATGAAGGTCGAGTTGATCTTCTTGTACAGCTCGTGGGTGATCTGGTCGCTGTCGTGCTCGACCTCGGTCAACCGCTCGCTCACCGACTGCACCTCGACGTCGGGCAGCGCCAGCTCGTTGAGCAGAGTGGTGCCCTTCACCAGGTTCTGCGCGGCCCTGGTGAAGAGCTCGTAGAAGGCGCCCTCGTTCGGGCGGAAGGAAAACTTCACAGCACGGACCTCGTCGTGTTGGTGGAAGGGTGGCCACACCCCAGGGGCGTCTGCTCCGGGAATGCTAGGTACCCCGCTGATCCCGGTATCAGCCGGCCCACCCCCGGTCAGGCTCGATTCACTGGTCGTTTACCTTCCGTTAACCTTGCTCCGCTTCACCCCGTCGCGACGGCTCACCGCTCCGCAGCCGCCGAAGCTCCCGCTCGACGTCGAAACCCGCAGCCGGATACCCGAGATGCAGGGCGGCGAACGTCTCCGACAGCAGGTGGGCCAGCGCCCAGTCCCGGTACCACTTACGGTCCGCCGGGACCACGAACCACGGGGCGTCGGCCGTGCCGCACCGGCCCAGCGCCTCGGCGTACGCGGCCCGGTAGTCGTCCCAGTGGGCCCGCGCGTCGAGATCGCCCGGGTCGTACTTCCAGTGCTTCGTCGGGTCGGTCAGCCGCTCCGCCAACCGCTCCCCCTGCTCCGCGTGGGAGATGTGCAGCATCACCTTGACCAGGGTTACCCCGGCGTCGACCAGTTCCCGCTCGAAGGTGTTGATCTCGTCGTACCGGGCTCGCCAGGTGGCCTCCGGCACCAGTCGGTCGACCCGGGCCACCAGCACGTCCTCGTAGTGGGACCGGTTGAAGACACCGACGTACCCGGGCGGCGGCAGGGCCCGCCGGATCCGCCACAGGAAGTCGTGTCGCAACTCCTCCCCGGTCGGCGGGCCGAATGAGCGGATGTGCAGGCCGAGCGGGTTCATCGCCCCCGCCACCCGCTTCACCGCGCCGTCCTTGCCGCCACAGTCCATCGCCTGGAGCACCAGCAGCAGCCGCCCCGGCCGGTCCCCGCCCAGGTGCCCGCCGGCCGCCGCCGGGGCGCTCGCCGGCGCGCCCGGGCCGGCCGCGGCCTTGGCGGTGGCGAAGAGCATCTCCTGCTGCCGTCCCAGTCCGACGCCGACCAGCTCCACCTGCTCGCGCGCCCACGCCTTGCGGTCGTGGCCGCGACCCGCCACCGCGGGCAGGCCGGGAGTGGACCGGGGGTCGATCGCTCCCAGGTCCACCGGCGCGCCCGTCGAGGAGACCCGCAGCAGTTCCCGCATCGTGCTTCCCGTCGGCGGGACGATCTGCGATCCGTCGAGCGTTCCCATCCCCCGATCCTCACCCACGCCGCCGGTCCCCGCCTCCCGAGCGACCCCGTCCGACGTGCTGCCGCTCGCGGACGGCGGACGGCGCTTCCCCTCGGTCCGCCGACCGTCGGGACGCGGACGAGTCAGCCGGTGAGCCCCGCTCAGACCACCAGGGCCAGCCACTTGCGGTACGACGTGCTGAACGGCTCGCTGCCGTCGCCCAGTGCGCCGAGCAGCCAGCGGGCCGCCGCCTCCGCCTCGGCGACCAGATCCGCCGGATAGCCGAACCGCTCCCGGTGCTCGGCGAACTCGTCCTCGTCACGGAGTTCCACGAGGCCGGTGGCCCGGCGGCGCACCACGTCCAGGTCCAGGTCGACCAGGTGGACCGTGTCGTCGCCCTCCCAACGCGCCGGGGTGGTGATGTCGCAGTAGACCTCGCTGGTGCGCGGCGGCGGGTTGAACATCCCCGTCCACCAGGCGTGGTGCGGCACGAGCAACACGAACGGGATCTGCTCGACCGACGGACGGCCGTGGTAGACCGACTCGGTGCCGGCCGGCACGCCCAGCCAGACGCCGAGGTCGTCCTCGGTCAGCCGGCGGGCCGGGTAGTCGCGGTGGGCGCTGCCGTCGTACTTGCGGTAGATCACACGGACCACATCGCTCGGCATGGTCGCACCCTAGCCGATTCCGCCCGACCGTCGCTGCGGGGAAGTTACCGGACACGTGGGGTGTGATTCCATGCCGTTGCCATCCCGCCCGGGCGTCGGCCCGGCCCCTGTCGGGGCCGGCGGGTACCGTCGCACGGTGACCCCGCCCCACACCGCCACCGGCACCGCCACCCCGTCGGCCCGCGGCCGGCGTCGGGGGGCCAGACCCAGCGCGAGCGAGCTGCTGGCCGCGGCCGTGGGCGCGGTCCCCGGCGGCGCGGCCCGGCCCGGCCAGCAGCAGATGACCGAGGCGATCGAGCGGTCCGTCGCCGCCGGTGAGCACCTGCTGGTCCAGGCCGGCACCGGCACCGGCAAGTCGCTGGCGTACCTCGCCCCGGCGTTGACCGTGGACGGTCCGGTGGTGGTCTCCACCGCCACCCTGGCGTTGCAGTCCCAACTCGTCGAGCACGACCTGCCCCGACTCGCCGACGCCGTCGAGCCGCTACTCGGTCGCCGGCCCACCTTCGCCGTGCTCAAGGGAAGACACCACTACCTCTGCCTGGCCCGGCTCGACAACTCCAACGAGGACGAGCCGGAGGACACCCTCTTCGACGCGCCCGCCGCCCGTCCGGGCGGCGGCACGAAGTGGCTCGGCGAGGCCGGTCGGCTCGGCAAGCAGATCCAGCGGCTGCGCGACTGGGCGGACGAGACCCCCACCGGCGACCGGGACGAACTGGACCCGGGCGTGGACGACCAGGCCTGGCGGCTGGTCTCCATGCCGGCACGAGAGTGCGTCGGGGCCACCCGCTGCCCGTTCGGCCAGGAGTGCTTCGCCGAGGCCTCCCGGGCACGGGCCCGCGAGGCCGACATCGTGGTCACCAACCACAGCCTGCTCGCGGTCGACATGCTGGCCGACCGGCACATCGTGCCGCCGCACAAGCTGCTGATCATCGACGAGGCGCACGAGCTGGCCGACCGGGTCTCCTCCGCCTCCCAGGCCGAGCTGGTCCCGGAGCTGATCGACCGGTCGGCCCGCCGGGCCCGGCCGCTGCTCAAGCCGGATGTCGCCGACCGGCTCACCGAGGCCGGCGACGCACTCGCCGTCGGGCTGGCCGAGGTGCCGGCCGGGCGGCTCACCGCCGGACTGCCGGCCCCGCTCCGCGAGGCGTGCACGCTGCTCGACGCGGCGACCCGGGCCGCGCTGGACGCGATCGGCGACGTCAAGGCGGACGACCCCGACCCGGTCCGCAAGCAGCAGGCCAAGGCGGTGCTGGACGAGCTCTCCACCACCGCGCAACGACTGCTGGAGGAGGCCGACCACGACGTCGCCTGGGTGGAGAAGCCGGAGAACGGCAACCGGCGGGCGCTGGTGGTCGCGCCGCTGTCGGTCGCCGGCACCCTCGCCACCCACCTGTACGAGGAGCGCACCGTCGTCGCCACCTCCGCCACCCTGACCCTGGGCGGCCGGTTCGACACGGTGGCCCGGGCCCTCGGGCTGGACGCTCCCCCGCCCGCCCCGCCGACGCCGGCCGCCGCCGCGCTCGCCGCCAACACCGCCCGTGGCAACGCGGTGGGCCCCGCCATCCCGGTGGCCGCCGCGCCGGGCAGCCGGGCCGCCACCGGCACCGTCCCGGCCACCGAGGGACCCGGCTGGCGCTCGCTGGACGTCGGTTCCCCGTTCGACTACGCCCGTCAGGGCATCCTCTACGTCGCCGCGCACCTGCCCCGCCCGAGCGTGTCCGGGCTGCCCGACCTGGCCGGCGAGGAGCTGCTGGCGCTGGTCGGCGCGCTCGGTGGGCGTACCCTCGGGCTCTTCTCGTCGCGACGGGCCGCGCAGCAGGCCGCGGAGCTGGTCCGGGCGCGGACCGACCTGCCGGTGCTGCTCCAGGGCGAGGAGGCGCTGCCGCTGCTGGTCCGCCGGTTCCGGGAGGAGCGGTCGAGCTGCCTGTTCGGGGTGATGTCGCTCTGGCAGGGGGTGGACGTGCCGGGCGACTCCTGCCAGCTCGTGGTGATCGACCGGCTGCCCTTCCCCCGCCCCGACGAGCCGCTCGCGGCGGCCCGGGCGGCGGCGGTGGACGCCAGCGGCGGCTCCGGTTTCTCGGCGGTCAGCGTGCCGATCGCGGCGGTCCGGCTGGCACAGGGAGTCGGCCGGCTGATCCGGTCCACCGGCGACCGGGGTGTGGTCGCGGTGCTCGACTCGCGGCTGGAGACCGCGCGGGGCTACGGGCCGTTCCTGCGCCGTTCGCTGCCCCCGTTCTGGTACACGACCCGTCCCGAGGTGGCCCTCGGCGCGCTCGAACGCCTGGCCAAGGCCTGAGCGGGCGGCGACACCGCGTCCGGGCGGCGCGGTCGGACGTGGCCGTCGGCGCGGCGCGGGATGCCGCGAACGGCGCCGTCCCCCGTGCCGGACGACCCAGAACGACGCGCACGGCGGTCGGTCAGGGCGCCTGGGAGGCGACCACCACGGCGTCCGGTGGCGTGTCCGGCACGGAACGGGCGGCCAGCCGGCGGACCGCGGTGTTGAGCACCGCGATCAGCGGCACCGCGACCAGCGCGCCGGTGATGCCCGCCAGTACCACGCCGGCCGCGATCCCGATGATCACCGCGAGCGGGTGGATCGCCACCGCCCGTCCCATGATCAGCGGCTGGAGCACGTGCCCCTCGACCTGCTGCACACCGATCACCGCGCCCAGGATGATCAGCGCGGTCACCGGGCCGCTGTCGACGAGCGCCACCAGCACCGCCACCCCGCCGGAGAGCGTCGCCCCGACGATCGGGATGAACGCGCCCAGGAACACCAGCGCCGCCAGCGGGAACGCGAACGGCACGTCGAAGATGACCAGGAAGATACCGATCCCGACCGCGTCGATGAAGGCGACCAGCACGGTGGCCCGGACGTACGCGCCGAGCGTGGCCCAGGAGGCCCGGCCCGCGTCGTCGACCTTCCACCGGGCCGCCACCGGCAGCAACCGGACCAGGAAACGCCAGATGTTGTTGCCGTCCCGCAGGAAGAAGAAGGTGGCGAAGAGCACCAGGATGGCCCCGGTCAGCACCTCGGCCAGCGTGGTCGCGGTGGAGAGCGCGCCGCTGGTGAACCGCTCGGTGTTCGCGTTCACCCACGCCTGACCCTCGTCGATGTACCGGTCTAGCTGGTTGTCCGACAGGTGCAGTGGGCCGGTCTTCAGCCAGTTCTGGATCTGCCGTACGCCCTGCGACGACTTCTCGCTCAGCTCCGGCACGCCCTGGATGAACTCGTTCACCACCAGGGTGAGCGTGCCGACCACCGCGGCCAGACCGCCGACCAGCACCACCCCGGTCGCCAGAGACCTCGGGAAACGCGCCCTGAGCAGCCAGCCCACGGCCGGCGCGAGCAACGCGGAGAGCAGCAGCGCGACCGCCAGCGGAATGATCACGATGCTGATCGTCCCGACGATCTTGAGCAGCGCCCAGGCCACCACACCGATCACGATCAGCCGCCAGGACCAGGCGGCGGCGATCCGCAGCGCGTGCGGCACGTCGGCGTCGTCCCGGCTGGTCGTCGAGTTGTGCGCCGCGGCGGAGGGCCCGGCGTCGACGACGGTGGCCGACAGCGGCGCCACCGGCCCGGGCGACCCGGGCGAGGCAACCGGGGACTCCGCCGGCACTCCGGCCTCGTCGGTGCGTCCGCCGCGCACCGACTCCCGGCCCGACTCGTACGCGCGGCGGAGCCGGGCGCGTACCCGCTCGAAGCGGCTCAAGCGCACCTCCTGGGAAGAAACCGGATCGCCTTCCGACGACAGTCCGGACAGGGTACGTCCGACATCCGTCACCGTATGTCAGTTCCGCCACACATTGCCCGGGCCGACTCGGCTCGACCACGAGACAACCGTCACCCGGGCACGCGGTAGCGTCTTCGCGTGAACGCCGACCAGAATCTCGACTCCGGCCTGCCGATCCGCCTGCTGCACGACCGCGTGCTGGTGCGGATGGAGGGCAGTGAGGGTGAGCGCCGCTCCACCGCCGGCATCGTGATCCCGGCCACCGCCGCCATGGGCAAGCGGTTGGCCTGGGCCACCGCGGTGGGCGTCGGCCCGCACGTCCGCTCGATCGTCTCCGGGGACCGGGTGCTCTTCGACCCGGACGACCGGTCGGAGGTGGAACTGCACGGCCGCGGGTACGTGCTGCTGCGGGAGCGGGACGTGCACGCCGTCGCCGCCGAGCGGGTGGAGCACGAGCCCACCGGCAACACCGGCCTCTACCTGTAGCCGCCCGTCGCCCCACCGCCCGGGCCCGGCCGTTTGTGCCGCTTCCCGGCGGGAAGCCAGGCGCATCCAGCGCCCTGGGGAGGGACGATGCCGGTATTCGTGAAGAAGCTGCTGCTCTGGGGCGGCGTCGCCTTCCTGATCTACTTCATGGCGTTCCGGCCCGACGGCGCGGCGCAGATGTTCAAGGCGATCGGGGCGGGGTTGATGGTGATGGCCCAGGGGCTCGGCGACTTCCTGACCAGCCTGATGACCTGAGCCCCCGGCCGTTCCCCACCGGCCGGCCTCACGTCACGCCGGCTCAGGGCCGGCCGGACCGCCAGGGCGCGACCGGACCCGGGCCGTACCAGCCGGGCGGGCCGTGACCGGCCGGGTACGCCGGGGCCGGCGGGGCCAGCACCACCGGGATCGGCACCACCGGCGAGTCCGGGGCCTCGACGGGACGCTGCGACCCGTCGGGGAAACGCAGGTGGTAGCGCTGCCCGTCCCAGATCCCGACCGGGGCCTGTGGATCCCGTCCCACGAAGAACGACCGGTAGGCGCTGATCGCCTCCAGCAACTGCCGCTCCTCCCGGGCGGTGCGCTCACGGTCGGTTACCTTGCGGTCGAGCCCTCGGCGCATGCCGTCACGTAGCAGCGCCAGCCGGGTGGCGGCGAACTGGTAACCGCGCATCGCCCGCAGGCCGGGCTCGCCGGCGACGCGGCGGGCCCAGACCCGGGCCGCGTGCCGCCGGCCCAGGCTGCCCAGCGCGGCCACCTCCGGCGGGGTGAGCCAGCCGGCCCGGACGTAGTCCGGCAGGACCCGCTCGGTGAGCCGCCCCTCCCAGGCGCGCAGCCACACCGCGAAGCCGACCATGCCGAAGAAGATCGGCACCATCAGCGCGACGATGCCGAAGAAGAAGATCGCCGCCTGGCCGGTGGCCTGCACCAGCGACGGCAGCAGGTTCCAGGTGCCGTGCAGGATCATCGCCAGCAGCAGGCCCGCCGCCGGGGCGAGGACCCGCACCCGCCGGTCGGCGGTACGGGCGGCGATGCCCAGCCCCACACCGGTCATCGAGGTGAAGAGCGGATGGGCGAAGCCGAAGAACAGGATCCGGGTGATGAAGATGACGATGACGTTGCGGACGCCGGTGGCCGGGCCCCACTCGTCGACGCCCGAGGCGTAGCCGAGACCGCCCAGGTAGAGGATGTTCTCCACCATGGCGAAGCCGACCGCGGAGAGACCGCAGTAGACCAGTCCGTCGGTGATGCCGGACCACTCGCGGCGGCGGAAGACCAGCAGCAGGATCGGGCCGAGCGCCTTGGTCAGCTCCTCGATGAACGGGGCGACCAGCACCGCGGTCAGCGCCGAGGGCAGCTCCCACCGCTCGAAGAGCCGGGCGCCGGCGTTGTTGACGGTCAGCGACGCCGCGGTGGAGACGAACGCCCCCCAGGCGAAGCAGAAGACCAGGTACTTCAGCGGCTCCGGTTCGTACCGGTCGAGCCAGAGGAAGCAGGCCACCAGGACCGGCACCGGCAGGATCGCGGCGGCGACCCCGACCAGCAGCGCGTCCAGGCCGAGGTTGGCGCCCAGCGTGTAGAGCATGTAGACGGCGCAGGCGGCGATCAGCAGCACCACCCCGGTCAGCACCAGGATCCGTCGCCAGCCCAGCCGGCGCGGTGGCATCCGGAGCGGGGCGTCCGGCGGCGGGACGGCGGGCACGGACGGCGGCACGGGCCAGCCGGGCGGGGTGACGGCCATGCCGCCAGCGTAGCCACCCCCGACTTGCGGAGCCGGGCGCATCGAGGTGGTGGTGGCCGCCGCCGGTGGGCCGGTGCTCACCCCAGCGGCGGGGCGGTGGGGGGC
>NZ_SMKD01000048.1 GCF_004348595.1 Micromonospora sp. KC723
CTCCGGATGGGGGCGGCGACGCCGATGCGGCCGGGGCAGTCTCGTGGGACAAGCGCTCTCCGTTTCCGGCGCAGCCGGCGAGGGGCACGAGCAGGGTCACCGTGAGGACGGCGGGCAGGCCGACGGTACGTGGGGTCACCCCGCTCGGACGTTCCCTCGCCTCCACCGGTTCCGCTCCGGATCCGCCGACCGGCGGTGATCCGCTCCGATCGCGGCACATCGCGCTCTCCCTCAACGCCGACACCGCGCCCTGGCCGCTTTCGGAAGGCCGGCTGGCCGGTCTGGCCGGGGTCAGGTCCGACCGGGTCAGGTCCGGGCCGGTCCGGTTTGGTCGGGGTCAGGTCAGGTTCGGTCAGGCCCGGAATGGGCGATGCCCGGGCAGGTGACCTGCCCGGGCATCGGTGCTGCGCTGATCAGCGGATCAGGAGAAACGGACCTTCACCGAGGTGCCGTTCTGCTCCAACACCTTGATCTTGGTGCCGGTCGCGGGGAGCTTGACGCCGTGGTTCGGCAGTTCCTCGTACCAGTACTTCTGGGTGTCGTCGAACAGCGGCTGCGCGGCCTGGCCACGGACGTACTGCGGCTGGCTGTTGAGGTGCAGCGTGAACGAGTCGGCCTTCTTCAGGCTGAACGGCGCGTCGTAGACCTGGATCCGGGCCCGCCACGGGTTACCGGTCAGGTTGTACAGCGGCCGCGGACGCGAGTCGATGATCAGGTTACGGCCCTCGCCCGGGTGGACGAAGGTGTCGTTGTCCGCCCACCGGAGGTTCCAGTAGGAGATCAGCAGACCCTCCTGGTACGCGTAGTGGTCCACGTAGTCGGGTCGGGTGTTCGCGTAGCCGAAGAAGTACGGGCCGGTCTTCAGGTACTGGTCGTACGAGACGTACGTCCGGTTGCCGGCGATGTAGTAGTTGGCGAACTTGCGCTTGTAGGTCTCCTCCACCACGCTGAACCCGTTCAGGGTCCAGCCGGTGGCGCCGGCCTCGGCGCCGTCGCTGAGCAGCGTCTGCCCGTCGGCGGTCACGGTGAGGGCGTCACCGAAGAAGCCGCCGGAGGAGACACCACCGTCGGTCTGGTAGCGCAGCCGGAACTGCACGACCTTGCCGGCGAGCGCGTCCAACGGGATGTTGACGTCGACCCACTTGTCGTCGCTGGAGCCGTCCAGGGCGTAGCGCCCCGCCGAAATCTCCTTGAGGGCCTTGCCGTTGGCCGTGCCCGGCAGCGTCGCCCAGGTCTGGCCACCGTCGGTGGACGCCTCGAAGAAGAGGTAGTCGTAGTCCTCTTCGATGTTGTAGCGACCCTTCATCGACAGCGCGGCGCTGCTCTTCCCGGTGAGGTCGATGGTCCGCGTCATCGAGTTGTTCAGGTCGTCGTCGTTGCCGGAGAAGAACTGCTTGGTGCCCTCGAACGGCTTGCCGTTGTCGAAGCTGTACTCCCGCTCCGGCAGCACCACCACCGCGGCCTGGGGCTTGTCGGAGTTGTACTCCTGCGGGCCCAGCTCCAGGGTGCGCTTCTGGCCGGCGACGATGACCTCGTAGTCGAGCCAGCCGAGCTGGAGCTTGTTCCAGGCGCCGAAGTCGCCGCCGCGCTCGCCGATGCCGCCGTCGTTCTTGGCGCCGAGCCGGCTCTGGGCCATCAGGGTCCAGTGCTCGTTGTTGTTGTCCCCACCACTGGTGACGTTGTAGTCGTCCGGCAGGCCGAGGTCGTGGCCGTACTCGTGGTAGAAGACGCTCCGGCCACCGTTCTCCGGCTGGATGGTGTAGTCGCCGATCCAGACGCCGGTGTTGCCGATCTGGGTGCCGCCGGCCGGGAAGTTCACCGGGCCGGTGTTGCCCTGGTCGGAGGCGAAGGCGTACCACCGGTGGCTCCAGATGGCGTCCTCACCCTGGTGCGGGTCACCGTCGGCCTCGTCGCCGCCGGCGTGGACGATCTGGAAGTGGTCGATGTAGCCGTCGGGCTCGTTGAAGTCACCGTCGGTGTCGTGGTCGTACCGGTCCCAGTTGTCCATCGCCTGGACGTCGGCGGCGATCTCCTGGTCGGAGCGCCCCTTCGCCTTCTGGTCGGCAACCCACTGGTTGGCGGCGTCGCGGACCAGGGCCCAGGTGTTGGTGCAGACGTTCGAGCCGCAGGGGTAGCCGCCCGAGCGGCCGTACCGGGCCTCGTTGTACGGGACCTTGACCCAGTCGGTGACCGTGCCGTCGACGCTGTAGCGGCCCGAGGACTGGGCCTCGTAGTACTGCTTCAGCGACTCGTCGCCCTGACCGGTTCCGAAGTAGAGCTTCCGGAAGTAGTCAGCGCTGTAGTCGGCCTGCCAGACGGTGGAGTTGTCCACCGCCCGGTTGGGCTTGGGGATCTGGTTGTGCAGCGGACCGTCGAACCGGGTCGGACCCGGGGTGGCCGGGTCGGTGTCCTTGTCCGGGAAGTTCGGGTGCCGGTCGTTGCCGAACTCGGCGAGGATCACGAAGATCCGGTCGGTCTTCTCGCGGGACAGCTCGACGTACTGGTCCTGGGTCGGGGTGCTGGCCCCGAACGTCCGGGCGCTGCGACCCTCGGCCTGGGTCTTGCCGACCTTGACGACCGTGCTGCCGTTGATCCGCTGCGCCTTGGCCTTGCCCGAGAGAACCTCGCTCAGGCCCTCCTGGCGCAGTGCCCGCCGCTTGGTTTCCAGCGGGTTGGGCAGATCGTGGTCGAGTTGGGCGAGGTCGGGGTTCTGGGCCGCCGGCTTCGGCGTCGGCGCGGCGTTGGCCGACGGACTGGTCAACAGCACTGTCGCCGTCAGCGAAAGCCCGAGCACACCCACTGCGACTTTGCGCACGTGGTACCTCCGGTGTGAGGGAACCGGCCCAACGGGGGTAGGGGCCGGTAGTAGGCGTCCAACTGGGTGAGACCAGTGGGACTCATGGTGAAGATAGACATTGGCCGCAGCGCTGGGAAGATGCCCCCGTCAGTTTGTTGCAACTTCTTGATGGGAACGCTTTGCACTGTCACAGCTCTGCGCCTTGCCACCCCTTCTGAGCAGGTTGGATGTGAGTCGCGGCAACAGAAGTGACAGATTTCGATCCGTTTGTGAGTGCTCTCCGTAATCGCCACCCCGGTCGGCTTCCGTTCCCGGAAAAGACGACGGTGGGTGGCGGTCCGCGCGGACCGCCACCCACCGAGGGGTACGCCTGACGTCAGTCCTCGTCGGACTTGCCGCCGCTCATCCCCGAGGAGATCAGTTCCATCACCGAGGAGTCCTGGAGCGTGGTCACGTCGCCGAGTGACCGGTTCTCCGCCACGTCCCGCAGCAACCGGCGCATGATCTTGCCGGAGCGGGTCTTCGGCAGCTCCGGCACCAGCATGATCTGCCGCGGCTTGGCGATCGGGCCGAGTGTCTTCGCCACGTGGTTGCGCAACTCCGCGATCAACTGTTCGCCCGCCGCGCCGGCGGTGTCCGTGGTGCCGCGCGGGATGGCGAAAGCGACGATCGCCTGGCCGGTGGTCGGGTCGGTCGCGCCCACCACCGCCGCCTCGGCCACCGCCGGGTGCGACACCAGCGCCGACTCCACCTCCGTGGTGGAGATGTTGTGCCCGGACACCAGCATCACGTCGTCGACCCGGCCGAGCAGCCAGATGTGCCCGTCGTTGTCCTTCTTCGCCCCGTCCCCGGCGAAGTAGACCCAGTCACCCTCGCCGCCCGAGCCGGCACCCGCGCCGAACCGGGACCAGTACGTCTCGATGAACCGGTTGTCGTCGCCCCAGATGGTGCGCAGCATCGACGGCCACGGCTCCCGCAGCACCAGGTAACCACCGCCGCCGTTCGGCACCGGCTGACCCTGGTCGTCCACCACGTCGGCGCTGATCCCCGGTAGCGCGGTCATCGCCGAACCCGGCTTGGCGGCGGTGACCCCGGGCAGCGGGGAGATCATGACGGCGCCGGTCTCGGTCTGCCACCAGGTGTCCACCACCGGCAGCTCACCCCGGCCGACGTGCTGCCGGTACCACATCCACGCCTCCGGGTTGATCGGCTCGCCGACGCTGCCCAGCAGGCGCAGCGACGTCAGGTCGTACCCGGCGGGGATGTCCTCGCCCCACTTCATCATGGTGCGGATCAGCGTCGGCGCGGTGTAGAGGATGGTCACCTTGTACTTGTCGACGATCTCCCAGAACCGGCCCTTGTGCGGGGTGTCCGGGGTGCCCTCGTACATCACCTGGGTCACCCCGTTGGAGAGCGGGCCGTACACGATGTACGAGTGCCCGGTGACCCAGCCGATGTCGGCGGTGCACCAGTAGACGTCGCTCTCCGGCTTCAGGTCGAAGACCGCGTGCGCCGTCCAGGACGCCTGGGTGAGGTAGCCGCCGGTGGTGTGCAGGATGCCCTTCGGTCGGGCCGTGGTGCCGCTGGTGTACAGGATGAACAGCGGGTGCTCGGCGTCGAACGCCTCGGCGGTGTGCTCCGGCGAGGCGGCCTCCACCGTCTCGTGCCACCAACGGTCCTTGGCCGACCAGGCGACCTCCTCACCGGTGCGACGGACCACCAGCACGTGCTCCACCGACGGGCACTTCGCCACCGCCTCGTCCACGGTCGGCTTCAACGCCGACGGCTTGCCCCGGCGGTAGCCGCCGTCCGCGGTGATCACCACCTTGGCGGTGGCGTCCTGGATCCGGTTGGTCAGCGCGTCGGCGGAGAAGCCGCCGAAGACCACGCTGTGGGTGGCGCCGATCCGGGCGCAGGCCAGCATCGCCACCGCCGCCTCGGGGATCATGGGCAGGTAGATCGCCACCCGGTCGCCGGCGGTCACCCCCAGCTCGGTCAGCGCGTTCGCCGCCTGGCAGGTCAGCCGGTGCAGGTCGGCGTAGGTGAGGGTACGGGTGTCCCCCGGCTCGCCCTCCCAGTGGATCGCCACCCGGTCACCCCGGCCAGCCTCCACGTGCCGGTCCAGGCAGTTGTACGCCACATTGAGCCGGCCACCGACGAACCACTTCGCGAAGGGCGGGTTCGACCAGTCCAGCGTCTGCTCCCACGGCTGCGCCCAGGTCAGCCGCCCGGCCTGCGTCTCCCAGAAGGCGAGCCGATCCGCAGCGGCCTCCGCGTACGCGTCGGCGGTGACGTTGGCCTCCGCGGCGAGTGCGGCCGGCGGCGGGAACTGGCGCGTCTCGTTCAGCAGGTTGGCCAATGCCTCACTCATGCGGTGACTCCTTCGTCCTGTGACCTGCGTCTCCTACCCGGCTGAGGCTAGTCGCGGGGCTCGACGCCCGCGACAGCTTGCCCGCCGTCCGCGCCCAGCGGCCCGCGCCACGCGCCCGACGGTGGCACCGGTCGCCTTGCGGGCGGGCGCCGGCCGGCGGGGACGCCGGAGTCGCTAGCGTGGCGGAGTGACCACCGATCCGCTCGCCCCGCTACTCGCGCTCGCCGACATCGCCCCCGCCGTCGAACGGGCCCGCGAGCGGGTGGACGAGGCGATGCGGCACCGCGCGTTGCGCCGGCACGGTGGCCAGGTCGCGGCCGAGGCCGGCCTCCGGTCCGCGGTGGCCAGCGCCGCCCTGGAGGGGTACCCCCACGAGCGTGAGGAGGTCCGGGCCGGCACGGTCACCGAGCCGGTGCTACAGGGCGCGCTGCGGGTCGCCGGGGCGCTGCCCGGCCTGACCGAGCTGTGGCCGAAGGCGCCCCGACAGGCCCTGGCGAAGCTGCACGTCCTCGCCGCCCGCGACGTGGTCTTCGAGGCGGAGTTGGGCCGTCCGGTGGCTGATCCCGTGGTCGCCGCCCGGCTGGACGGGCTGGCCGGGCTGGTCGCGGGAGGAACAGCCGTCCCGCCACTGGTCCTGGCCGCAGTCGTGCACGGTGAACTGCTCAACCTGCGCCCGTTCGCCGGGCCGTCCGGCGTGGTGGCCCGGGCCGCGGCCCGGCTGGTGCTGATGTCCCGCGGCTTCGATCCGCGCGGCCTGGTCGCCGTCGACGTGGGGCACCGCGAGCGGGAACCCGAGTACGTGGGCGCGGCGGGCGCGTTCGCCACCGGCACCCCCGATGGGCTGCGCTCCTGGCTCAAGCACTACATGGCGGCCGTCGAGATGGGGGCCGACCAGCTCACCGCCATCGGCGACGAGGTGCTCGCGGCGGCCTAGCGTCGGACATCGCTTCCTCCCGGGTGCGGAGGCAGGTCAGGCGGCGGGGGCGGTCCGGGTGCGGCGGTGCCGGCCGTACCAGGCGATGCCGATGGCCACCCCGACGCCCACCCCGAGCGCCGCCGCGGCGACCGGCACGGCCGGACGTCCCCGCAGCCGGCGTCCGAGCGGGATCGGGTGCCGGAACTCCAGCACCGGCCAGGCGTTCTCCGCGGCCAGCCTGCGCAGGGCCCGGTCCGGGTTGACCACGGTGGGATGACCCACGCACTCCAGCAGCGGCCGGTCACTGTACGAGTCCGAGTAGGCGAAGGAGTCGGCGAGGTCGTACCCCCGGGCGGCGGCCAGTTCGCTCACCGCCTCGACCTTGCTCGGCCCGGCGGCGTAGAACTCCACCTCGCCGCTGTACCGGCCGTCCTCGACCGTCATCCGGGTGGCGATCACGTCGGTCACGCCGAGCAGTTCACCGATCGGCCGGACCATCTCCTCGCCGGAGGCGGAGACCAGGACGACGTCCCGGCCGGCGGCCTGGTGCTCCTCGATGAGGGCGGCGGCCTCCGCGTACACGTAGGGGTTGATCAGCTCGTGCAGTGTCTCGGCGACGATCTGGCGCACCTGGTCCACCGGCCAGCCCTTGCAGAGCGTGGCCAGGTAGTCCCGGGTTCGGGCCATGGTCTGTTCGTCGGTGCCGCCCAGCCGGAACATCAGCTGCGCGTACGCCGACTTGACCACGTCCCGCCGGGTGATCAGACCGTCCCGGTAGAACGGCCGGCCGAACGCCAGGGCGCTCGACTTGGCGATGACGGTTTTGTCCAAATCGAAGAAAGCGGCACTTCGGCCCACGGCGCGAAAGTCTAGTCCCATGGTCTATCGTCGGCGGGTGCCTGGGGCCCGCAGATGCTCCGACCTGGGCTCCCGAGGTGCGGACACCCCTGCTCTGAGTGACAGCGATCACACTCAAGGGTCACATTTTCGCGATGAGTGGGGTCGACACCACTCGACGTGAACAGCGCGCTCGGGCATGCTTGTCATCACGACGAGTGCTCATATCTCGGACAGTTGCAGACCCTCGGCGGTTGCACCCCCCGTAACCGTCGAGTGGTTCGGCTCAACCCCCCCGGAGCCGAACCTCCCGACGACCCCCGTCTCCCCCCGACGGGGGTCGTCCCTTTCCCGGTCTCCCCCGGCCCAGGTGAAGGCGCGTTCTCCGGGGCCGTCGGGCCGGGCGACAGGCGGAAAGTCAGCGAATCGTCAGCGAACGTCAGCCGCACCCGGTCGGCGTGGTCCTCGGGCGTGTGCGTGTACCGGTCCAGCGTCGTCGACGCCTTCTCGTGCCCCGCCACCCGCCGCAGCACGTTGACCGGCACCCCGTCCGTCACCAGGCACGTGATGTACGAGTGCCGCAGGTCGCGGAACCGCAGCCCGCCGACCGCCGACCCAGGCATGCCGATCTGGCTAGAGCATCTCCATGGGCTAGTCGAGGTACCAGGTGAGCATTTCGGCACCGGTGGTCGTGACATGAACGATGGGCACGGTGACCGCGAGGATGCTGAGCACCGCGAGCGCGCTTCGGGTGCGCGTCCCAAGACGCCGTCCGGCGAGGGCGAGGACTCCGGCCGCAGTACCCAGCACGGCGACCGTGCGCCCACTGTCGAGGCCGAATGCGTCGGGGTAGACGGCACCGTACGACCAAGCGAGGCCGGCGACGAGGCCGGCTACGGCTGCCAGGGCGAGGCAGGCCAGCCCAACTGCGGCGATAACGAACCGGTGCCTACCGCTGCGACGACGCCGCGCGACGGCAAGCACCAGCCCTGAAGCGCCGAACGCACCCAGCAGGAGGGGGCCGCCGAGGATCGCAGCCCAGGCGCCCAGGCGCAGCAGGACCTCCAAGGGAAGCAGAACGACAAAAAGTCCGTCCGTCGGCCACAGTGTCTTCGGGTCCACCAGCGCCCCGGTCCGGTCGATGCGACCGGGAACATCCGCCGCGATGTAGGTAAGAGGCACCATGATCAGCCAGGAAAGAACCGGCCAACCTAGCCCAAGGAGAAAGAGGTGGGCCGTCGACGTGAGCGCGCCCGGCACCGGCGCGACGGTTGACAGGTCGGCGAAGCCACCGCGACGTGCAGCGTGGCGCAGTGCGGGCAGCGTCCATGCTGCACTGGCCAGATACCGCCAGCGGGTACCCGCGCCGCCTGCGAAGGTCAGTAGGTCAGCCGTCCACTCGTCACGCTGCCGGCTCCGAAAGTCAACTGGCAGAAGGCGGCACAGCACCGCGACGGCAACGCGCTCGGCACGGGTCAGCCTGTGTTGCTGGGCCGGCTCACCTGCTCGGTCTGGGCTCACCACGCAAGCCTCCGGGCCCCCGGCTGCGCGCGCTGCTTCCGAACGGCTATGGCGGCACGACCGGCGGCCACACCCTCTGCGGTGAGGCGGTAATACCGCCGCCGCGGGCGACCCTCGGCGTGGACGTCCACCTCCTCCGCCCGACTCGTGAGCCAGCCGGCGGCCTCGAACGCCACGAGGATCGGATAGATAGTGCCCGGCTCAAGCCCGGCACCGTGCGCGAGTTCGAGACCGTATCGCTCGCACTCGGGTTCATCAAGGAACGCCTCTAACACCAGTAGGCGCGGCATTGTCATCCGGAGGTTCGGCATGGTGCATCAGCGTAGACCCTATAAAGAACTCTGCATAGGGGGTGGGTTCGGTTGGCTGAACCACCCAGCCGGTCACCCGCGTCTCGCGGATGCACGGCCGGCCGGCCCGAAGGGTTCCATGATCGGCGGGAGAACGCACTCGTCGAGCTGTCTGCGGCTGGACTGGGGCCGAACCGCCTCTGTGAGATCACGCAGTTGCCGGCCGAAGTCTCATCGCCCGGTCAACCGTCTCGCGCGCGGACCCTTCGTGAGAAGTCGCTGTGCCACTCGTCGTGGACGTTGCCGACAATGTGCTCCTCGACCAACCCGAGATGCTCGTGGGGTCCGTGCTCGGTCCACAGCGCCACTGATCCCTGTTCCCCGCAGATCGGCCGCGTGGGTTTCTCGCACAACAGGTAGTGTCCGGCGACGCTCTGGAACCCACGGCGACAACGGACACGGGGTCGAGCGCTGGCCAGAGGATTCACTGGGCGGGCTGGTGGCGTTGTCGCCGAACGGCCAGCCATTCCGACAGCACTCACCGCCGGTCGGGCCACTGTCCCTCGACCGGGTCGCCCCTACGGCAACGAGAGCCGGTGGTAATCCGCTTTCACACCGGAGCTCACGGCGACATGCTCCCGGCATGGACAGCCCGCCGACTCCCGCGCCGCTCACTCTTCACCTGTACTGCCGGATCGACGTGCTGGTCGCCGACCCACGGGCTCTCGTCGATCGCGCCGTCGCCGAGCTGCGACAGGCATCTGTCGACTGGTCGGAGGAGGACGACGACCTCGAATCAGCGAGCGCGGAGCTGCGAGGCGATGTCGCCCTGTCGCTCGGGGCCGTAGCGGACATCAGCCGCGTGATCGAGGGCGTGCCCGGAGTGGAGTTTCGCGGCGGCTGGTGCGGGGCCGAGCCTGGGCCACCTCGGGAGACGTTCGCACCAGGTGGTCGGTAGCGGACCCGTCGCGCCCGCGGCTCACCGGGGCGAACGGGTGCACGTCGGCGAACTCCGGCCAGTACGGCGAGACCCGGCCGGCGTCGTACCGCGTGGCGGCCACCCGATCACGCTCGACCGGCATGACCGCGGTGTCCGACCACGCGGCACGTCACCGTTGACACTCGTTGCCGCGCCAGGTCAACGCCGCCTCGGCACGCGCGGGCCGGGCCAACGAGCTCGTCCCTGGCGCCTTCTCCGCCCTAGCGGATCACCGCCCTGCTGGTCTGCCGAGCGGGAAGGAAGCAGGCCAGTGCCCGGCCGAAGCGGTCCGTGACCACCCACGGGTGACCCACGAACGTCTGCTGCCGGTACGACTGGCCGGGCCACAGCACCTTGTACCACTGGCGCCGGCCGCTGTGGTCGAGCCAGAAGACGGCGACGGGTATCTGGCTGGAGTTGACGAATTCGACGTAGGTCGAAGATCCCCCGTTGCTCGACCGCAGCGACGACTCCTTGGACGGGGACAACGCCTGGAGCTCGTCCTCGCGGGGCTGCTGCGGTGCCGGGGCCGACGGCTTCGGCGTTTTGTTCGACGGGCGCGGGGCGGCCGACGAGCTGGGTCGGGTGATCGGGTCCGGTCGGGTTGGCTGGTGCGGAAGAGGCGCCTCGTGGGTCGGCGACGGCATCGTGGCCCGGGTGGACAGCGAGGCGGGTGCCGGGGAGAAGGTGGCGTTCTCGGTGGCGCTGACCGGATCGGGAGCCGGGGCCTGGGTGAACCCGGTAGCCGGGACGAATGCCGTCCCGCCCTGCTCGGGTCGGGGGGCGGTGAACCAGAGCGGTGCGAGTGCGAACACCAGCATGGCGACCACGCCGACCGCGAGGCAGCCGAGGACCAGTGTCCGGGTCGGGTGGTCGGGAGAGCTCGGGGACGCCGCCGATGGGCGCGGCGGGATGGTGTGCCGGGACGGGGCGGGGGCGGCCTGCTGCCAGCGGTCCCGGATGGGGTCGGGAGTCCTCGCGGGTAGCTGGGCCGGTGGGCGGGAGTCGGGCAGCCAGCCACCGATACGCAGGGTCGCGTCGGTGGGAGGTGTGTCGTTGGATGAGTTGGCCATGGCCCGTTTCGGAGGAGGTGCGGAGCCACTCCGGTGGTGGCACTGGGGAACGATTATCCGGGGAGAGCGCTCCCCGCCGTCAATAACTCACACGGGTGGAAAACCTGATGTTCCGCTGCCGCCGACCCGGTGGCGGGCAGTTGCGTGACGCAGCGCTTAGCAGATCATCGCCCGGTGTGAGGGTTGTCCACAGGAGACGCGGTCGTCCACAGGTTAGCGCAGCGGGCCGGCGGGCAGGCACCTACCCGGGCAGGGTCTCGGTCGACACCCCGAGCCCGACCGCTGGAGGCGTGATGTCCCTCCGTACCACCCCACCGCCGCGCCGACTGCCGCTGCTGGTCACCGCCGACGGTGACCTCCTCGACGAGCTGCTCCGGCTGGCCGCGGCGGGCGGCACCGAGGTCGAACTGGCCGCCGACCCTGCCGCCGCACGAGCCCGCTGGCTGCCCGCACCGCTCGTGCTGATCGGCCACGACCAGGCACAGGCGTGCCTACGGGCCCGGTTGCCCCGGCGACCGCGCACCGTGCTCGTCGGGCGCACCGGGGAGATCGACCCGGGCTGGGAGATCGCCGAACTCGTCGGCGCCGAACATGTCGCCACCCTCCCCGCAGCCGAGCCCTGGCTGGTGGACCGGTTCACCGAATGCCACGCGGACGCCCCGCTCGACCGGCCGGCGCGCACGGTCGCGGTGCTCGGCGGCCGGGGCGGTGCCGGGGCCAGCGTGTTCGCCGGCGGCCTTGCGGTCACCGCCGCCCGGGCCCGGCTGCGTACGCTCCTCGTCGACGCCGACCCGCTCGGTGGCGGCCTCGACCTGGTGCTCGGCTGGGAGGAGCTGGACGGCCTGCGTTGGCCGGCGCTCACCGACGCCGACGGCCGGGTGGACGCCCCTGCCCTGGTACGGGCGCTGCCCAGCCGGGGCGACCTGGTGGTGCTCTCCTGGGACCGGGGCGACCTGCTCGCCCTGCCCGCCCAGGCGATGGCCGCCACGGTCGACGCCGGGCGCAGGGGCCGGGATTTCGTCGTGGTGGACGTGCCCCGCCAACTCGACGAAGCCGCCGTCGTCGCGTTGCAGGCGGCCGATCAGGCGTACCTGGTCGTCCCCGCCGAACTGCGGGCCGCTGCGGCGGCGGCCCGGGTGGTCGCCGCGGCGGCGCCGCACTGCGCCGCGCTCGGCGTCATCGTGCGCGGTCCCGCCCCGGGGCGGTTGAAAGCCGTCGAAGTGGCCCGTGCACTGGGGCTGCCGCTCGCCGGCACACTCCGGCCCGAGCCGGCGCTGTGCCGAGGGCTGGAACGCGGCGAAGCCCCGGCGGCGGGCGGACGTGGGCCGCTGGCGACGCTCTGCCGGCGTCTCGTCGGCGAACTGACCGGCCTTCCCGTGCCGGGTGCGGCGTGACCGGCCACCCCGACGACCTGTCGGCTCGGGTACGGCAGCGCATCGCCGGTGACGGTACGCCGGTCACCCCGGCCGCGATCGTCTCCGCCGTACGCGCCGAGTCCACCGCCGCCGTCCTCGGCGACACCGCCGTACTGCGGATGGCCGACCGGGTGCGCGACGACCTCGTCGGCGCCGGACCGCTGGCCCCGCTGCTGGCCGATGCTCAGGTCACCGACGTGCTGGTCAACGGGGTAAGGGTCTGGGTCGACCGGGGCGACGGGCTGCATCAGGTGGCGGTGCCGCTCGGTACCGTCGACGACGTACGGCGTCTGGCGCAGCGGCTCGCCGCGACCGCCGGGCGCAGGCTCGACGACGGCTGCCCGTACGCCGACGCGCGGCTGCCCGACGGCACCCGGCTGCACGCCGTCCTGCCACCGGTGGCGACCGACGGCCCCTACCTGTCCCTGCGGACCTTCCGGCAACGACCGTTCACCCTCGACGAGCTGGTACGCCACGGCACCGTGCCCCGTCCCGTCGCCCCGCTGCTCGCCGCCGTCGTCGCTGCCCGGCTCGCGTACCTGGTCACCGGCGGCACCGGCTCGGGTAAGACCACCCTGCTCAACACGCTGCTCGGGCTGGTGCCCGCGACCGAACGGATCGTGCTGGTCGAGGACGCCGCCGAGCTGCACCCGGTGCACCCGCACGTGGTCGGGCTCCAGGCGCGCACGGCCAACGTGGAGGGATCGGGCGCGGTCGGTCTCAGCGAACTGGTCCGGCAGGCCCTGCGGATGCGTCCGGACCGGCTGGTGGTGGGGGAGTGCCGGGGCGCGGAGGTGGTCGACCTGCTCGCCGCCCTCAACACCGGCCACGACGGCGGGGCGGGGACGCTGCACGCGAACACCCCGGCGGACGTGCCGGCCCGGTTGGAGGCGTTGGGGTTGCTCGGTGGGCTGCCCCGCGCGGCCCTGCACGCCCAGGTGGCCGCCGCGTTGCAGGTGCTCCTCCAGGTGCGCCGTGGGTCCGGCGGCCGAGTGCTGGAGTCCGTCTGCCTTCTGCTGCCCGAGGGGCCCGACCGGCTGGTCACCGTCGTGCCGGCCTGGATCCGGGGACGGGGCATCGGGATGGCCGGGCGGGCCCTCGCCACCCTCTTGCGGGACCGGGGCGTGACGGTGCCGCCGATCCTGTGCGAACCATGGCCCGGCTCGGCGGGGCCAGCATGACGCCGCTGCTTTGGCTGGTCACGGCGCTCCTGATCGCGGCGGCGGCGGTGGTGGCCTGGCCGGTGCGCCCTGGCCGGCGCCGCCGACGGGCCCTGCTCCCGACACCCCACCGGGCCACCGGGCCGGCGGCGGCCGCCACCCCGATCCCGGTCCGCTCCGGTGGTGGGTGGTGCCGCTGGCGGCGCGTCCACGTCGGGCGCTACTGCTGGTCGGTGTCACCGTTGCGGCAGCCGGTGCGGCCACCGCCGGCCCGGTCGCCGGGCTCCTGCTCTCCTGCTACGGCGTGCTCGGTGCCCGGGCCGTGCTCCGAGGTCGGGCCGGCCGGCACGCCACCCGCGACCGCCGGCGTCGGCTCGACCAGCTCTGCGCCGTCGCCACCGACCTACGGGCAGGCCTGCCCGTTCCCGAACCGGACGACCACCCGGACCGGCTAGCCCGGCTGACCCGGGCCGCCGTGCGGCTGGCCGACCGGACGGGCGCGCCCCTGGCGGAACTCCTCGAACGCATCGAGGCCGACGCACGCGCGGTGGACCGGGGGCTCGCCGCCGCCTCCGCGCAGGCCGCCGGTGCGCGGGCCACCGCCCTGTTGCTGGCCGCCCTTCCGCTCGGCGGGATCGGACTCGGCTACGGCATCGGCGTCGACCCGTTGCGGGTGTTGCTGCACAACCCTGTCGGCGTGGTCAGCGCGGTGACCGCAGCCGCCCTGCAGACCGGCGGGCTGCTCTGGGCCGAACGGTTGGGCCGGACGCCCGACGGGCACGGCCGATGACCGGGCAGCCGATGATCGCCGCCGCGTTGCTGACCACGGCGGCGCTGCTGGTGGCCGTACGCCCGGCGGTGGCCCGGCCGGCCCGGCGGCTGGGCGGTCTGGGCACGCCTAGGCGAGACCCGGACAGGTCGACGGACCCGTTGACCGCAGGGACGGCTGCGGCTTCCGGGGCAGGGGTGCCCGGCCGCCCGGGGTGGTGGCCGGACCGGGTACGGCTCGTCGCCGGGCTGGCCGGGCTGGCGGTCGCGGTCCTGCTCGGCGGCGTGCCGGGGTGCCTGGTCGGGGCGCTGAGCGGCTTGGCGGCGGACCGGCTGCTACGGCGTATCGAGCCACCGGCAGCCCGTGAACGTCGGCTGCGCGAAGCCGCCGACCTGCCGCTGGCCGCCGACCTGCTGGCCGCGGCGCTGCGCGCCGGCGCACCGGTGGACCGTGCGGTACTGGCCGTGGCCGACACGCTCGGCGGCCCGCTGGCGGGTCGCCTCGGCCGGGTGGGCCGGACGCTGCTGCTCGGCGGCGAGCCGGAGGAGGCGTGGGCGCACCTCGGGTCGGCTCCGGGGGCGGACCGCGTGGTGGCCGCCGCGCAGCGCTCCTCACGCAGCGGAGCAGCGCTCGCCGGGGCGCTGACCCGGGTCGCCGACGACCTGCGGGCCGACCGCGCCACCGCCGCCGAGGCAGCGGCCCGTCGGGCGGGCGTGCTGATCGTGCTGCCGCTCGGGCTGTGCTTCCTGCCGGCCTTCATTCTCGCCGGCCTGGTGCCGGTGATCGTCGCCGTCCTCGGCGACGTGCTCTGACAACCATCGAGAAGGGACACACTGTGCGCAGACTCCGTACCCGTATCCGCACCCGGCTGCGCGGGGACGCGGGCATGAACACCGCCGAGTACGCCGTCGGCACCCTCGCCGCCGTGGCCTTCGCCGGCATCCTGCTCAAGGTGCTCACCTCCGGCAACGTCCAGTCCGCGTTGACCGCGGTGATCGACCGGGCGCTCAAGTGAGCGTGCGCCGGCGGGCCGGCCGCGACCGGGGATCCTTCACCGCCGAGCTGGCGGCTGGCCTGCCGGCGCTGCTCCTGCTGCTGCTGACCGGGGTGACCGCGGTCGAGGCGGTCACCACCAGAGCCGCCTGCCTGGACGCCGCGCGGGAAGCGGCCCTCGCCGCTTCCCGCGGCTCGGACGGAGTCACGGCCGGCAGCCGGATCGCCCCACCCGCCGCGACGGTGTCGGTGTCGGTGGACACAGATCGGGTTACCGTCACCGTCCGGGCTCCGGTCCGGGCGCTCGGCGCCCGACTGCCCCGGCTCACCGTGGAGGCCACCGCGGTCGCCGCCGTCGAGCCGGGCGTCCCGGTGAGCCGGCCATGACGGTGGCGGGCGTACGCTCGCGCGACCCCGCCGACCGCAGCCCCGCCGACCGCGACCCCGCCGACCGGGGCGGCGCGACCATCTGCCTACTCGTCCTCGGCTTGGTGTTCGTGCTGGTCGGGGCCTTCGGAGCGGCCATCGGCACGGCCCGGCTGGCACGGCACCAGGCCCGGGTGGCCGCCGACTTCGCCGCGCTGGCCGCGGCGGGGCAGGCACTGGCCGGGGACGGGCCGGCGTGTCGCGCCGCCGAGGAGCTGGCGGTCGCCAACCGGGCCAGGTTGACCGGCTGCCGGCTGGACGGGTTCGACGCGCTGGTCACGGTCGAGGTGCCGGTGACCCCGCTGCCGGGCTTCCACCGCGCAGCCACCGCCACCGCTCGCGCCGGCCCGGTCCGCAGCTGACGGAGACCGGTGCGCTGGCGGTCAGCAATCGGTACCGGGTGTGGCCGCTGACCCCACCCGGCACCGACGCTCAGCTCAGGCCGACCCGTCCGACCGTGGCGCCCGCCGGAAGTCTCCGGCGGGCGCCACGTATCGAGCCCTGCTGCCGGGCCAGCCCGGTGACAGCGTCGAGCACCAGTTCGCCGTTGGCGCTGTCCAGCGCCCCGGTCGGTTCGTCGGCGAATACGACAGCCGGGCGATGAACCAGGGCGCGAGCCACGGCTACCCGCTGGGCCTGACCACCGGAGACCTGGCCGGGGCGTCGGTCGGCGATCTCAAACACATCGAGTAGTCGCAGCAGGGTGTCGGCCTGCCGGCGTGCCTCGGAGCGACGGACGTTGAGCAGGCGTAGGGGTAACTCCACGTTCTCCCGCAGGGTCAGTTCCGGTACGAGGTCTCCGAACTGGAGAACGAAGCCGAATGAGGCCAACCGGAGCCCGCTGCGCGGGCCATCGGACAGGGTGTCGACCTGGCGGCCGTTGAAGTAGATCTCCCCCTGGTCCGGCCGGAGAATGCCGGCGAGCAGGTGTAGCAGTGTGGACTTCCCGGAGCCCGATGGGCCCATCACCGCGACGATTTCGCCGGCTGCGATCTCGATGCCGACCCGGTCGAGGGCGACAGTCTTTCCGAAGCGGACCACGAGGTGCTTTGCCTGAAGCAGGTCAGCGCACCTGCTTGCCCGGTGCCGGCGTCTCGGACGTCGCGATGACGGCAGCGAGCCGGTCGAGTCGCGCCTCGGCGCCGTCGATCCACTTCAGGTCGGCGTCCAGGTGGTACAACTCGAAGTCGGCGTCGAGTTGGGTGAGCAGGTCGCCGGACTGGCGCTTGGCTCGCATCTCCCGCATCTGCGTGAGATGGGCCTGGCGTTGCCGGTTCAGCACCTCACGGGCGGGGCGACCACTGTCCAGGGCGATGACCACCTTGGCGAACAGGGTGCGGCGGGTGCCCGCCACGTCTGGTGCCTCGGGCTCGGTGAGCCAGCGTTCCAACTCGAACACGCCGGCCTCGGTGATCGCGTAGACCCGGCGGTCCGGCCCCTCGCCGGGGCTGACACCGGCGAGGTCGACCAGCCCGTCCCGGGCAAGGCGTTGCAGAGTCGCGTACACCTGGGCGGACTTCAATGGGCGGCCGCCGCCGAACCAGTCGTCATAGCGGCGGCGCAGGGTGTAACCATGCTGGGCCTGCGGTTCGAGCAGGCCGAGCAGGGTGCGGGAGACCGACATGCGGGCGAATCTAGCAACTCAGTTGCTAGGTGGAAAGCCGGGTCCACCGCCGGGGCGCGGGCCGTTCCCGGCGCCGCACCCCGGCGGGTCGCGTCAGCGGCCCTGGAGCGCGTCCAGGCCGATCGCCAGCGCGATCACCAGGCGGCGGTCGATCTGCGGGTTCTGCACCTCGACCACGTACCGGTCGCGCAGGCCCCACTTCTTGACGACCGAGAAGAACGGCTGGCCCCCGGCGGCGAAGTCGAAGTGGTACGGCAACCAGGAGAGCGAGTCGACGAACCGGCGCAGCAGCGCCACCGGCAGGCTCCGTTCCTGGCCGGTGACCTCGGGCAGGCCGGGCTGCTCCAGGTGCCAGGTGGAGCGCAGCAGGGACTGCGCGAAGTCCTTGCGGAACAGGCCGACCGGGTTCCCCGCGCCGTCGGTGACGTCGTAGGTGGCGCCGAGGTCGAGCCGCTGGCGGGCCTTGAAGCCGAGCAGGGGCTGCTGCTTGGACTCGTCGGTGTAGATGGTCACCTGTTCCTTGAAGGCGAGCCGCTTCTGCTGCGCGAACGCCAGCAGCTCACCCTCCCGGCCGTCCGGTGTCACGGCGTGGACCTCGTACTGGTTGACCATCATCCGGATCCGTTGCCGGATGTGGAACTGGTGCTGCGTCTGCAAACTGTCGAACTGCATCGAGTCTCCTGTCAGCGGGTGGGGCGGAGTCTCGCACAACGAGCGGAGAAAGCCGGCCTCCTCGGCGCCGCCGTGCGGGCCGTCCGCCGTCGGCGCGCTCCGCACCCGGAGCGCGCCACCCCGCCGGTCAGCGCCCGCCGTCGACGGTCGCCTTCAGGGCCCACGAGTTGAGCACCTGGTGGATGGTGCGCAGTCGCTCGTTGATCTGCTCCAGCCGTTCGGCCTGGGCGAGGTTCGCCATCGCGGTTCCCAGAGCGATCTGCTGGTCAGGGGTGAGCTTGTCCTGGTCGATGTTGTAGAGCAGGTCGACGGTCTCGGCGATCGTGTCGGCCATGGCTTCTCCTCGGGCAAGAAGACGGCAGGTCGGCGGAAGCTGACCGGCGAATCCGATCAATGGAAGCGCTCCCACTTCCTTGCCCACATGCCCCGCCGGTCATGCACCCGTCCCACAACCCGAGCCCGGCGGCCACCCGTCCGCCGCGGGGTCGGCCGGCCGGACCGGACGGCAGGAGCGGCTACGGCGCCGCCTGGCGCGGCACGGACGCCGTCGGGTTGTCCGCCGAACCGCCCGTCGAGTCGTCCGCCGGGCCGTCGGTGGGAGCGGGCAGGTGGGCGAGCACCACGTCGAGGACGCGGACGGCGTCCGCCTTGGACAGCGGGTTGTTGCCGTTGCCGCACTTCGGCGACTGCACGCAGGACGGGCAGCCGGCCTCGCAACCGCACTCGGCGATGGCGTCCTTGGTGGCGCGCAGCCAGGCCGCCGCCGTCCCGTACGCGCGCTCGGCGAAACCCGCCCCGCCGGGATGGCCGTCGTAGACGAACACGGTCGGCGCCTCGGTGTCCGGGTGCGCCGCCGTGGACAGGCCGCCGATGTCCCAGCGGTCGCAGGTCGCCATCAGCGGGAGCAACCCGATCGCGGCGTGCTCGGCGGCGTGCAGCGCCCCGGGGATGTCGGCGGCCTCCACCCCGGCGGCGGCCAGCGACCCGGGCGACACCGTGAACCAGACCGCGACGGTACGCAGTTCCCGGGCCGGCAGGTCCAGCGGCCGGGTGTCGATCACCTCGCCGGACGCGATCCGCCGCCGCTGGTAGGACACCACCTGGTTGGTCACGTCCACCTCGCCGAGGAAGAGGCCGACCGGTCCCGCGTCGACGTACGAACGCACCGACACCACCGACAGCGAGGTGACGTCCCGGGCGTGGGTGGACCAGTCCGGCTCCTCGGCGTGCACCAGCGCGCACCCGTCGGCCAGGTCGAGGGAGTCGACCACGTACGAGACGCCCTGGTGCAGGTAGACCGCGCCGGGGTGGACGAGGACGTGCGACGAGCCGCCGTCGACGGTGCCGAGCAGCCGCCCGGTCGACGCCTCGACCACGCAGACGGGGGCGCCGTCGGAGCCGCGCAGGTCCACCTCGGGCCGCTCCCGGTGCCGCCAGTACCACCCGGTCGGGCGCTGCCGCAGCGCGCCGGCCGCGACGAGGGAGTCGACCGCCTCCTTCGCCCCGTCGCCGAAGAGCTCCAGGTCGGTCGGGGTGAGCGGAGCCTCGGACGCGGCGCAGGCCAACTGCGGGGCGAGCACGTACGGATTGGCCGGGTCGAGCACGGTCGCCTCGACGGGCCGCCCGAACAGGGCCTCCGGGTGGTGCACCAGGTAGGTGTCGAGCGGGTCGTCCCGGGCCACGAGCACGGCGAGCGCCTCGTCGCCGGAGCGCCCGGCCCGGCCGGCCTGCTGCCAGAGCGAGGCCCGGGTCCCGGGCCAGCCGCAGATCAGCACCGCGTCCAGACCGACCAGGTCGACGCCGAGTTCCAGCGCGTTGGTGGAGGCGAGGCCGAGCAGTTCCCCGTGCAGCAGGGCGCGTTCCAACTCGCGCCGTTCCTCGCGCAGGTAACCGGCCCGGTAGGCGGCCACCCGGTTGCCGAGCCCGGGCACCGCCTCGTCGAGTGCGCGCCGGGCGTTGGCCGCCACCACCTCCGCCCCGCGCCGGGATCGGACGAAGGCGAGCGTGCGTACGCCCTCGGCGACGGTGTCGGCGAGCAGGTCCGCGGTCTCCCGCAGCGCCGACCGGCGGACCTGGAGAAGATCGGCGTCGGGGGCGGGTGCGGCGGAGGCCGGCAGCAGCGGCGGCTCCCAGAGCGCGAAGGTCACCCCGCCGCGTGGCGAGGTGTCCTCGGTGACGGCGACCACCGGCAGCCCGGTGAGCCGCCCGGCCGCCGTCGCCGGGTCACCCGAGGTGGCCGAGGCCAGCACGAAGACGGGGGTACGGCCGTATCTGGCGCACTGCCGCCGCAGCCGGCGCAGTACGTGTGCGACGTGCGAGCCGAACACGCCCCGGTAGGTGTGGCACTCGTCGATCACCACGTACGCCAGCCGGCGCAGGAAGCCGGACCACTGCGCGTGCCCGGGGAGGATGCCGTGGTGCAGCATGTCCGGGTTGGTAAGGACGAACCGGGCGTGTCGGCGGATCCACTCCCGTTCGGCGCGGGGGGTGTCCCCGTCGTAGGTGGCCGGGCGCACCCCGTCGAGGTCCAGGCCGGCGACGGCGCGTAGCTGGTCGGCGGCGAGCGCCTTGGTCGGGGCCAGGTACAGCACGGTGGCCCGGGGGTCGGCGAGCAGCGTGGCGAGCGCCGGTAACTGGTACGCCAGCGACTTGCCGGATGCCGTTCCGGTGGCCACCACCACGTGTTGCCCGGCGTACGCCAGTTCGGCGGCCTCGGCCTGGTGCCGCCACGGGGCGACCACGCCGCGCCCGGCGAGCGCCGCCCGTAGCTGCTCGGGCGTCCACTCCGGCCAGGGAGCCGGTTCGCCGGGCCGGGCCGGGACCCGTTCGACGTGGGTGACCGGGTCGGTGCCGTGGTGGCGGGCGCGCAGCCGGCGCAGCAGTTCCCCGGGCGCCGCCGTCTGCGGTCGACCGGAGCCGGGACCTGCCGATACGGTGGCTGCGGGATTCACGTCCTGCACTTTCGCACTGGTGTTCTGGTGGTGAACGACCGGGGGCGTGGGTAAGAGGGAGCCGCCGCCGGTGACCGGAGGCCGGCCGGGCGGGGATGGTTAGATGCCCAGGAGAGTTTACGGCTCTCGGAGGAGGACTTGATGGAGCTGTCGCTGGCGACCCGTACCGTGGGGGAGCACACGGTGCTGGAGGTCGGCGGTGAGGTGGACGTCTACACCGCACCTCGGCTGCGCGAACGGCTCCTCGAACTGATCGACGGCGGCGCCCGGCAGGTGGTCGTCGACCTCGGTCGGGTCGACTTCCTCGACTCCACCGGTCTGGGCGTGCTGGTTGGCGCCCTCAAGCGGCTGCGTTCGGCCGGCGGTTCGTTCGCGCTGGTCTGTGACAAGGAGCCACTGCTCAAGATCTTCCGGATCACCGCGTTGGACCAGGTCTTTCCGCTGCACGCAACGGTCGAGGCGGCGGTCGCGGCCGACCCGAGCGGCGCCGGCGCGTGATGGCGACGGTCCGGCTCTCCTTCTCCCCGGCCCCGGTGCACGTGCGTACGGCCCGCCTGGTCGGGGTCGCGGTGGCCCGCCGGGCCGGGGTGCGCGAGGACCTGCTCGACGAGGTGCGCCTGGCCATCGGTGAGGCGTGCACCCGTGCCGTCGCGCTGCACCGGCAGTACGGGCTGCCCGATCCGGTGCTGGTGGAGATGTCCGACTCCGGGGCGTACCAGGTGCGGGTGGTGGACCGGGCGCCGATCGAGGCGGGTATCGGCCTGGCCGCGTTGAACGCCGACGAACTGGCCAACGAGTCCCTCACCGACGAGGCGCTCACCACTGGCGTCGGGTTCGCCCTTCTCGCTGGTTTTGTCGAGGATCTTCAGGTCCGCCCGGTAGACGAGGGAGTCGGGACCGAGGTCCGGATGGTGTGGCCGGTCGGCCGCTGAGGTTCGTTGTCCCTGCGAGGCCGTGACCCACGTGGTCGCGGCCTCGTCGCGTCGATGGGCCTCCATATCAGATTTTTCCTCATAACACAGTTAGAAAGATCATCCGGACACGGTGTGCCCCGGTTGTGACCTCGAACACTCGACAGGGCTACAGTCTGTGGGTTGTCAGCACGTGATCCCTCCCGCGGCCAGCGGATATGGACGTTGATCATGGTCCGTCGGGGCGGGTCGGCGCGCGTGCGCAACCGCATCCAGGCGCCGGGCAGACGTCCACTGGCCGGCGCGACCGTGTCGGTACAGGAGGACACAGATGTCCGGGACCTTGGCCGCCCCCGAAGGCGGCGCACTGTCCCTTACCGGAGCGAACCTGACGTACGTCGTCATCGCGGCGGTCATCGCCGCGGTGGCCCTCGTCTTCGCCGCGGCCTTGACCAAGGCCGTGCTGGCAGCCGGTAAGGGCACCACCAACATGCAGGAAATCTCCGGAGCGGTACAGGAGGGCGCCTCCGCGTACCTGCTCCGGCAGTTCAGGACGCTGGCGATCTTCGTCGTCATCGCCGTCGTGCTCCTCTTCCTGCTGCCGGTGCACGACACCGACGGCAGCGAGGTCGCGGTGAAGATCGGCCGCTCCGCGTTCTTCGTGGTGGGTGCCCTGTTCAGCGCGTTCATCGGCGGGGCCGGCATGTGGCTGGCCACCCGCGCCAACCTCCGGGTCGCCGCGGCGGCGCGCGAGGCGCAGGGCGGGCGCGAGGCCGCCATGAAGATCGCCTTCCGCACCGGCGGCGTGGTCGGCTTCCTCACCGTCGGGCTCGGCCTCCTCGGCGCGGCGCTGGTCGTCATCATGTTCGAGGGAGACGCCCCGACCGTGCTGGAGGGCTTCGGCTTCGGCGCCGCCCTGCTGGCCATGTTCATGCGGGTCGGCGGTGGCATCTTCACCAAGGCCGCCGACGTCGGCGCGGACCTGGTCGGCAAGGTCGAGCAGGGCATCCCCGAGGACGACCCCCGCAACGCCGCCACCATCGCCGACAACGTGGGCGACAACGTCGGCGACTGCGCCGGCATGGCCGCCGACCTCTTCGAGTCGTACGCGGTCACCCTGGTCGCCGCGCTGATCCTCGGCCGGGCCGCCTTCGGCGAGCAGGGCCTCGTCTTCCCGCTGATCGTCTCCGGCATCGGCGCGGTGATCGCCATCATCGGCGTCTTCATCACCCGGTTGCGCACCTCGGACCGCAACGGCCTGACCGCCATCAACCGGGCCTTCTACCTCTCCGCGGCGCTCTCCGCGGTGCTGGTGGCCATCGCCACCTGGCAGTACCTCCCGGCCACCTTCGCCGAGCTGGACGGCGGCCTCACCGACATCGACCAGAACCCGCGCCTGGTGGCCATCGGGGCGGTCGTGATCGGCATCGTGCTGGCCGCCGCGATCCAGGCGCTGACCGGCTACTTCACCGAGACCAACCGGCGCCCGGTGCAGGACATCGGCGCCAGCTCGCAGACCGGCCCGGCCACCGTCATCCTCGCCGGCATCAGCGTCGGCCTGGAGTCGGCGGTCTACTCGGCGCTGCTCATCGGCGCCGGCGTCTTCGGCGCGTTCCTGCTCGGCGGCACCTCCATCACGCTCTCCCTGTTCGCGGTGGCGCTGGCCGGCACCGGCCTGCTCACCACCGTCGGCGTGATCGTGGCGATGGACACCTTCGGCCCGATCTCCGACAACGCGCAGGGCGTGGCCGAGATGTCCGGCGACATCGACGAGAACGGCGCGCGCATCCTCACCGAACTGGACGCGGTCGGCAACACCACCAAGGCGATCACCAAGGGCATCGCGATCGCCACCGCCGTGCTCGCCGCCACCGCGCTGTTCGGGTCGTACACCGACACGCTGCGCAGCGCGTACGCCACCGCCGGGGTCGGCGACGTCGGCGCGGAGATCCTCAACTCGCTGAACGTGGCCAACCCGCGCAACCTGGTCGGACTGATCATCGGCGCGGCGGTGGTCTTCCTCTTCTCCGGGCTGGCCATCAACGCGGTGTCCCGTTCGGCCGGCGCGGTGGTGATGGAGGTCCGCCGGCAGTTCCGCGAACTGCCCGGCATCATGGACGGCACCCAGCGCCCGGAGTACGGCAAGGTCGTCGACATCTGCACCCGGGACGCCCAGCGGGAGCTGATGACCCCCGGTCTGCTCGCCATCCTCGCCCCGATCGCGGTCGGCTTCGGCCTCGGGCCGGGCGCGCTGGCGTCGTACCTGGCCGGGGCGATCGGGGCGGGCACCCTGATGGCGGTCTTCCTGGCCAACTCCGGTGGCGCCTGGGACAACGCCAAGAAACTCGTCGAGGACGGCGCGTACGGCGGCAAGGGCTCCGAGGCGCACGCCGCCACCGTCATCGGTGACACCGTCGGCGACCCGTTCAAGGACACCGCCGGCCCGGCGATCAACCCGCTGATCAAGGTGATGAACCTGGTCTCGCTGCTGATCGCGCCGGCCGTGGTGGCCTACAGCGTGGGCGACGAGCGCAACACCCCGCTGCGGGTGGGCATCGCGCTGGCCGCGACCCTGATCGTGGTCGCCGCGGTGGTGTTCAGCAAGCGCAAGGGCGTCGCCATGGACTCGTCCGGCGGCGGGAACGGCACCGACGCGGGCAACCACGAACGCGCCGACGTGGTCAACGCCTGAGTCGCGACGCGGGCCCCCGGTCGGCCACGCCGACCGGGGGCCGTGTGCCGTCCGCCTGACCGGTGGCACGTTCACCGCCAGGCCGTACGCTGCCTTGCATGCGTACGTGCCGGGCGGCAGCCGCCGGAAAGCTGACGGTGGTCCTGGCCACGCTCGTACTCGTCGTCACCGGCTGCGGTGGTGGGCCCAGCCCCCGGGTCTGGGCCGCCTCGGTCTGCGAGGCGCTCACCCCGTGGCGGGCCGAGATCAGCAAACTGACCAGCAGCACCAACCAGCAGATGACCGCGCAGACGACCCCGGCGCAGGCCAAGGAGAACCTGGTGCGGCTCTTCGGCGGCGCGGCGGAGGCGAGCGAGACCGCCCGGCGCCGGGTCGCCGACGCCGGGGTGCCGGAGACCGAGCACGGGGAGGAGATCTCCCGGGGTTTCCGCGCCACCCTGGAGAAGGTGCGGGACGCGTACGGCCGGGCCCGGGACACCATCGCCGGGCTCGGCACCGCGGAGCCCACCGTCTTCTACGACGGCGTCAAGGCCACGGTCGAGACGCTGACCAAGGAGTACGACGCGAGCGCGCTGGACACCAGCCGACTCAACTCGGAAGAGCTCAAACAGGCCTTCGACGAGGTTCCGGAGTGTCGCTGACCCCTGCCGACCCCACCCCCAAACCGGTGCGCCAGCTCTCGCTGTTCGGCACCGAGGCGGCTGACCCGTCGATCGCCGACCTGGCCGGCCTGCTCGCCGGCCCGGGGGAGGTGGTCCGGATGGGGCGCACCGCCCGGCTGTCGATCCCGGTGGACGCCGCCTGGCGGGTGCACGTGCTCGTCGCCGAGCTGCGCTCGCGTGGGCTCGCCGCGACCTGGGAGACGACCGGGGAGCGGCGTTTCGTGGTCCGTACGTCGTACCTGAGGACGCTGGCACCGCTGGCCACCGCCTGGTTGGACGCGAGCCAGCGTAAGCGCCCGCCCGAGGGCTTCCACCTCAACGGGCGGCGGCTGCGGCTCTGGCTGGCCGCCGCCGGCGCCGCCGACCCGTCGGGCTTCCTGCTCGGCCTCGCCGAGGGCGACCGGGAGTGGTGGCCGACGGTACGTGCCGCGCTGGCCGTCGTGGGGTTGCCCGCCGCCGTGTTGGAACCGGGGGCCGGCGGACCGGCGTTGCGGATCACGGGCCGGCGGCTGGCTCGGCTGGCCGAGTTGGTCGGTGAGCGCCCGTCCACCGTGCCCCCGGAGCTCTGGCCGCCGACCCCGCGCTGACCTCCCGCGCGGCCCGACCCCCGCCCTGATCGAGATCCGGTTGTGGTGGGTGACACCGGTCTCCTGGTGTGGGGACGGACACCATCGCCGCAACCTGAGTGGATCACGAGCGCGTGCCGCGCGGAGTTCGGGAGGGCGGCGGGTCAAGGGTGCGGGCTGTCCGATCGGGGACAGCTTCTTCGTGGCGTGGGCGGTAGAACGGCCGGGTGGCCCTCGGCCGAGGGCCTGTCATCATCACAGTGGTCCGTCTCCGGCCCTACCCACGGTGTACGGTGACGCCGTCCGGCCGGTGAAGCCCGCACGGCACCAGCCGCGTACGCCGCGTGGGGCTGATTGCCGCCCCCGAAACCCGAAACCCGGGCGGCGCGTTACGTTGGACATCCGGACCGCCGCTGGGTCCGGTGGGTGCAACGCGGCCCGAAACGGGCATGAAGCAGGAGTGAGGTCGGGGAGAGACGTGCCGAGCAACGCTGGAACCACCCGTCTGGTCATCGTCGAGTCACCGGCGAAGGCCAAGACGATCTCGGGCTACCTCGGCCCGGGGTACGTCGTGGAGGCCAGCTTCGGTCATGTCCGCGACCTGCCGCGCAACGCCGCAGACGTGCCGGCGAAGTACAAGGGTGAGCCGTGGGCCCGGCTCGGGGTGGACGTCGACAACGGCTTCCACGCCCTCTACGTCGTCTCCGCCGACCGCAAGCAGCAGATCAGCAAGCTGGTCAAGCTGGCCAAGGAGGTCGACGAGATCCTCCTGGCGACGGATGAGGACCGCGAGGGCGAGGCGATCGCCTGGCACCTGGTGGAGACGCTCAAGCCCAAGGTGCCGGTCAAGCGGATGGTCTTCCACGAGATCACCAAGCCGGCGATCCAGGCCGCGGTGGCCAACCCGCGCGAGATCGACCGGGACCTGGTCGACGCCCAGGAGGCTCGGCGCATCCTCGACCGGCTCTACGGCTACGAGGTCTCCCCGGTGCTGTGGAAGAAGGTCATGCCGAAGCTCTCGGCGGGCCGGGTGCAGTCCGTGGCGACCCGGATCGTGGTCGAGCGGGAGCGGCAGCGGATGGCGTTCCGCACGGCCGAGTACTGGGACATCCTGGCCACCCTGGCGGTGACGAACGCCGGCGAGGGCCCGCGCAACTTCCACGCCACGCTGGTCGCGCTCAACGGCGACCGGATCGCCACCGGCAAGGACTTCGAGCCGACCACCGGCCGGGTCAAGCCCGGGGCGGGCGTGGTGCACCTCGACGAGAGCGGGGCCCGTGGGCTCGCCGCCCGGCTCGACGGGCGGCCGTTCACCGTCACCCGGGTCGAGGAGAAGCCCTACCGCCGCCGCCCGTACGCGCCGTTCATCACCTCCACGCTCCAGCAGGAGGCGGCCCGCAAGCTGCGGTTCTCGTCACAGCAGACGATGCGCACCGCGCAGCGGCTCTACGAGAACGGCTACATCACCTATATGCGTACCGACTCGGTGAACCTGTCGGAGACCGCCATCGCGGCCGCCCGGCGGCAGATCGTCGAGCTGTACGGCGAGCGCAGCGTGCCGCCGGAGCCGCGCCGCTACACCGGCAAGGTGAAGAACGCGCAGGAGGCGCACGAGGCGATCCGCCCGGCGGGGGACAACTTCCGCACCCCGGGCGAGGTGGCCAAGGAGCTGTCGGCCGAGGAGTTCAAGCTCTACGAGTTGATCTGGCGGCGCACCATCGCCTCCCAGATGACCGACGCGGTCGGCTCCAGCGTCTCGGTGCGCATCCGCGCCGTCTCCTCCGCACAGGAGGAGGCCGACTTCGGCGCGACCGGCAAGACCATCACCGACCCGGGCTTCCTGCGCGCGTACGTGGAGTCGAGCGACGACGAGAACGCCGAGGCCGAGGACGCCGAGCGTCGGCTGCCCCACCTGGTGAAGGGTCAGCCGCTCACCGCCGACGAGTTGGCCGCCCAGGGCCACCACACCCAGCCACCGTCGCGCTACACCGAGGCGTCACTGGTCAAGGCCCTCGAGGAGCTGGGCATCGGCCGGCCGTCGACATACGCGTCGATCATGCAGACCATCCAGGACCGCGGGTACGTCTTCAAGCGTGGCCAGGCGATGATCCCGTCCTTCCTGGCGTTCGCGGTGATCGGGCTGCTGGAACGGCACTACCCGCGCCTGATCGACTACGACTTCACCGCCAGCATGGAGAACGAGCTGGACGAGATCGCCGGCGGCGACCACGCCGCCGTCGACTTCCTCACCTCCTTCTACTTCGGCAGCGCCAACGGCACGGGCGACCAGACCATCGCCCACGCGGGTGGGCTGAAGAAGCTGGTCACCGAGAACCTCACCGAGATCGACGCGCGCAGCGTGAACTCCATCCCGCTCTTCACCGACGACGAGGGGCGTGAGGTCGTCGTCCGGGTGGGCCGCTACGGGCCGTACCTGCAACGGGCGGTGCCGGGCGAGCAGCCCGCGTCGGCGGCGGAGGGCGAGGAGGGCGGCGCGCCGGGCGACCGGGCACCGATCCCCGAGGGGCTGGCACCCGACGAGCTGACCCCGCAGAAGGTGCACGAGTTGTTCCTCGGTGGTGGCGGCGAGCGCAAGCTCGGCGACGACCCGGCCACCGGGGAGCCGATCCTGCTCAAGTCCGGCCGGTTCGGCCCGTACGTGGCCAGCGGCGAGCGGAAGTCCTCGCTGCTGCGCTCGCAGTCGCCCGACTCGCTCACCCTCGACGAGGCGCTCAAACTGCTCAGCCTGCCCCGCCTGGTCGGTGTGGGCCCCGACGGCGTCGAGGTCTTCGCCAACAACGGCCGCTACGGCCCGTACGTCAAGCGCGGTGACGAGTTCCGCTCGCTGGACTCGGAAGAGAAGATGTTCACCGTCACGCTGGACGAGGCGCTGGCCCTGCTGGCCGCTCCGAAGACCCGCCAGCGCCGGGCCGCCGCGCCGCCGCTGCGGGAGATGGGCAACGACCCGCTGACGGAGAAGCCGCTGGTCATCAAGGACGGCCGGTTCGGCCCGTACGTCACCGACGGGGAGACGAACGCGTCGTTGCGGCGCGGGCAGACCCCGGAGGCGCTGACCCTCGAAGAGGCGTCGGAGATGCTGGCGGAGAAGCGGGCGAAGGGACCGGCGCCGAAGAAGGCGGCGGCGAAGAAGGCACCTGCCAAGAAGGCGACGCCGGCGAAGAAGGCGGCGGCGAAGAAGGCCACCACCAAGTCCACTCCGGCGAAGAAGGCCACCCCCAGGAAGGCCGCCACCGCCAGCGACTGAGCGCCGTCGCTCCGTCAGCCGAGGATGTGGGTGAGGTGCGGGTTGGTGAAGAGGTGGTGCGGGTCGAGGTGGGCACGGACCGCCTGGAAGTCCTGCCACTTCGGGTACGCGGGGGCGAGTGACGCCGCGTCGCGCCAGTGCAGCTTGCCCCAGTGGGGGCGACCGCCCAGCCCGGCGGCCACCTCCTCGAACGCCCGGAAGTACGGCTCGTACGGCATGCCTACGTACTGGTGGAGGGCGAGGTACGCCGAGTCCCGGCCGTATCCGTGCGACAGCCAGATGTCGTCGGCGGCGGTGAACCGCACCTCGACCGGGAAGAGCACCTTGAACGGAAGCCGGTCGACGATGCGGTGCAGTTCCGCCAGCGCCGCCGGCAGCGCGGCGCGCGGGATGCCGTACTCCATCTCCACGAACCGGGTGCGGCGCGGGGAGCAGAAGACCGCGTCGGAGCGGCCGGTGTAGGCGCGTTCGCTCAGCGCCCGGGCGGAGACGGCGCTGATCGTCGGCACCAGCGCGGGCACGGCCCGGCCCAGCCGGCAGAGCCCGCCGAAGACGGTGTTGGCGAGGAAGTCGTCGTCGAGCCAACCGCGCCAACGGGGCAGCGGCCGGTCGTCGGCGGGTACCCGGTCGTTGGTCTTGACCTGCACCCGGTCGGTGTACGGGAACCAGAAGAACTCGACGTGGTCGTGCCGGTCGACGAGCGCCGGCAGGGCGGCGAGAACCTCGTCCAACCGCCCGGGGCGCTCGTGAGCCCGCAGGACGAAGGCGTCGACACACCTTAGGGTCACCTCGACCAGCACGCCGAGCGCCCCCAGCCCGACCCGGGCGGCGGCGAAGGCGTCGGGATGCTCGGCGGCGGAGCAGCGCAGCACCTCGCCGGTGCCGGTGACCAGGGTCAGCGCCTCGACGAAGGTGGCGAGGCCGCCGTACGCGGCGCCGGTGCCGTGGGTGCCGGTGGAGATCGCGCCGGCGATGGTCTGGGCGTCGATGTCGCCGAGGTTGGGCAGGGCGAGCCCGTGCCCGGCGAGCAGCGCGTTGAGCGTACGCAGGGTCATCCCGGCCGGTACGGTGACGAGCCGGTCGGCGAGGTCAATCCGCACGTCGGTGTCGAGCGCGGCCAGTTGAAGCAGCCGCCCGTCGGGCACGGCGATCGGGGTGAACGAGTGCCCGCTGCCCACCACCCGGATCCGCTCGCCGGCCGCGGCGGCGTCCCGGACGGCCTGGGTGACGCCGTCCACCGTGCCGGGGCGCACGATGGCGGAGGCGATGCTGTGCTGGTTTCCGGCCCAGTTGGACCAGGTGGTGGCGGTGCCGGCCATCGCGCTCCTCGACATGAATGTGAACTGACTTCATATCAGGAACGTTGTGGCTGGTAAATACCGCAATCGAGGTCCGCTCGTTGTACCGGTAGTCACGAGCACGTGACATGCAGATATGTTCTTTTCCGTCGAAGGGGGGTGGCGCCGAGTGTCCACACCAGCCGCCACGACCGGACCGCTGCGCCGCGTTCCGGTGCAGGGTCGAAGTGTCGCGCGGGTCCAGCGGATGCTGGACGCCTGTGCCGAACTCGTCGACGAAGTGGGGTACGAGGGGCTGACCACCACGCTGCTCGCCGAGCGGGCCGAGGTGGCGATCGGGTCGGTCTACCAGTTCTTTCCGGACAAGCGGGCCATCGTGCAGGCGCTGACCCTGCGGACCATGGAGTCCTACCTGCAACGGCTCGACGAGCGGTTCGCCTCCGACGACCTGACCCACTGGTGGGACGGCGTCGACGCGGGCATCGACGAGTACATCACGATGCACCGCACCGTCCCGGGGTTCCGTACCCTGCACTTCGGCGACGTGGTCGACCTGCACCTGCTCGACGAGCAGCGGGACAACAACGGCGTGATCGCCGACCAGTTGGCCCGGGTGCTCACCGAGCGGTTCGGGATGGTCGACGAGCCGCGGCTGCGGTTCTGTCTGGAGATCGCCGTCGAGGCCGCGGACGCCCTGATCAAGCTGGCGTTCCGCCGCAAGCCGGAGGGGGACGAGCGGGTGCTGGCCGAGGCCAAGGCGTTGATCCGCGAGTACCTGCACCGCCACGTCGAGGCCTGCGCCGAACCCCAGCCGGCCGCGCAGACCTGACCCGTCCGGGCGCCGGCTCACCCGGCGCGGCGACCGATCGCCGCGCCGGTGCCGCGGCCCGGTCTAGAGGAACGCGTGGCCCTCGCCCCGGTACGTCGGCACGGTGTCGACCACCTCGTCCCCGGCGACCAGATGCAGCTCGTTGACGTGCTCGCAGAGCTCACCGGCCTTGGCGTGGCGGAACCAGACCCGGTCGCCGACCCCCAGGCGGGCCGTGGCCGGCCCGGTCAGCGGGGTCTGCACCTCGCCCGCGCCCTCGGTGCCGACCAGCGACAACCCGGCCGGCAGCCAGGGGCGGGGCAGCCGGCTCCGCTCCGCCGGGCCGGAGGCGGTCCAGCCGCCGCCGAGCACGGTGACCAGGCCGGGCGCGGGCCGGCGGACCACCGCGCAGGCGAAGGACGCCGCCGGGGCCGGCCGCCAGGCGCGGTACGCGTCGAACAGCGTCGGCCCGTACAGGCCGGAGCCCGCGCTGACCTCGGTCACCGCGGGATCGGCGCTGGTGGCGACCAGGCTGCCGGTGCCGCCGCCGTTGACGAACTCCAGGTCGGCGTGTTCGCGTACCGCGGCCACCGCCGCACCTCGGCGGGCCAGCAGTTCCCGGTACGACCTGCGCTGGACGAGCCGGATCGCCGCGCCCAGGACCGCCCGACCCGGCGGGGCGTCCCCGAGCCCGGCGATCTGTGCCTCGTACGACATCAGCCCGACCAGCCGGAAGCCCGGCCGGACGGCGACGACGGCGGCGAGCGCGCCGGCCGCCCGGGCGCTGTGCACGGGCGAGCGGCGCACCCCGACGTGCACCCGCCCGCCCAGCGGTCGCCAGGAGGCGTCCAGGTCGAGGCAGACCCGCAACTCGGGGCGGCGGCCGGGGGCGCACACCGTGTCGATCAGGTCGAGTTGTTCGGGCGCGTCGACCATCAGGGTGACAGCCGCGGCGAGCGCCGGGTCGGCGGCCAGTCGGGCGAGCGCCGCCCGGTCGGCCGTCGGGTAGGCGACCAGGGCGTCGTCGGTGACGCCGGTGCGGACCAGCCAGATCGCCTCGGGCAGCGTGAACGCCAGCACCCCGGACCAACCCGGCGCGCCGAGCGCCCGGGTGATCAGACCGCGGGCCCGGATGGACTTGCTGGCGGCGCGGACGGGTTTGCCGCCGGCCCGGTCGGCCAGCGCGGTGGCGTTGGCGTCGAACGCGGTGAGGTCGACCACGGCGTACGGCGGGTCGAGATGGGCGGTCGCCCGATCGAGGCGCTCGCGCAGAGGGTCGCTGTCGGTGGCCACGGGTGCACGCTAACTGTCCGGGAAGTGAATGCGAAATGGGCTCACGTACGCCGGCTGCGGCGCCGGTGTCGGCGGCCTAGGCTCGGCGGGCAGGAGAATGTCACGGTGGGAAGGGCTCCCACCGGGACTAGAGTGTTGCACCGGGACCGCCCAGTGTTGGGCCGGCACGTGGAGGTACGGCCATCGAAAGCCAGCAGAACGGCGAGTCGTCCGGCGTGTCGTCGTCTTCCCCGCACACCGGCGACGCAGCCGGCCAGTCCGCCCCGCAGCCCGGCTCCGGCGGGCAGACCGCTCCGCAGCCCACCCCGTCCGCCGACCTGTCCGGCTACGCCGCGATCCGCTCGGTGCTGCGCATCCGCCCGTTCCGGCGGCTCTGGATCGTGCTCGGCGCCGCCTCCTTCGGCGACTGGTTCGGCCTGCTCGCCACCTCCGTCTTCGCCGCCTCCCAGGTCTCGGGGAGCACGGCCAAGGGCGCGGCCTTCGGCGCCGTGATCGCCGTCCGGCTGCTGCCGGCCCTGCTGCTCGGCCCGGTGGCGGGCGTCCTCGCCGACCGCTTCGACCGGCGCTGGACGATGGTCATCTGTGACGTCCTGCGCTTCCTGCTCTTCGCCTCGATCCCGCTCGTCGCGTTGCTGGGCGCGAGCGGCGCCGCGGTGGTCGGCTGGGCGGCGATCGCCACCTTCCTGATCGAGTCGGTCACCCTGCTCTGGATCCCGGCCAAGGAGGCCGCGGTTCCCAACCTGATCCCGCGCGCCCGGCTGGAGGCGGCCAACCAGCTCACCCTGATCACCACGTACGGGCTCACCCCGGTCCTCGCCGCGGTCGTCGCCGCGGTGCTCGACCGCAGCGTCCGGACGATCACCGGTGGCGAGGTGCCCGCCTGGGCCGAACCGGCGGATCTCGCGCTCTGGGTCAACGCGTTCTCCCGGCTGGCCACCGCGCTGGTGGTGGCGTTCGGCATCCGGGAGATCAGCCAGGGGCAGGCCGCCGAGCAGAGACGCAGCGAGCAGACCATGCTGCGCCAGTTCACCGAGGGCTGGAAGTACATCGGCCAGACCCCGCTGGTACGCGGACTGGTGCTCGGGATCCTCGGCGCCTTCGCCGGGGGCGGCATCGTGATCGGCACGGCCCAGTTCTTCACCACCTCGCTGAACGCCGGTGACGCCGCCTTCTTCCTGCTCTTCGGGGCGATCTTCATCGGTCTCGCGGTCGGCATCGGCCTCGGTCCGATGATCGTCCGGGACCTGTCCCGTCGCCGCTGGTTCGGCATGAGCATCGTGCTGGCCAGCGCGTCGGTGATGACCCTCGCCTTCGCCATCCACCTCTCCATGGCGATCGTCGGCGCGATCCTGGTGGGAGCCGGCGCCGGCATGGCCTTCCTCTCCGGGGTCACCCTCCTCGGTGGCGAGATCGCCGACGAGGTGCGCGGCCGGGTCTTCGCGGTGGTGCAGATCGGCACCCGGCTGGTGCTGATCCTCGCCATCGCCCTGGGCAGCCTGCTCGCCGGCATCGGCGGCTCACGTACCCTCGACGTCGCCGGTGCGGAGATCTCGATCTCCTCCACCCGGGTGTTGCTCCTGGTCGCCGGGGTCGCCGGCATCTTCGCGGGGATCAGCGCCTTCGGTCAGATGGACGACAAGAAGGGCGTGCCGGTCCTCGCCGACCTGTGGGGGTCGATCCGGGGCCGTCCGCTGATGCCGGCCGAGGCGTTCGTCTCCAACGGCCTCTTCGTGGTCTTCGAGGGGGGCGAGGGCGCCGGCAAGTCCACCCAGCTGGAGGCGCTCACCGAGCGGCTGCGCGACCGGGGGCGGGAGGTCGTGGTCACCCGCGAGCCGGGGGCCACCGCGATGGGCGCGCGGATCCGCACCCTGCTGCTGGAGCACTCCGGCGACGAGGCGCCCTCCCCGCGCGCCGAGGCGCTGCTCTACGCCGCCGACCGTGCCCACCATGTCGCCACCGTGGTCCGGCCGGCGCTGGTCCGCGGCGCGATCGTGATCAGCGACCGGTACGTCGACTCGTCGCTGGCGTACCAGGGGGCCGGCCGGACACTCCCGGTCGAGGAGGTCTCCTGGCTCTCCTCCTGGGCCACCGGCGGCCTCAAGCCCGACCTGGTGGTGCTCCTCGACGTGGACCCGCACACCGGCCGTTCCCGGGTGACCGCGCGCAGTCAGGGCGCCGACCGGCTGGAGGCCGAGTCGCTCGCCTTCCACGAGCGGGTCCGGTACGCCTTCCTCGACCTGGCCGCCGCCGACCCGAAGCGCTACCTGGTGCTGGACGCCGCCCGCCCGATCGGGGAGATCGCCGACCTGGTGGCCCGCCGGGTGGAGGAGTTCCTGGTCGACCCGGCCGGCATCGTGCACCCGCGCCCCGCGCACGGCCCGGACACCTCGGTGCAGCCCGAGTTATCCGACGCGGAGCTGGTGACGATGGAGCATCGGACCTGATGCCGGACGTCTTCGCCGACCTGGTCGGTCAGGACGAGGCAGTCGACACGCTGCGCCGCGCCGCCGCGTCGGCCGCCGCCGTGCTGCGTGCCGCCCGCGCCGCCGCGCCGCCGACCGGGCAGCCGGGCGACCTGGCCGGGGAGGTGCCCGCAGACCAGGGCGCGGGGATGACCCACGCCTGGATCTTCACCGGCCCACCCGGCTCCGGCCGCTCGGTGGCCGCCCGGGCCTTCGCCGCCGCCCTCCAGTGCGAGCACGGCACCGGCTGCGGCCACTGCCCCGGCTGCCACACCACGATGACCGGCACCCACGCCGACGTCCGGCTGGTGGCGCCCGAAGGCCTCTCCATCGGGGTGGGTGAGATGCGGGCGCTGGTGCTCCGGGCGGCCAGTACGCCGTCCGGCGGCCGCTGGCAGATCGTCATCATCGAGGACGCCGACCGGCTCACCGAGGCGGCGGGCAACGCGCTGCTCAAGGCCGTCGAGGAGCCGCCACCGCGGACCGTCTTCCTGCTCTGCGCCCCGTCCACCCACCCGGACGACGTGTCGGTGACCATCCGGTCGCGCTGCCGGGTCGTACCCCTGCGGCAGCCGTCGCCCGCCGCGGTGGCCGAGGTGCTGGTACGCCGGGACGGCGTCGCGCCGGACGTGGCGGCCTGGGCCGCCGCCGCGGCCCAGGGTCACGTCGGGCGGGCCCGGCGGTTGGCCCGCGACCCGGAGGCCCGGAAGCGGCGGGACGCCGTGCTGGCGGTGCCCCGCCGGCTCACCGGCGTCGGCGCGGCGCTGGACGCCGCGTCCGCGCTGATCGAGGCGGCCGAGGCGGAGGCCGAGGCGTCGGTCACGGAGGCCGACGCGGCCGAGCGGGCCGCCCTGCAGACCGCGCTCGGCGCGGGCGGCACCGGGCGCGGCGCGGCCGGCGCCATGCGCGGTGCCGCCGGACAGCTCAAGGACCTGGAGAAGCGGCAGAAGTCACGGGCCACCCGGGCCCAGCGCGACGCCCTCGACCGGGCCCTGGTCGACCTGGCCGGCTTCTACCGCGACACGCTGACCATGGCGCTGCGCGCGCCGGTGGCCCCGGTGCACAGCGACACCGCCGAGATGGCCGAGGCCGGTGCCCGTAGGTGGGACGCCGAGGGCGCCCTGCGCCGGTTGGAGGCCGTGCTGGAGTGCCGGGCGGCGATCGACGCCAACGTGAAGCCGCGGATCGCGGTGGAGGCGATGATGCTCTCCCTCTGGAAGGGGTGACCGTCCCCCGTCTCCGGCATCGACACGTGTCGTCGGCGTGCGGTACGGTCCGGTGTGCTGTGGTGACTGTGGTGGCACGCTGGGTGAGGTCGGCGGGGGGAGAACCGATGCCGCGCGAGATCGACGAGGCGTGGATCGAGGAGGCGGTGCGGCGCTACCGTCGCATCGAGTCCCTGCAGGCCGAGTTCGACCAGGCGGTCGACACGGTCGAGGTGACCGTCCGCTCACCGGACGGGCTGGTCGAGGTGGTGGTGACCGCCAACGGTCGCATCACCGACGTGCGTTTCCTCGGCCCGCTGCACCACCGCCACCCCCGGGAGGTCGCCGGGTCGGTGCGGGCCGCCGTGACCGCCGCCGCCGACGCGGCGCTCTGGGCCCGGGAGAAGCTGCACAACGAGACCTTCGCGGCGTACCGGCCGCTGGCGGGGGCCTGAGATGGATCCGCTGCGCGCCCTCGCCGCCCGGCTCGAGGAGGCGAGCGCCTCGTTGACGCTGCTCTCCCGCACCGTGACCGCCGCCGACCCGGCGCACCCCGCGTTCGGCGCGGACGCGCCGGGCCGGCCCGGGGAGATCGGCCGGGCCCTGCACCGGCAGTGGACCGCCGCCACCGGCGACCGGGCCCGCGAGGCGAGCGCCGCCGCCGCCCGGCTGGCCGCTGCTGCCGCCGCTCTGCGCAGCGCCGCCGACCGGTACGCGGCGGCCGACGACTCCGCGCGGCGGCGGCTGCTCGGGGAGGCCTGATGGACGCCCTGGACCGGCTCGCCGAGCCCGGCCTGGACCTGCTGCGCCGGGTCGACCAACTGCTCGCCGCGGGTGCCCCCGAGGGGCACCGGCTCTGGCCGCTGCTGCGCCGCATGCAGGTGCTGCCGGGCGACGCGCTGCGCGACTTCCTCGACCTGCACCCGGCGCCGCTGGCGGCCGCCGGGCACGCGGTGCGCCGGCTGGTCCCCCGGTACGACGACGCGTGTGCCGCCCTGACCGACCCGGCCCTGTGGTCCGGCCCGGCCGCGTCGGCGTACGACGAGGCCCGCGCGGCGCTGCTGCGTCACCTCGACGAGGGACCGGAGAGCCTGGTCGGGCGGCTGGAGTCGACGGCCGGGTACGCCGACGCCCTGGCGCAGTGGGTGGACGGGAGCCGGCTCGCGGTGGCCCGGGTGCTCGCCGAGGTGGTGGGCTCGGCCGAGGCGGTCCGCGTGCACGCCGCCACCGCCCCGGGGGCGGCACCCGGGCCGGGCACCCGTGCGGCGGCGGAGATCGCCGCCCGGGTGCTGGCGGTGCTCGGGGTGGCGTACGACGGGGCGGAGACGCTGCTGCGCCAGTGGTCGCCGAGCCTGGCGGAGTCGACGTGGCGCGGGCCGGCCGGCGGGGCGGTCCGCTACGACGGCACCCTGCGGGTGGGCCGGTGAAGCCGCCGCCCGCCCGTTCGCGCCGGCCGACTTGCGGGTGGCCCGGCTGGTCTTCACCACGCGGGGCGACCGATCCGGTGTCAGTCGACGGGGATGAGTGAACGCGTGGGGTGACGGCTCGGCGACGGGCGGCCGGGTGGCAGGCGGCCAGCCGTCGTAGGGTGGAGCGCATGGGCATGCTCTGTGCGGTCAGCTTCAACCGGTACGGGCGCCTCTACTACCTCGATCCGGGCGAGTTCCGCCCGCGCGTCGGCGACCGGGTGCTGGTGCCCACCGACGACGGGCCCGAGGTGGCGGAGTGCGTCTGGGCCGCGCAGTGGGTCTCGGAGGACACCGCCGGTTTCCCGAGGCTGGCCGGGCTGGCCCAGGAGGACGACCTGCGCCGCGACGAGCTGCTGCGCCGACGCAAGGCCGAGGCGAAGGTGGCGGCGAAGCGGCTGATCCGGGAGCACGGGCTGCCGATGAAGGTGGTCGCCGTCGACCACGTGCTGGCCGCCGATGACGCCGGTGAGCGGAGCACCGTCTACTTCACCGCGCCGCACCGGGTGGACTTCCGGTCGCTGGTCCGCGACCTGGGCGCGACCCTGCGCTGCCGGGTGGAGCTGCGGCAGCTCTCCGCCCGGGACTCGGCGCGGGTGCAGGGCGGCATCGGCTCGTGCGGCCGGGACCTGTGTTGCGCGACGTTCCTCAACGACTTCGAGCCGGTGACGATCCGGATGGCGAAGGACCAGGACCTGCCGCTCAATCCGCTGCGGATCTCCGGCGCCTGCGGCCGGCTGATGTGCTGCCTGAAGTACGAGCATCCGCTGTATGCCGCAAGCAGCGACTACCCGGCGAGCGGTCAACGGGTCGAGACCCCCGACGGCTTGGGGAAGGTCGTGTCCCGCCACCCGCCGAGCGAGACGGTCACCGTCCGGTCGATCTCCGACGGGTCGACGAAGCGCTGCGCCCTGTCCGACGTCTGCGGACCCCGCCGAGCCTACGACGACCGCCCCCCGACGTAGCCGTCCCGGCGCGACGGGAGTCGATCAGACCCGGGATGGGCGGGGCAGGCGGTCAGGTGAGGGTGATGGGAGGTTCGGCCAGCCGGGGCGAGAGCGGAGGGGTGGGCACGAG
>NZ_SMKD01000049.1 GCF_004348595.1 Micromonospora sp. KC723
GCGTACCGCTGTACGCGAATCACTGGCCGCCGGCAAGACCCACGGCCACCCCTGGCCCCGCCTGGCCCCACAAACCTGACCACCCGCAGAGGAATCCCTCGCATGTACAAGGTTCACAGCGGACAGCGGATCGAGCCGCTCGAACTCACCGCCATCACCGGCGAACCGGTCCGGATTCCCGACCCGCACCTCCTCGTCCACCTACAATTCCGACGCTTCGCTGGCTGCCCCATCTGCAACCTGCACCTGCGCGGCATCGCCCGCCGACACGACGACATCCTCGCCGCCAGCATCCGCGAAATCGTGGTGTTCCACTCCACCACCGCCGCCATGCTGCCCTACCAGGGTGACCTGCCGTTTCCCGCTGTGGCCGACCCGGAGCGCGACCTCTGCACCCGCTTCGGTGTCGGCACCTCCCCCCGCGCCCCGCTACACCCCCGGGCATGGGCCGCAGCCCTGCGCGGCGCCGCCGCGGGAATGGCCGCACCCCCCGCCCGCGGCGAAACCGTCCTTGGGCTACCCGCCGACTTCCTCATCACCACCACCGGACACGTCACCGCCCACCACTACGGCCGACACGCCGACGACCAATGGACCGTCGACGAACTGGTGTTGGCCGCGAGGGCGCACCGGTCGAGGTGTCGACGCAACGCCGCGAGGGCCCGGTCGGCGGTGGCGACGGGGCCGTCGGGTCGCAGTGGGACGACCGTCGCGCGTTCCACGCAGGACGAGACTCGCCGGTGGACGACGGTCGACCGGAACGACAGCTTTGCCCAGGAATCTCCGCTGCTCGCGTCTGTTGCCAGTCGGGCGGCTCAGGTTCCCTGGTGTCGAGGGAGGTGGTTGGGTCGCGCACGCCATCATGATCTTGAGTTGCCGACGAACGTGTCCGATCGGTGGGGGACCAGCAGGCAGACGCGAGTTCAGCGGCGGGCGTCGTACTCTTCGCGTGCGGCGAGCACCGCATTGATGTGCTGTTCGGCCCAAAGGCCCAGCGCCCGCAAGGGTTCGTGCAGCGTGTGTCCCAGCGGGGTCAGTTCGTATTCGACCCGGGGTGGCACCTCGGCGTAGACGTGCCGGGCGACGAGACCGTCGCGTTCCAGGTCGCGCAGCGTGTCGGTGAGTACCTTCCCGCTGATCCCGTCGACGGCGGTGCGGATGTCGCCGAATCGTCGCCGCCGGTCGCCGAGCACGATCACGATCATTGCCGTCCACTTGTTGGCGATGCGGGCCAGCGAGGTACGCGACGGGCAGGTCGCGGTGAGCACGCTGATATCCGGGTGCTGTGACACCGACCACACCTTTCCGTCAGTTACGTTGAGGTAACTGGTAACCAATCGAGACCATAGGCTACCAGCAGCGAAAACACCTTGACCAAGGGAGATTTCCGATGTCCGAGTCCACCAACACATTCGCAGTTGCCCGCCGGTACGTGGACGCGATGAAGGCCAAGGACTTCGCTACGGTGGCGAGCCTGTTTGCCGATGACATCGTGTGGCACCAGCCCGGCGACAACCGGTTCTCCGGCTCGCGTCACGGCGTCGGCGCGGTCAACGACATGCTCGGTGGGCAGATGGCCGTCACCAACGGCACCCTGGACGTCCAGGTGACTGGCGCGCCGATGGTCAACGGCGCGTTCGTCGCACTTCCGGTCCACTTCAGCGCCAAACGTGACGGCGCCGAGATGTCGATGGACGGCGTCGACGTGCTGCGCGTCGAGGGGGACAAGGTTGCCGAGGTGTGGCTGTTCTCGGCCGACCAGCAAGGCGAGGACGCCTTCTGGGGCGCCGGCTGAGTGGCAGACGCTGTTGTCACCGCCGATCGGTCTGCGCGGTCAGCGATCGGGGCGACCGTTTGAGACCTAATTCATGATCGATATGACGACCGGTGGGGCGCCCTGCGACGCGGTGCGCCCCACCGGCATCAGCACCTCTGTTCGGTATTGCTGATGTCGAGGTCGGATCGTGTGACTACCAGGTGAGCAGGGCAGATCGGATCTCGGCGCGGAACAGCTCGACGTTGATCTTCGCTACGGCGTTGTCCAGCGTCGCCGTCGAGCAGGTGGCACAGACGAACTGGTTGTCGACGAATGCGCCGTACACGAAGACCCGCTCGCCCACGACGCCGCCCGACTTGACGGGAAGGGCCATCCTGCCGGCGTTGGTACGGACGTAGACCCAGCCGTTCGAGCAACCGGCCTGGTCACACGGCACGTTGTAGCTGCCGCCCTTGAAGTGGTTGCGCATGCGGGCGATGAAGTCGGCGGCCACGGCACCCTTACCCTGCGCGTTGGCCTCTGCCGTCACGATGGCCGCCAGCGCGCCACCCACACCGTTGTTCATGGGCTGGAAGAATTCGGTGCGGAACTGCCCGGCGTCGAGCAGGGTGCCGTCCTCCACTCCCTCGTAGAGCCGGCCCATGTCGACGAGGGTGGTGAAGTTGCGCTTTCCGCCGAGGAAGGCGCAGCCGATCTGGTCCTGGTTGATCGTGGTCGAGGTCATCCCGGCCGCGATCGCCGCGCTCTGGACCGTACCCAGCCCGTATCGCAGGACGACGCCCCTGGTGGTGCGGTTGTCCGAGATGGACATCATGTTGTCTTTGCCGAAGTCAAGGGTGCTGGTCACCCGGTTGGCCGTCACCTCGTCGGCCGGAATCGGGCAGGCGTCCTTGGTGTTCGGCCAGAACGGGCTGTTCGGGTAGTTGTAGTAAGTGAACGACGCGTTGAGCTGTTCGCCACTGCGCACGCTGCGCATGACGGTGAGGTTGTGCACCGCCTTGATGGAGCTGGCCGGCTCGTACTGCAGCGTGGTTTGCAAGCCGGCGCTCTGGCTGCCGCCGATCCGCTTGAGGTAGAAGCCGAAGTCAGCGGTGGGTAGCCCATTGGCGTCGGTGTACGCGGGTGCGATCAGGTCGGACAGCCGGCGGGTTTCCGCGTTCGCGTTGTCAATCATGACGGCGTCGTACCGGCGCCCACCGTTGACCAGGTACGTGTCGACATCGAACACGCGCGCGCCGTGCTGTGCCGCCACGTCGAGCACCTGGTTGATGGATGTGAGGCCGAAGTGCACCCATGAGGCCTTGTCGTCGCTGCCCGAGTTGTGCACCTGGATGAGGTTGTACGTGCCGTCGGCCTGGCGTTCCAGGTTGGTGATCCGTCCGCCGAACTCGTCCATTCTCTGCTTTACGGAGGCTGAGCTCTGGTTGAGCCACCACTGCCAGGACTTGGCGTCGGCCCCGATGTTGGCGATGTAGATAGCGGAGTACAATTTGGTGCCATTGACCTGGTATGTCTCCAGGTCGACCAGACGCTTGGCCGGGTCGCCGGGGTTGGGCTTGTTCGCGGGCAGCAGGTCACCGACCGCCGCGGAGGTGACGCCGCTCGACCACCACCAGGTGCGCGCTGCGGAGCCGGTGTTGGAAACCATCACCACGGCGTACCGGACCTGACCGTTGACCACGTACGGGTCGAGGTCGATCAGTCGGCCGGTGTGCTCGTTGAGCTTCTGGCCCACCTCGTCGAAGGTCAGACGGGGGTACCACCACCAGCCGGGCACCGCGTACGCGCCGGAGCCGCGGACCATGACGACGGTGTAGGTGCCGGCGGCCGCGTCGTGAACCTCGATATCGGTCAGCCGGGCGTCGTGCTCGTCGAGCCGGTCCTTCACGAACTGCTCGGTGACGTTGGCGTAGGACCACCATCCGGTGGGGACGGAAACCGACCTGTCGTCGGTAAGGGCGTTGGCATCGGCCCGCGCCGGCTGCTGGCCGCTCCAGACGGCGAAGACGGTGGCGACGACGAGCGCCAACAGCAGCGCGCCGAGCCGCTGAGGTGCCCTGGGCGCTGACGAGCTGGCATGGGTGACGCTCGGCTGCCGGAGGGCGTTCAGCGTGAAGTCTTGCTTTCGGTCACGCGGTACCGTCGCGGGACCCTGCTTTGTCACGTGCCGGAAATGCATGACGTGCTCCCTCTCCTCGATCTGACGAGCGGGCCGAGCCCGCCCGAGGACAGTGGCACGCGTTCCAGCCGGGACACGTCGCATTCTGGACGCCGCTGGACGCCGCTGGACGCCGGCAGCCAGCAGGGGTCCGGGAAGGGCCATCGCCCTATCACGGGCCGACGGAGTCGTTCGTGACCAACCTTGGTGACGCTATGCTCGCCTGCCTGCGGACCGCATCAGCAACACCCCCCCCTGGACCGGCACCGGGCGAACCGTGGTCCCTGGGCGCCGACGAGGCCGCGCGACCTGCTCGGGCAGGGCGTCGAGCCAGTCCGTGGACAGGGATGTGGCGGGAGCCGTGGTTACCGTCAGTGCGGTTACTGTCGTACCTCCTGCTCCTGTCTCGGTAGGAAGCGCGGAAGCTTCTCGGTGGGCGTTTCCGTCGGTGCTGCTGCTGACGGGTTGTGCCGGCGGGTCAGGCTCACTCCGACGAGCACGACCACCATCCCGATGGCGATCCGGGGGTTGAAGTCCTCGTCGAGCACGATGGCCCCCAGCGCCACCGAGACCACCGGTAGCAGGTAGCCGACGGTGGCCGTGTTGGTGGCACCCTCGGTGGCGATGTTCTTGTAGGTGAGATGGAACGTGATCCCGGTGGCGACGACGCCCAGGATCACGACGGCGGCCAGCGCCTTCGGGCCGATCTCGATCGATGCCAGACCGCCGGCCGGTAGGGTCAGCGAGGTCAGGGCGGTCGCCACGATGAGCTGCGCCGTGGACAGCGAGATGGTGGGGATTCCCCTGCCGACCAGGCAGTGGCCCATGAACGTGAAGCCGACGGCGTAGCTCGCCGCCGCGACGACGACGGCGAGCGCGCCCCAGCCGCCCGACTCCGTCGCCTGCCACGGGGCGAGGATCAGCACCACCCCGACGAAGCCGAGCAGGAGTCCACCCAGCCGGGCCGGCCGGAGTCCGCGCTCGGATCCGATGACGACGCCGACCAGCAGCGACCAGAGTGGGGTGGTCGCGTTCAGTACGCCGGCGACCCCTGAGTCGATGCTCTGCTGGCCGATGCTGAACATGGCGAACGGCAGGGCGTTGCAGAAGAAGGCGGCCACGACGATGCGGCCCCAGATCGCCGGGTCGTGCGGCAGTCGTCGACGTGAGGCCAGGCAGGCGACCAACAGCGTGACCGACCCGAGGACGCACCGGCTGAGGGTGACCTGCACCGGGGTCAGCGCGCCCAGGGCCAGCTCGATCCAGAGAAAGGTCGATCCCCACAACAGGGCCAGCACGCCGATCCGCGCCCACCCCCAGAGCCTGCCCATCACACCGTTCACCGCCGTTTCGTTGATCACCCTGGTGAACGATGCCGCAACAAACCTGGAAGGACAAGAAAAAGGTTCTGCACTTCTGTTAAGCTGCACTACATGCTTGATGTGCGACGTCTGCAGGTGCTGCGTGCGGTGGTCACCAGCGGGTCGGTGACGGCGGCGGCGGCACACCTCGGCTACACCCCCTCGGCCGTCAGCCAGCAGGTGGCGGCACTGGAGAAGGAAGCCGAGATCGCGCTGCTGGAACGGGTCGGCCGAGGTGTGCGGCCCACGGCGGCGGGTCGACTGCTCACTCGACACGCGGCCATCATCAGCCAACATCTCGCCGAGGCCGAGACCGCACTGGCCGACCTACGCGCCGGGCGTACGGGCCGGCTGACCATCCGCTACTTCGCCTCGGTCGGCCCGACCCTGCTGGCACCCGCCCTCGCCCGAGTCCGCCGCGAACACCCCGGCATGGCGATCGATCCCAAACTGACCGACCCGGACGACCTGCTGCCACAGGTGGAACGGGGCCACGCCGACCTGGCCATCGTCGTGCGTCGGCCAGCCGACGAGCATCACCACGGCGTCCGCCTGGTGCACCTGCTCGACGACGCGTACCAGGCGGTGCTTCCCACCGGCCACCAGCTCGCTGCGCAACGCCTCATCGCCCTCGCCGACCTCGCCGGCGAACCCTGGGTCGGCAGCGAACCCCCCGGCCCGTGCCTCGACCCGATAATCGACGCCTGCGCCACGGCAGGCTTCCACCCGGATTTCGTGGCCAGGTCAGAAGACTATGCCACCGCCCAGGGATTCGTCGCCGCCGGCCTCGGCGTCAGCATGATTCCCCGACTGGGGCTCGGCGCCCGCCATCCTGGCGTCGCCATCCGCCCGGTCGGCCACCCCGAACCGACCAGGACGATCCACGCCGCGGTCCGGGAAACCTCCCTCGACCAGCCCGCACTGCGCACGCTGCTCGACGCCCTCAAGGACGCGACGAGACAGTAAGAGACCCCGCCGTACAGGACGGTCCACGACTACTACGCCAGGTGGGAGGCGGACGGCACCGCCGAGCGAATCCACGATGCCCTCCCGGCCGGACACGGGCCGGGTGGGCTCAGCGCACCATCCAGGACAGTACGGGGGTCGCCTGGAGGCCGACCAGGAGCGCCATCGCGGCGATGAGCACGAGGCTCCAGCCGAAGGTCCGGCGGAACAGGTCGCCCTCGCGGCCGTGCAGTCCGACCGCGCCCGCCGCGATGGTGAGGTTCTGGAGCGAGATCATCTTGCCCACGACGCCACCGGAGGCGTTGGCCGCGGCCATCAGCACCGGATCGAGGCCGGCGCGCTCCGCTGCGCGCGCCTGAAGCGCGCCGAACAACGAGTTCGAGGAGGTGTCGGAGCCGGTGAGTGCGACGCCGAGCCACCCGAGCACCGGCGAGAGGACGGCGAAGAACCCGCCGGCGCCGGCCATCCAGGTCCCCAGCGTGGTCGTCTGCCCGCTGGCGTTCATGACGAAGGCCAGGGCCAGCAGCCCGCAGACGGTCAGAATCGCCCAGCGCAGCTCGACCAGCGTGTCCCGGTAGGCGCGGACGGCCGTGCCCGGCCGGACGCGCAGCAGCGCCATCGTGACCAGACCGGCCAGCACGAGCAGGGTTCCGGTCGACGACAGCCAGTTCAGGCGGAACAGCGGGACCGTCGACGGCGCCCCGGACGTCGTCACCAGGGCCAGGCCGGGCCAGTGGAACGTCACGGTCACCCGGTTCAACAGCTCGGCGACCGCCGGGACCTGGGACAGGCCGAAGATCGCGACGATCGTGGCGTACGGGGCGTACGCCCGCCAGACGTCCGCCCTCGAATCCCGCCCGTCGGGCAGGGCAGGCGTGGCGAGCACGGCCGTCGCCGCGCCGGACGTGCCGGCAGCCGAGCGCCCCCGGGCGGGCGCGCGCGGCGTCGGTGGGCCGGAAACCGGGCCGCGGGTGGGCGACGTCCCGGTGGTGGTGCCGGCGGGCCGGTACCGCGGCGGCCAGCGCCGGGCCACGACCGCCACGGCAACCGCGCTGACCAGCGCCGCGACGATGTCGGCCAGGGCCATCGCCAGGTAGTTCGAGGTCAGGTACTGCGCCAGGCCGAAGGTCAGGCCGCAGACCACGGCGATGTGCCAGGTCTGCCGCAGCCCGTGGCGCCGGTCTACCAGCCAGACCAGCAGCAGCGGTACGAACACCGCGACGACCGGCACCTGGCGGCCGGCGATGGCACCCAGTTCCCCGGCCGGCAAATCGGTGACCCGGGCGAGGGTGGTGATCGGCAGGCCCAGCGGCCCGAACGCGGCCGGCACGGTGTTGGCGGCCAGCGCGACGACCGCCGCAGACATCGGCCGGAAGCCGAGGGCGAGCAGCATCACCGTCGTGATGGCGACGGGGGTGCCCTGACCGGCCAGCCCTTCCAGGAGCGAGCCGAAGCAGAACGCGATGACGAGCGCCTGGACCCGCCGGTCCGCGCTGACCCGCGTGAAGGAGCGCCCCAGCACGTCGAACGACCCGGTGACCACCGTCATCCGGTAGATCCAGATGGCGGTGACGAACGTCCACGCCAGCGGAAAGACGGCGAACGCGGCTCCCTGGCCGGCGACCAGCACGGCCTGGTCGGCGGGCATCGCGTACGCCAGGCCGGCGACCAGCAGCGCGACGGTGAGCGAGCCCCACGCGGCCACCCAGGCCCGGACCCGGAACAGGCCGAGCAGGACGAAGAGGGTCAGGATCGGCAGGCCCGCGACCGCCGCGCTCCAAGCCACCGAGTCCGCCACCGGATCGAGTTCCGGACGGTACATCTGCCCGCCTCTAGGTCGCCGTCACCCATCCGGGTACGGATGGGGGTCGCTACGATCCTGCGGCAGCCGGGGGCCGGACACGTCTTCCAGGATGCTCAAGCGGCAGCGACGCTCACCCCTGCCGGGCCCTCCGGCGGCGATCGAACGGCTCTCTGGCTCGGCACCTGAAAGGTGACCGTGGTGGGGCTGATGCAGCGCGGCGACGTTGAGGTAGGTGAACAGCCTCCCAGGGCGCCAACATGGGCCGTTGGCTGCCCGCCGCCGAGCCACTGCCCACCGGTGTCGCGTTCGCGGTCGCGGCAGCGGCCGGGCTGGTCGCGACGGCAGCATCTGGACGGGGCTGTTCTGGTTCCCGTGGGGGGCCCTGGCCCTGGCGACGTACGCCTACACCCGCCGTCGCGGCGACCAGGCCGCACCGGGCACCCGCTGTCGACGCGCCGGAGCGCCGCACCGGTGATCCGAGAAAGGACCGACCGTTGACGGCACGGAGCACGGACACCAGGTACGCAGACCCTGGCACCTGTGGGTCGTCGCCGTCGCGGCGCTTGCCCTCTATGCCGGTGGGGCTCGCGACTACCTGCTGATCCCTCAGGGGACACCGACTACGTCATCCGGCAGTTCGGCCACGACCGGCGGGATGCGCTGGGCGCCGCGACGTCGTGGTTCGACATCGGGATCGGCATCGCGACCGTGCTCTTCGCCTGGTACTGCTGGACAGTCCGACCCGGCGTCAACGCTCAGTGTGTCAGCCCTGCCCTCCTGGTTGCGCTCCCGGCAGCCGGGCGAGGCCGGTGCCCGCTACCTCCCGGCAGAGCGGGTGGTGGTGATGCTGTTCGGTCAGCGTGATCACCGTCAGCCGGAACGAGGGGGCCCGTTTCAGGCGGAGCCGACAGACGACTCGCGCTTGCCGGGTGGAGCCCGGGAGCACCCGGGCCCGTTGTCGTACGCGCCCTGACGCAAGTCCCTCTTGACGACCGACGGTTTAGCGCTAACACTTCCGTCACGTCGTCGTAACCGCCACAGCTCGACGTCGGGCCCTGAGCTTCTGTCCGTGGTAGTGGCACGCCGGACCATGCCCGAGCGTCGGCTTGTCCCGGCTCTCGGAGCGTCGGCGGCGGCTCATCGATGTGAGCGCTAACAAAAGAATATGTCGATGTATGGTCGGTTCGCTTCCGCCGGGAGGACACGTACATGCTCCGAACCCACTGTCGGGCCTGGTTCGCGGGGGTGACCGCGCTGTTCACGGCGTTGGCCGTCGGCATACCGCAGCCGGCGTCCGCCGCGCCCGGCAAGCCGTACACGAACCCGATCAATGCCCAGAAGGGGGCCGACCCCTGGCTGGAGCACCACAACGGCAACTACTACCTGATCACCACGACCGGCACGAACAAGCTGCTGATGCGCAAGTCGCCGACCCTCGCAGGGCTCGCGACCGCGCCGAGCGTGCAGGTGTGGGAGGACACGACGCCCTCACGCGGGGCGAACTTCTGGGCACCTGAGATGCACTTCCTCAACAACCGGTGGTACCTGTACTACTCCGGCGCCCAGGTCGGGGCGGCGTGCTGCGACACGCAGCGCACCCATGTGCTGGAGAGTGCCGGTACGGACCCGATGGGTCCGTACACGTACAAGAACACGCTCGCCGGCTCCAACCTCACCCCGGGACCGGGCTGGCTGATCGACGCCAGCGTGCTACAGCTCAACGGCTCGCTCTACCTGCTCGGCAGCGGGTTCGTCAACGGCAGCGAACAGAGCCTGGTGATCGCCCCGATGAGCAACCCGTACACGCTCGCCAGCAACACCTTCAGCGTCATCTCGCAACCGACCAACCCGTGGGAGCGGTCCGGATCACCGGTCAACGAGGGGGCCGTGGCGCTGCAGCGCAACGGCCAGACCTTCGTCGTGTACTCGGCGAGCTACTGCGGGACTGCCGACTACAAGCTGGGCATGCTCACCTACGCCGGTGGCGACCCGCTCTCCGCCTCGTCGTGGACCAAGTCCGCCAACCCGATCTTCCAGCGCAACGACGCCAACGGTGTCTACGGGCCCGGACACAACGGCTTCTTCACCTCCCCGGACGGCACGGAGAGCTGGATCGTCTACCACGCCAACGCGGCCTCCAACGGCGGTTGCGGCAACACGCGTACCACCCGGGCGCAGAAGTTCACCTGGAACGCCGACGGCACGCCGAACCTGGGCACCCCGGTGGCGACCGGCGTGACGCTGGACGGGCCCTCCGGCGAGACCGCGGCGACGCCGACGGCGTACCGGATCGTCAACCGCAACAGCGGCAGGTGCCTGGACGTCGCGAACGGCTCCACGGCCGACGGCGCGGACGTCATGCAATGGGGATGCCACAGCGGCACCAACCAGCAGTGGCGAATCGAGGACCTGGGCAACGACACCAGCCGGCTGGTCAACGTCGGCAGCGGCAAGGTGCTCGACGTCAACGCCTGCGGCACCGCCGACGGCACCAACATCCAACAGTGGTCGTGGCAGAACAACAACTGTCAGAAGTTCCGCCTGGTCGTCACCGACCAGAGTGGCTGGGTGCGGCTGGTGAACGTCGGCAGTGGCAAGGTCGCCGACGTCACCAACTGCGGCACCACCAACGGGGCCGACGTACGGCAGTGGTCGTGGCTGAACAACAACTGCCAGCAGTGGCAGCTGCAGCCGGTCCACTAACTACCTGCTGTACGTGCAGACGGCGAGCACCACCCTCGCCCGGGCCGACGCCACCTTCTACCTGGAATAGCCGTTACCACTGTCCGCCAGCCACGTCGCACGTCGATCCGAAACGAGGTAAAAAGTGAAGCGTCGCAGTCTTCTGTCCGCCGTGGGTGGCGCGGCGATCTCCCTCGGCACCGGCACCGCCGCCGGGACGTTGTTGCGTCCGGGCGCCGCCGCCGCAGCCACCTACGCCGGCTACGCCATGGCCTACTTCACCGAGTCGCCGAACATGAGCGCGGCGAACTACGGGCTGCACCTGGCGGTGAGCTCAGACGGTCTCCAGTGGACACCGCTGAACCAGAGCAACCCGGTGGCCACCCCGACGCTGGGCAGCACGGGTCTGCGCGACCCGTTCATCCTGCGCAAGCAGGGTGGCACCTTCGTGGTCATGGCCACCGACCTCAAGGGCACCGACTGGAACTACCAGAGCCAGTACCTGCACGTGTGGGACTCCACCGACCTGCGCACCTACACCAACTACCGCCTGCTCAAGGTGCACTCGCTGGCCACCCACGCCTGGGCACCGGAGGCGATCTGGGACGCCTCCCGCAACCAGTACGCCGTCGTCTACTCCGCGGTGGTCGGCGGCCGCAACGTGCTCATGGTCAACTACACCAGCGACTTCGTCACCGCCTCGCAGCCGCAGGTCTTCTTCGACCCCGGCTACGACACCATCGACGGCAACTTTGTCACCGTCAACGGTGTCAACTACATGTACTACAAGAACAACACCAACAGCACCCTCCTCGGCACGCGCTCCACGACGCTGAACCCGGGCAGCTTCAGCATCTACACCAACCCGATCTCCCCCGGCCGGGGGGTGGAGGCGCCACAGATTGTCAAGTCGAACACCGAGAACCGGTGGCACATGTGGGGCGACACGTGGAGCCCCAACGGCCGCTTCTTCGCCTGGGAGACCACCGACGTGGCCAGCGGCTCGTGGACTCTGCTCGACGACCGCGCCTACACCCAGCCGCTGAACTCCAAGCACCTGGGAATCACGCCGATCACCGCCACCGAGATGTCCAACCTCATCGCCAGGTGGGGCACTCCGACCTGGAACCGGATCAAGTCCTACAACTTCCCGGGCCGGTACGTGCGCCACGCCAGCAACGTCGCACGTATCGACGCGTACCCGTTCGACCAGTACCAGGACCAGATGTGGAAGATCGTCCCCGGTCTGGCCGACTCCACCGCCGTGTCGTTCCAGTCGGTCAACTTCCCGAACATGTACCTACGGCACTCCAACTACGCGCTGGTGCTCAACACGAACGACAACACCAGCGTGTTCAAGGCGGACGCCACGTTCTACCCGGTGAACGGGTTCGCCGACTCGAGTTGGACCTCGTACCGTTCCTACAACTTTCCCAGCCGGTACATCCGGCACTCCAGCTACGTGCTGCGTATCGACCCGATCAGCAGCAGCTCGTCGACGACCGACAAGCAGGACGCCACGTTCAAGGTGGTCTACTGACGGAATCGGCCGCCGTGGGCCGTACGCCCCGCGGCGGCCGTCCCCCCGCTGACCTTCGAGCGCGGTGGGGGAAAACCCGACCTCGCCGGAAGCTACGTGGACCTGTCGAGGGACGAGGTGAGTTGGCAGAGCCGGCACCATCTCAGTGACCCAGTGTTCAGCTGGTTCGGCCATAGGGACTTCGTCCTACGGGCCTGCGAAGCTAACTTCCAAAGTGGCCGATGGCCGCTGCTCCCGGCCGCGAGAAACCCCACCGGCGAAGGTGCCAGTGCGATGCCCACCTTCAAGACAGGTCAGCGGCAGAACGCCGACAAGGAGGATGAGCCCGCCGGTGCTGAGCCCCCACCCAGTTGGTGACGCGTAGGCCCCGGCGGGCGACCACGAGGGCCGGCACGATCGCGGGCACCGTGAGCTGTCGGCCAGGGAGTCTGAGCCAGCGGACGCCGGTCTGGTCGGGTTCGTGACCGACCTGGTCGAGCGACTGGGTGGTCCCGGTGCCGGCTTGGCGGTGGCGTTGGAGAACCTGTTCCCGCCGATCCCGAGTGAGGTGATCCTGCCGTTGGCGGGATTCACCGCGAGTCAGGGCAAGATGAGCCTGCCCGGCGCCATCGTTTGGACCACGTTGGGCTCGGTGGTCGGTGCGGTGGCGCTGTACTACGTCGGTGTCACGTTGGGCCGGGACCGGGTTCGGGCGATCGCGGCGCGACTGCCGTTGGTGAAGTTGAACGACATCGACCGGACGGAGGCGTGGTTCGCCCGGCACGGCGCGAAGGCCGTCTTCTTCGGCCGGATGATTCCGATCTTCCGTAGCCTGATCTCCATTCCGGCCGGGATCGAGCGGATGCGGTTGGCGACGTTCCTGCTGTACACAACGCTCGGCAGCCTGATCTGGAACACCGTGTTCGTCATGGCCGGCTACCTGCTCGGGGAGAACTGGCACGCCGTAGAGGCCCATGTGGGCACGTTCCAGAACCTTGTCCTCGTCGTCTGCGCGTTCGTGGCCGGGTACTTCGTCATCTCGCGGCTGGTGAGGACGCGCGGGAAACGGTTCGCCGCCGACGGCATGGTTGAGCCGAGCATGCCGAAGACGGGCATGGAGCAGGGTCGGGCTCCGCGGACTGGACGTGGCACGATGTACGGCTCGCCGCGCCGCGCGGAGGACCACCGATGACGGCCGCCGTGGCCCGCAGCGATGATGCACGCACACAGATCGACGCGTCGGTACCGGCAGTAGCCGGCACGTACAGGAGGTTCATGCAATCGATCACCTGGGAGCCTGGTCCCGGCGTCCTTTGTCTGCCATCCGGACGCCTGGTACGCGGTCGAGGCCTGCGCCGGCCCGTGCCCCCCGGACCGCTGCCCACCTTCGGCGTGTATCTGCTCGGCCGCACACCGCCACCCGTCGACTGGGAGAGCATGTGGTTGCACTGGCCCGACTTCTGGCTTCCCCGTGACCGCGAACAGGCGGAGCAGGTACTACACGTGGCGTGGCAACGTGCCGCGACCGAACGCGTCGAGATCGCCTGCGGCGGCGGTAGGGGCCGTACCGGCACCGCGCTGGCCTGCCTCGCCGTCCTCGACGGCGTGCCACCCCACGAGGCGGTCGCGTTCGTCCGGCGGCACTACGACCGGCACGCCGTCGAGACGCCCTGGCAACGCAGATACGTCCAGCGCCTCACCGCACCCTACGTCCCCTGACGGCAGGACGACCGGCCGTGACCACGGCGGCACGGTCACCGTGTCGGTGCCGGGGCGGGTAGCCGACGACGTCGGGTGTCCCGGTGCACCCGCTCGGTGCTCGGCCACCCATGACCGGATCACACAAGGCCTGGAAGGGGTGAGCAACGTGGCAGAACGCGCTGTTGCACAGCGTCGGTCGTGGTGGGCCATCATCCTCCAGTGGGTTCGGCCTCTGGCCGGTGTGTTGATCGGTGTGCTCAGCGCGGCGGGCGAGGGGCTGTTGCTGCTGCTGGCCGGGGTCGTGACCGCGGTCACGACGGTCGCGCCGCCGGCCCGGCGCCGTGTCGCTGCCGTGGTCATCCGGTACGCGCGGCGGGTCGTCGAGTGGGAGCGGCGCCGCCTGGCGCGGTTCGCCGGTCGGCCGGATCCACCGCCGGTGCGGGTCGGTGCATCCCGCCTGCTGGCCTACCTCGCCGTCCGGCTCCTGCCCGGCGCGCTCGGCGCGCTCGCCTTCGGTCTCCTCGCGGTCGGGGTCGTGCTCGCCGCCATCGTCGTCCGCGCCGTCCTGGTCGGCAGCATGGCCGTACCCCAACTGCTGACGCAGGTTGTCATCGGGTCGGCGTTGTTGGTGGTGAACCTGCAGGCGATCGCCAGCATCGCCGCCCTGGACCGGCGACTGGCCCGCGCCCTCCTGCAGGCCAGCAGCCGCGAGGCGCTGCAGCGGCGCATCGACGAACTGACCGCCAGTCGGGCCGCGGTGATGTCCGCGGTGGACGCCGAACGCCAACGCATCGAACGCGACCTGCACGACGGCCTCCAGCAGCGCCTTGTCGCACTCGGCCTGCTCCTCGGCCGCGCCCGGCGCAGCCGTGATCCCGACACGGCACGCGAACTGCTGGTCCAGGCACACGTAGACACCCGACGCGCCATCGAAGATCTGCGGGAGGTCGCCTGGCGGGTGTACCCGTCTGCGCTGGAGCAGAGCACCCTCGACGAGGTGCTGGCCCTGGTCGCGCAACGTTCGACGATCCCCGTCAGGATCAGCTACACGTTGTCGCTCCGGCCGCCGCGACCCGTCGAGACCGTGCTGTACTTCGTCGCCTGCGAAGCGATCACCAACGCCGTCAAGCACGCCCACGCTACCGTGATCACCATCGAGATCACGCCCGTTGGCACCGAGGTGGAGATGCTGGTACACGACGACGGCGTAGGCGGCGCCAACCCGCACGGCACCGGGCTGCAGGGCCTCGCCCGCCGGGCTGCTGCCCTGGACGGACGGTTCGCGGTGGACAGCCCGCCGGACGGCCCCACCACCATCCGGGCGGTACTGCCGTGCGCATAGTCCTCGCCGAAGACTCCACCCTGCTGCGGGAAGGTTTGGCTCGCCTGCTCGTCGACGAGGGCCACGAGGTGGTCGCCGCCACCGACGACGCCGACCAACTCGTCACCGCCGTCGAACAGCACCATCCCGATATCGTCATCACCGACGTGCGCATGCCACCCACCAACACGGACGACGGACTACGCGCCGCGTTGGACATCCGCCGCCGCTGGCCCGACGTCGCCGTGCTGGTCCTCTCCCAGTACGTCGAGAAACGCTTCGCCGCCGAACTCCTCGCGGACCGCTCCGAGGGCGTCGGCTACGTCCTCAAGGACCGTGTCGCGCAGGTCGACGACTTCCTCGACGCGCTCGACCGCGTTGCTGCCGGCTCCACCGCACTCGATCCCGAGGTCGTCCGGCAACTCGTGTCCGGCACCAGCCACACCGCCCCGCTCGACCGCCTGACCGCCCAGGAACGCGACGTCCTGCACCACATGGCCCAGGGTCACACCAACGCCGCCGTCGCCGAACGCTTGCACGTTTCGCAGAGCGCGGTCGAGAAACACATCAACGCCATCTTCGACAAGCTCGACCTGTCAGGCAGTGTGGGCTACAGCCGCCGGGTGCTGGCAATCCTGCAATACCTCGGCACCTGACAGTGCGTCCGCACGACCCCGTGCCTCCGCCACCCGACACCACCGCGGGCGCGAACGACGTCGATGCCGCCGATCGGGCGGGCGCGTGCCGGACCGGTCGCCGGCACGCGCCGCGTGCGGTCAGGCGCCGCAGTAGAGGAGGCGGTTCGGGGTGCCGGCGACCACCCCGCCGACGACGCCGGTGGTCGCCCGGCTGGTCAGGTAGCTGGCTACCTGGGCGGGGGTCCAGGTCGGATTCGCCGAGAGGGCGAGCGCGGCGCATCCGGCGACGTGCGCGGCGGCCATCGAGCTGCCGCTGATGGTGGTGGTCGTGTTGTCGCTGGTGTGCCAGGTGGACGAGATGTTGGCTCCGGGGGCGTAGAGGTCCAGGCAACTGCCGTAGTTGCCGCTCGGCATCCGAGCGTCGGACGACGTGGTGCCCGCGACGGTGATCGCAGCCGGCACCCGCGCAGGCGAGTAGTTGCAGGCGCTGGCACCCGAGCTGCCCGCCGCCACCACGTAGCTGATGCCCGAGGAGATCGAACGGGTCACCGCGGCGTCCAGGGTCGAGTTGGCCGCGCCACCGAGGGCCAGGAGTGCCACCGCCGGCCGGACGGCGTTCCCGGTGACCCAGTCCACCCCGGCGATCACCGTCGCGTAGCTGCCGCTGCCGGAGCAGTTGAGCACCCGTACCGGACGGAGCCGGATCTCCTTGGCGACTCCGTACCGGGTTCCTCCGACGGTGCCGGCCAGGTGCGTGCCGTGGCCGTTGCAGTCGTCGGCGGGAAGCGCGCCGTCGACCAAGTCGGCTCCGCCTCCCGCGCGGCCGCCGAAGTCGGTGTGCGTGCTCCGCAGGCCGGTGTCGATGATGTACGCGTGCACGTTGTGCGCGGTGTTCGGATAGGCGTACCGGCCGTCCAGCGGCAGGGCGCGCTGGTCGATCCGGTCCAGCCCCCACGAGGGCGGGTTGGGTTGGACGCCGGGCCCGATGAGGGGCGTCCTACGGTTCTGCTCGACGTACGCCACGGCAGGGTCGGCGGCGAGGCGACGGGCCGCCCGCTCCGGCATGCGTACCTCGAATCCGGCCACGGTGTGGCGGTAGACGTAGCCGATGGTGCCGCCGTGGCGCGCCTTCAGCCGGTCTGCCACCCGGGCGACCTCGGCCGGGGCGCCGGCCCGGGCTGTCGGGCGCACCAGTTCGTCGCGGAGCACGACGATGAAACTGCCCGGTACGGCGTCTGCGCCGCCGGCGTGGCGGATCGTCCCCTCGACGGCGGTCGCGGTGGTCGCGGAGGCGTTGCCACCGGGGGTCAGCACGGCGGTCAGTGTGACCACCAGGGTGAGCGCGAACAACCGGACCCGGACACGTGAACCTGTCATCTTGCGTCCTCCTCCTGTGAGGCCTTCCGGGGCGACTTGTGCATCGCTCCGGATGCGGCCTGGACATAGGAGGAAGGTAGCCCATGCATCCATGATCGCAAATGTGCGGATGCGGGTGATCCTGCGGTTCACGCCAGGTTGGTGCTGCTTCTTAATTCTGGGTTAGGACACTTTCCCGCGTCCCGCCCAGGCGGCATGATCTTGGTTGGTGACCAGAGGCCGCGCAACCGGAGCCGGTGCGTCGGGTCGTCGCCCACCTCCCGACCGGGAACGTGTTGTCCGCCGTCACCCCTGACCTTCGAGGAGGATGTGTGTCGAACAAGATCGTCACGGGCCGGCGGGTGCTGGTCGGCGTGGTGGTCGTGGCTGTGGTGGGCCTGGTCGCGACGGTGGGGCGGATGGCGACGGCAGACAACGACGACCTTGAGATGGTGAACGTGGGGGCCGCACCCGCGACCTCTCCCAGTGCCGTGCCGAGGTCCACAACTGCCGCCGGTTTCCCGAACAGCGCGACCGCCCCGCCCAGCGGAACGAGGTCGTCCGGCCCGACGACGTCGCCCACCGCGTCGACCAGGATCACCGCCGGACCGAGGTCCAACGCCGGGCCGAGCGGGGGATCGGCGGCCGGGTTCCCGGCCTGGCCGAAGCCGACCACGAACCGGAGGGTCACCGCGACCATCACGGTGCCCAGCTCCGGTCTGGACGGTGAGATGAGGCGTTACCACGGAGTCGGTGACGGCTCGCAAGGCGAGAGCCAGCCGCCGATGTTCGAGCTCGCGGACGGCGCGACGCTGAAGAACGTCGTCATCGGCGCGCCGGCCGGGGACGGGGTGCTCTGCCGCGGCTCGTGCACGATCCGCAACGTCTGGTGGGAGGATGTCGGCGAGGACGCCGCCACCTTCAAGGGAGGCGCCTCGGCGAGGTACCTCGTCGACGGCGGTGGCGCGCGGGGGGCGTCGGACAAGGTCTTCCAGCACAACGGCGGAGGTGCGCTCACCATCCGCAACTTCCAGGTGGAGGACTTCGGCAAGCTGTACCGCTCGTGCGGCAACTGCAAGACGCAGCACAAGAGGGCGGTGGTCATCGAGAATGTGAAGGTCACCGCGCCGGGCCAGGCTCTCGCAGGTGTCAACGCCAACTACGGGGACACAGCCACCTTCCGCGAGGTCACCGTCGTTGGCGACACCAGCAGGAAGATCTCGATCTGCGACCGGTTCACCGGCAACAGCAGCGGTGCCGAGCCGAAGAGGATCGCAAGTGGCGCGGACGGGGCTTCCTGCCGGTACTCCAGCTCGGACATCACCTACCGGTAGGCCGAGATCCCCCGCTGAGCGAGCTGGTACGACCAGGTCGCGAAGAAGCTGACCAGACCGGACGTCCACTGGTACGTCCGCTTCGCGCGGGCCCCGCCTCGCTCGACCCTGCGCCCGATGGCGTGGGGAGTGGCTGGGGGACGCCGAACCCGGAGTGACGGACTCGCCGTAGGTCCCGGGAGCAAGCTGGACCGACGCGCCCGACACGCGGGCCCCGGCACCGGCACCACCGTACCGGGCCACCCAAGCAATCAGGGAGATCACCGTCGACGGCGTCAGCCGGTGGCAGGTGCCCCGGAGGCATGGTGTTCGTCCCGTCCCAGGCGGCCGTGGTCAGCTCGGGCATGGGCGACGCCGGCCATCTCGGCAGTGGTGTGCGCCCGCAGGTCCGGATGAGGCGCGCCGGTGACGCGTGCCGCGACAGCTCGTACGTGTTCTTCGGCCGGTGCCGCCAGGCCGTCGTACATCGCCACGAACACCTCCCGTGCGCGTGTGCGTGGCCAGCCGGGCGGCATCAGTTCGGTGGGGAGCATGGGGTCGAGGACCGGGATGCGACGGAAGACGTCCATCACCTCGGTGCGGGTCCGTAACGCCGCGGTACCGGTGACAGCTCCGGCCTCGATGCGACGCAGCAGCGGACTCCAGCGCTGGATGAACCCGGCGTACTGGTCGGCGATGGCCGGCAGGTCCCACGCGCCGACCGGATCGCGGTTCGTCACCGTCTCCAACTCCATGTGCTGCGCGCGAAACACGGTGACCGCCCCCAGCGCCAGGGCCGCCAACTCGGCTCGCCCCTTGGCGTCCAGCGGGTGAGGCAGAATCCAGACCCCGTCGTACAGCGGCGCGAATCCGTGCCAGCGCAGGCACGCCCGCAGCGCCCGCCGCCGCGTGCTCTCCCCCTCGGGCATGGAGAAGGCCACGACCGTCCACAACCCATCCCAGGAGTCCGGTCGCGTGGCCAGAGCCGCGATCGAGGCGCCGCCCATCGACAGGTCGACGGCGGCCGGCTCCGTCAGACGGTACGAGCTGTACCGACCCTGCCGGCTTCCCTCCAGCACACCCCTGCGGGCCAGCCTGCTGATCGTCGTCCGGGCGGCGCCGCCGGTCACCCCGAACTCGCCGAGCAGGGCCACGATCACCGCCGACGGCAGCCAGGCCCGGGTGCGCACCGTGTAGTCGGCGAGCAGCGTCACCGCGAGGCCGTGAGCAGAGCTGCCGGTCTGCCGGCGCCGTCGTCGCGAGGATCCGGCGTGTGCCTCGGGAAAGATCTCCTCGATGTTGAACGGGCGTACCACAGAGTGCTCCCCGGGGGCGCGGGTGAGTGCGGGCGTACCGACCCTAACGCCGGTCCGTGAAGGAGCGGACGTGTGCGCCCTGCCGTACGGTCCCGCGCTGTGGCGTTCGGGTGCGGTCACGGCGCTGGCGGTGACGATCCGGTCGTCACCGCCAGCATCCCCGGTGGGCGTGACGGAGGCAGGCTGTCCTGCCCCGCTCAGCCGATCTTGCCGGTTCCGGCGCCGGCCATGACGGTGGCCGGCACGGTGTTCGCGTTGTCCAGCGGGTAGCCGTACGGGATCGGGTCCACCCCGGTGCCGGTGCTCTCCACCGGGCCGGACCCGACGAACAGGTTGTGGCGCTGGACCACGTTTCCGGGCGGAGAGTCGGCGTAGCCCACCGCGATCGGCCGCGGCACGTTCTCGAAGTAGTTGCCCTCCACGAGGACACCGGCCTCCACCGTCGACGCCACCCCGTAGACCTCGTTGTTGTCGAAGTAGTTGTTGAACACGTGTACGGGGTTGCCGTACCGCACCCGCGGGTTGCGCTCGGCGCTGCCGTCGAACCAGTTGTGGTGGTACGTCACCCGCAGGCGACCCCGATCGGCGGTGTTGTCGTCGTCGTGCCCCAGCAGCATGTTCTTGTCGTGCGTGGTGTGGTTCCACGACACCGTCACGTAGTCCGATCCGTGCTTGATGTCCACGGAGCCGTCGGCGCCGCCGCCCGCACCGGTGAACCGGTTGTGATCGACCCAGATGTGGTGGGCCTGGCCCTCGACCTCGATCGCGTCACTGGTCCAACCCGTGAAGACGAGGTTCCGAACGATGATGTTGCTGTAGCCGCTGCTGATGTTCAACCCGCCACCGCGGAAGCCGGAGTTGGCTCCCACCCCGATGATCGTCTTGTGGGAGTGGACGTCATTCATCGCGTCCGGCATGGTGATCATGCCCTGTACCTGGATGATCAGGCGCTCGTTCGACTCCAGCAGGTCGGCCAGGGTGGGGCCGTCGGTGACGGTGACCGTCCGGCCGCCGGCTCCACCGGTGGTGCCGCCGGCCATCGACGCCCAACCGATCGGCCCGTCACCTGGCGGGGTGGTCGGCGCTGGCGTGGTCGGTGCCGGCGTGGTCGGTGCCGGCGTGGTCGGTGGCGGAGTGGTGGCCGGCGGGGTCGGGCTGGTGCCCAGCTTGCCGACGCCAGCCCCGGCGCGCACCGCCGCCGGCACGTCCGCGCACGGCTGCGCCGTGTACTGGTACGGGATCGGCAGGACGGTTCCGCCGGTCTGGCCCGGTGCCGAGTTGTCGAAGCAGTTGTCCCGGGCGGCGATGCTGCCGCCCGAGCGGTGGAACGTGTCCTCGACGTTCTGGAAGTAGTTGCCCTCGATCAGGACACCCGACGCGGTCGCCGCCCTGACCCCGTAGTCCTCGTTGGCCAGGTAGTAGTTGTTGTACACGTGCACGGGATTGCCGTACCGGGTCCGCGGGTTGCGCTGTTGCGTGCCGTCGAAGAAGTTGTGGTGGTAGGTGACATGTAGCCGGCCGGCGTCCTGCGCGCTGTTGCCGTCCGCGTGCCCGAGCAGCATGTTCTTGTCGTGGGTGACGTGGTTCCACGAGATCGTCACGTAGTCCGACCCGCGCTTGACGTCGACCCCACCGTCCACGCCGGCGCTGTTGAGGACGGCGTTGTGGTCGATCCACACGTGGTGGGAGAACATCTGCACGTTGATGGCGTCGTCGTCCCAGCCGCTGAAGGTCAGGTTCCGGATGATGACGTTGTGCACCGCGTTCGCCGGTGGCGAGGTAATGCTGTCATCGATCGGCAGTCCGATGTTCAGGCCGCCCCCGGTGATCCGGGCCGTGGAGCCCAGCCCGACGATGGTCTTGTCCGAGCTGACGTCGTGCATCGGTCCGGGCAGGTCGATCGTCCCGGAGACCTGGATCACCAGCGGGCCGGGCCGGGCGATCGCCTCGAGGAACTCACTCGCGGTGTCGACCGTCACGCTCGGGCCGCCCGCGCCGCCGGTGGTGCCGTTCTGTCCCAGAGCGTTCATGGCCGCGTACCCGTCCGCCTGGCCGTCCGGCGGGGACGGCGGTGGCGAGCTCGTCGGCGGTGAGCTCGTCGGGGGCGAGCTCGGCGACTGGCCGCCACCAGGCTGGTCGGTGACCAGCACATCGTCGAACGAGGCGCTCGCGTACAGCGTGGCCAGGCCTATCCGGCCCGAGTTGAACGTGCCGTCACTGGCCGACACCACCTGTTGTCCGTTGACGTATCCGCGCAGCTGGCTGCCGAACGCCTCCAGCCGGAGCGTGTACCAGGTTCCGGTGCTCACCACGGAGGGTGCGGAGGCGAGGGTGGTGTGGCCGCCCGAGGTCCGCTTGCCCAGCACGACCTGGTTGCCGTTGGTCAGCGCCAGGTAGTAGTAGCTGGTCATCGTCTGGGCCCGGCCGATCACGCCGACGAGGCGGCCGGAGCCGCTGCTCCAGGTGATCGGCTTGACCCGTGCCTGCACGGTTTGGTCGCTCCACGTCGAGCCGGCCTGTGCCTTCGCGTCCGAACCGGTGCTCGACTGGCGGTACACCAGTGAGCCGTCGTTCACCACCGACCAGCTGCCGCCCGAGCTCGACCAGCCGGTGGCGTTCGCGTCCTGGAAGTCGTCACCGAACATCGTCGCCGCGTGTGCGGCCCCGATGGACATCGACAGCATCGCGGCGACCAGGGCTGCCGCCGCGGTGCCGGCCAGCAACCCGCGGGGCGCTCGGCGCCAGGCTGGTCGACCAGCGGTGTGAGCCTCGCCAGCGGCGGGAGTCGCAGATCTCATCATCCCTCTCCTCTCGGATCTTCCGACCTCGACCGGCCCCGGCGTCGACCATCACCATGGCCGTGACTCGTCGGGGTGGCCAGGGTGCTGACGCGGCAGGAGCCGGCTCTGCGCGGGAGGGCCGGAGTGGCCCACCGGTGCGGTGCCGGTAACACGTCGGAAACCGGGTGCACCCAACGATAGGGAAAGGGCTTTCTTGTATTCAATACATTCAATATGCAGGTCTATTGCAGTAAATGCGCGCAAAGGCCCTGGCCGGGCTGTTCGATGCCCGGGATTGTTCGATTCTGTCCGGAGCTCAGTCTGCCGTCATTTGCACCTCCTTTGCCGTGGCTGGTCGGCATCCATTGATGCGGACCGTTGCCTTCGTCGTCAACCCCGTCGGTGCTGAACAAGGAGTGGCGCCGGAGCGTTCCGACCATCCGCACCAACACGCCGCCTCCTCACGCCAGATGGGGACAGTTGACCCGACCGGCTGGCCCGGTCCGTTGTGGTCATGACGCGCTCGGCCACGCCCTGGTCGCAGGGCCCCGGCAAGCGGTCACGACTGCTCGCGGGGGCGTGGTGTGGTGGCCATCGGCCGCAGCGGCGCCCCGTCGGCCAGCGGGGGAGCGTCAGGAGTGGGCACCGTCCGGGGGAGCAGCGCGGCGAGCCCGGCGCGCGTGGCGACCACGATCAACCGGTCGGTGCGCACCAGCGGCCGGCGCTCCGGCAGCGACCAGATCGTCTGTCCGGCCCGGCCGGTCCGCATGGCGAGGACACGCACCGCACCGGGCCGCGTGACCTCGTGGCAGTACCGACCCTCGAGTTCGGAGCCGGCACCCACCGGAAGGTCGGCGACCAGCAGCACCCGACGGCCGACCGAGATGGTGTCGATGACCTCGCGACCCATCATGGCGGCCGCGAACGCCGGTGCCGCGAGATAGGACACGCTGCGCGACTGGTTGATACCGAAGGTGCGTTGGATCCGCTCCGCGAAGCCGTCGTCGAACAGTCGTAGTACGACCCGCAGTGGCGCCACGGTTGTGGCCGACGAAGCGTGGTGCGCCTCGTGCGCGGACCGCCCCGACAGGGCGGTCTCCAGGTTCGTGACAGCGTCGGAGGTCAGCACCACCAGCGCCCGGCAGGTCTGCACCGAGGCGGCCCGCAAGGTCTCCGCGCGGGTCGCGTCCCCGACGATCACGGGCATGCCCAGCCCACGGGCGACCGCCACGCCGCGGGCCGAATCGGTCCGGTCGACTGCGACCACCGGAATTCCGAACGAGTGCAACTCCTCCATCACCCTGGTGCCGATGTTGCCCAGACCAACCAGAACCACATGGTCGTCGATCGGGTCGGTGAGTCCGCCGGCAGCCACCGCCAGACGGGCATGTACCAGTGAGTCCACCATCAGGGCGGTGATCGTGGGCAGCAGTGCCACTCCGGCGATCACCAGCACCACCGCGGTGACCTTCTCGGCCAGCGGGGCGGCCGGATCGGCGTCGGCGCCGCCCAGGGCGGTGAGCAGCGTCAGGTAGCCGGCCTCCGCGGGATTCAGGCCACGGGTGTACGCGAACAACGCACTCGCGACGGTGAACAGTCCGACCGTCCCGGCCAGTGCCAGCCGCAGGTTGCGGTTGAACACCAACCCGACGGCCCGCAGCACGCGAGGGCGCCGGCGCGGCGGGGCCGGCCGCCGCCGGCCGTAGGTTCGGACGAGGACCAGGCCGGCGGCCGCCTGGTCCGCCGGGAGGACGACCGGCTCCGGACCGTTCGTGTCGGCCAGGCCGCAGACCACATCGGCGCTGGTCGGATCGAGGGCTGCGCGCATCGCGGTGCACACCCGTTCGTCGTCGGGCAGCCGCAGGTACGTCGGCGTGCCGTCGCCGAGCGCGGCGGCGACGAACGCCGGCGCGGCGATCTCCGACCCGGACAGCACCGCGCAGTCCCCGAGCATCGCGGCCACGCCCTCGCCGAGCACCGGGTTGAACAGCCGCACCACGAGCCGTACCTCCGGAGCCAGCTCCCGGACGACCATGGCGGCGTCCACGTTGGTCACGTCGTCGCCGCTGACCAGCGCCACGGCGGCGGCGTCCCGGACGCCGGCCCGGTCGAGCACCTCACCGGTCAGGCGACGCGCCACGATGATCTCCGGACGTAGTCCCGCCACTCCGGTCTCCGGTCCGAATTCGGCGATGTCCGGCGCGTGGTCGTCGGTCAACGAGGACAGCACCACCGTGACGGCGACACCGTAGCGGTCCACCAGCTCGGTGACCAGGCGACGGGCCAGCGCACCGTCCCCGCAGACCACGAACCGCTGGCTTGCCGGGTCCGCCTCGGTTGCTTGCTCGGTGTCATCGGACACGTCCGCATGGTAGCCATCCGCCGCTCGTTGAGCCGGACGCCGCCGGCCTCCGGTGATGAGCGACGAGCCGGACGTCCGAAGCTGGCTGGCGTGTGGTTCGGCCATCGCAGTGCCGGCCGGAGCGCCGGCGGCCAGCGGATCAGCCAGGAATCTCGCGGGGGTCGCGGCTGCGGGGGTACGTGTTCTTCCCGCCGATGGTGCCGTCCTGCTTCTTGATCACGGTGGCCCCGGACGTTTACCTGGCCGCGTACCGGATGGCCCAGGAAGCATTGACCAACGTGGTCAAACACGCGCACGCGAGCACCGTCGAGCTGTGGACCACCTGGACCGTCGACGGTTTCCGGCTCGCCGTCGCCGACGACGGCGTCGGGATCGGCGCCGCTTGCGGGGGCGGGGACGAGCCGGACGGTCACGGGTTGATCGGCATGCGTGAGCGGGTCGCGGCGGCCGGCGGGGAGGTCACCGTTGGCGTCGGGCTGGAGGGACGTGGATGCACAGTGGAGGCGGTCTTCGCATGATCCGAGTAGTGGTGGCTGACGACCAGGATTTGGTCCGGGCCGGTTTCGCGACGATCCTCGACCTGCAGGACGACATCGAGGTGGTCGCCGAGGCCGGCAACGGTGTCAGTTGGTGGCGCCAGCGGTTGGCGGTAACCGGCGGGCACCGGGTGCGGCTCGCGGTCCTCACGGCCGGCGGGATGCTGCTGATCCCGATCGGCCTAGCGTTCGGTCTCCTACAGCCCTGACCGCTGCCGGGTGTTCCTGGTCGTACTGGTGACGGGCGAACAGGGCCAGCCGCCCGGGCTGTCGCAGTAGTGACGGCGGAACGCGGTGGGCCTTTCCCAGGGGACGGCGGCGGGGTGCGCCCTGGGTCGCGGACAACCACCGATCGCCGGTGGGTCGCATCGGGTCGGCCTGAGATCGGGGTAGCCAACCGAAGCACCCGTAGCCGGTGGGAGCCTGCTGCCGACGGCAGCAGGCTCCCACGTCACGGATCGCCGGCGATCTCATCTCCACCGGGCGGTGTGCGTGGCGCTCAGATGCGGGTCCACCGCTGGTTCGCGGCACCGGAGCAGGTCCACAGGATGAGGGGTGAGTTGTTTGCGGTGGCGGCCTGGTTGACGTCGATGCACTTGCCGGACTGGACTCCGCGGATGGTGCCGTCGGCCTGCATCGTCCACTGCTGGTTGGTGCCCCCGTTGCAGGGCCAGAGGATCACCTTGGTGCCGTTGGCGGTTCCCCTGTTGTCGGCGTCGAGGCACTTGCCGCCGATGCGCAGCTGGCCGGAGGCAGCGGTCACGACCTGGGTGAGGCCACCGTTGCAGTCCCAGATGGCCGCCTGGGCGCCGTCGTTCGGGGCGCCGCCGAGAATGTCCAGGCAGCGGTTGGATCCGACACCGCGCAGGCTGAAGGTGTCGGTCGGGGTCGTGGAGCCGGTCCGCACCCGGTACATGACCACCCCGTGCGGCGGGACGGTGGCGCTGATCGCGCCGGAGGTGTTGCTGGCCGCGTGGGTCCAGACCTCGAACGTGTGGTAACCGCTCGCCGCGGGCATACCGATCTCGGCGGCGGTGGTGGAGATCGTCGCGGTGCTACCTGACCGGTTCAGCAGGGCGACCGCGACGGAACCGTCGCTGAGCGGCTTGGCCCACACCTCGGTCTCGCCGAAGTCGCGGACCCGCTGGGCCTGCCGACCCAGCGAGTCCTGGTTGATGGCCAGCACGTCGGGGTCCGTCAGCACGGTGCGTACGTCGGCGGGCATGGTGGTGATGTCGTTGCCGGCGATCAGCGGGGCGGCCATGATGGCCCACATGCCGAAGTGCGCCCGGTTCTCGGTCGGGCTGAACGTGCCGCGTACGCCCACCTCGAGCATGTCGGGGTCGTTCCAGTGCTGCGGGCCCGCCCAGGAGTGCAGCGGCGCCTGCACGTCGAGGATCTCGGTGACACCCATGAAGCAGTCGGCGCGGCAGCCGCTGCTCCACTTGTCGGTGATGTCCTCGGTGGTTCGCCACATGTCCGCCACCGGGCTCCAGTCGAAGGAGGGCCCGGTGTTGGAGTGCGCGCTGTTGGAGTTGATCGAGTAGACGATCGGTCGTCCGGTGGCACGCAGCGCGTCGCGCATCTTCGAGAAGCTGTCGATCTGGTCGTTGAGGGTGCCCCAGGGCGAGCACCAGTCGTACTTGAGGAAGTCGACGCCCCAGGACGCGAAGGTGTTCGCGTCCTGCTGCTCGTGGTTGAGGGCACCGGTGGCGCCGCCGATGGCGTTGAAGTACTGGGCGCAGGTCTCCTCACGCGGCGCCTGGTAGATGCCGAACTTCAGCCCCTTGCCGTGGATGTAGTCACCCAGCGCCTTCATGCCCGACGGGAACCGTACGGGATCGGAGCGAAGGTTGCCGGCGGCGTCGCGGGTCGTGGCCTGCCAGCAGTCGTCGACGACGACGTACTCGTAGCCGGCCTCCCGCATGCCGGAGCTGACCATGGCGTCCGCGGCCGCGCGGATCTTGACTTCGTCGATGTCGCATCCGAAGGTGTTCCAGCTGTTCCAGCCCAGCGGCGGCCGGACGGCGGGGCTGCCGGGCGCCGCCGCGGCGGGCGAGGCGGCGAGGGTGAGTGTGGCCATGCCGGCCAGCGCGGTGGTTAGAGCGGCGAAGGTGGCTGTCAGCGGCCGCGAAACTGCTTTCACGAGTACCTGCCTTGTCGGGGTGAGGACGGGTCACCTTGGGTCCGGGACCGGAAACGACCACCAGGGTGCAGCGGCCGGAACCGGTGGGGACGTCTGCCGCGAAGCCGGGCTGTGCCCCAGCGGTCATTGCCAGGGAGGCACCGGGGCGACCGTCCTCGCACCGGCGATGAGCTTTTGGCCAGGACGGAGCGAAGGTGTGGGGGTTGCGTGCCTTCGGGGACGGACGGCAGGGGGGTTGGCCATGGCGTGCAACCGATGCGGGGGGCGATTGCTGGGGCATTCGGCGGGTTCAGTCGTGGTGTGGCAGCAGTGTTATCGCTCACATGTCGGCTGTCAAGGATCTCGGGTGCCGGCCATAGACCGCTGCGCCGTCGTCGAGATAGTTCCAGAGGTCGAGGCGGCGCCGTGGCGGTGATGGCGAACGCGACGGCGCCGGGACGTGATCCTCACGTCCCGGCGCCGGTCTCAGTGGATGTACTCGGCGGCCTCCCGCCCGGCCGGTCCGGCGAGCGACCAGGCGATCAGCCCGCCGAGCGCGAGCACGGCCGCCGTCACCGCGGCCGCCGCGTTCTGCGGCACCTGCGCCTGCCACGTCGCGACGGCACCCACGGTCCCGGCCTGCGGATACACCGCCGCGATGCCAGTCCAGACCAGGGGCAGCAGCCACGCCCGGGCGGCGCCGACCGTCGCGGTGCCCAGCGCGGTCAGACCCAGCAGGCCGACCGCGTCACGGAGGACCAGGGCGACCGGGCCGAACCGCGCCCCGGTCGGCAGCGTGGCGGCCAGGACGAGCGAGACGACCAGCAGGGCGGCGACCAGGTGCACGGCCCGCCGCCAGGGCCAGCGTATCGACGCGGTGCGTTCCAGAAGGTCATCCGGTCCGGCCAGGGTGGCCGACAGCACCGCGACCATCAGCAGCACGGTCAGCACGACCGTGACCGGGGCGGCGTCCCGACTGCCCGGAAACGATCTCCGGCACCACGGCAGCCGATGGGCGAGCCCGCCACGGCTGTCGATCCGGACCGGGATCCGTACGACGTCGTCGCGCCGGGGCGGCTGGGCCTCGTCGGCATCGTACGTGCGGGTGTCCTCGTGTACCGCGAGCGCGGCCATCCAGATCGCGTGTGCGCCACTGACCCGGTTGTCGATCGTCTGGAAGTGATGGTGCTGACTCGTGCCGTGGACCGGCGACAGCACCGCGGCCAACCAGTCCGGCGTGATCAGCGTGCCGAACAGCGTCACCAGGGCACCGGTCGCACCCCGCGCGGGAGCGGTCGCCAGGGCGGGCAGCAGCCGCCCGATCCCCAGGCCGAGCCAGGCCGCGCCGATCAGGGACAGCACACCGACCGCCGTGACGACGGTGAAGTTCAACACCGGGAAGTAGCGGGCGGTGGTGGCGATCCAGGCGGCGCCCGCCAGGATCGCCAGCAGGTACCCGGCCGCCAGCGCGACGGCCATCGCACCGAGGGCCGGCGCCATCCGCTGCCCGCGGGCTCGCTCGGGCGGTTCGCTGGTGCCACCTCCTCGTGCGAGCCACTCTTGAGCGTCCAGCCAGGAAACGCCTGCCGGTAGCGGCCCGCTCCCGCTTCGACGGGCGGACGGCGGAGCCGGCAGGGGCCACCTGCCCGTGGTCATGCCCGCGACGGCGGTCCCCCGTGGGCGCGGAGGCGGAAGGGCTCTTCGGCTCATCACGGTCGATGGGCAGGTCAGCCGCCGGCGACAGGGAGGCGCAGAATACGTGCCCATGCGTCGCTACACTCAGTCCAGCGCGCGGCCCGACGCAGTGCGGCCGACGAAGTTCCGGTGTGGACGGGGAGACAAACTGTGACCGGTCAGAAGGCAGCACCGCCCGGCATCGACATGAACGTGCCGAGCGTAGCCCGGGTCTATGACTTCATGCTCGGCGGCAAGGACAACTTCGCGGTCGACCGTATGGTCGCCGAGCACGCCCTCAAGATCACACCGGACGGTCCGCAGGCCGCCCAGGCGAACCGCGCCTTTCTGCGCCGGGTGGTCCGGTTCCTCGTCGCCGAGCAGGGCATCGACCAGTTTCTCGACCTCGGATCGGGACTACCCACCCGGGGCAACGTGCACGAGGTGGCCACCCGCCACGACCCCCGGGCGCGGGTGGTCTACGTGGACAACGACCCGATCGTGCTGGCACACGGGCGGGCGCTTCTGGCCCACGACGGAACCGCCACGGTGATCCAGGCGGACGCGCGATCACCGGAGGCCATTCTGGAGCACCCGGAACTCCGGCGGTTCCTGGACTTCGATCGTCCGGTCGGGCTGCTGCTCTTCGGGATCCTGCACCACATCCGGGATGACGAGGACCCGAAGGCCATCGCGACGACGTTGTGCGCGGCCCTTCCTCCCGGCAGCTACGCCGCGATCTCGCACTTCCGCGACCCCGGCGCGCGGTACCCGGCCGCCTCCGACAAGGCCCGGGAGGTGGAACGGATCTTCAACCAGTCGCTCGGCACCGGCCGCTGGCGCACCGACGAGGAGATCCTCTCCTTCGTCGAAGGCCTGGAGGTGGTCGAGCCGGGCCTGGTGCCGCTCGCCGAGTGGCGGCCGGAGCCGGGCGAGGGCTCCCCGAAGCAGACCGACACCTACCAGACCTTTGTCGGGCTCGTCGCCCGCAAGCCGTGACGCCGGTATCCGATCCATCCGCTCCGGGCCGCGCATCGGCCAACCGCTCGGTCTCATCGCGTTCGCCGTCGGCCCGGCCCGGCGCCCGGGACACGCATCGGACGCCATCACGGCGGCGTCGGGGATGATGCCTGCCATGAGACGCAGCCGACGGACCACCGTCACAGTCGCGATCGCGGTCACCGTGGTGGGGGTGGCGGTCGCTGTGCTCGGCTGGGGGCCGGGCGGCGTGGAGGCGGCGAGCTGGGTGGCGAGCATCTTCAGCCTGACCGTCGCGGTAGTCACCATCCTCGGCGGAGGGATCGGTACCCGGGCGGACAACGGATCGGAGGGCGGGCGGAGAGCGGGGCGGAGGCCCGATCGGCGCGCCGGAGGGCCAGCGCCCCGGCGCTGGAACCCGCCGCCTTCCCGCTCCGGCGCCGCAGCCGTGCTCGTCCTTGGTGGACTGGGCGCCGGGCTCGTGGTGGTCCTGCTGCTCGGCGTAGCACTGATCGTGTTCGACTGATCCGTTCGTGTTCGACTGATCCGTCGGAGCCGTCCGCCCGGGAACCCGTTCGGTCGCTGTCGACAACCCGACGGAAGATTCGTTCCCAGCCGTGTCCCCCCTACGCTCCTTCCCGTGACGAGGCAGCTGGTCAGGGTCACTGACCAAGGGGTGGCGTTCGGCACGGCGGTCGCCCGGATCGCCGAGTCGCTCAGTCCGTTGGGCACGATCGCTCGGATCGTCGCCGAATCCACCGCATGCGCGGTGACGATGAAGGAACTGGATGTCGCCGGCCGGCGGATCGACGCGACCACCGAGGTGACCCTCACCAGGTTGGAGAACCGCCGCAAGGACGCGGCGGCGTCGCTGTACGAGCTGCGCCGGCAGGTGGGCCGCAGCGACCTGACGGCGGAGGCGCTGCGCCAGTGCATCCGCAACATGCGGCGCGCCCTCGGCCGACCGGGGACAACGGTGGGGGAGGCACAGGTGTACGCGGAACTGATCCGCGACTTCGGTGACGATCTGCTCCGCCACCACTCCCAGCAGGGCGATCAGGTGCTGACCGGCATCGACCTGGTGCTCAACGGCGCTGACACCGGACGGCACCGGCGGGGCGGCCGTCCCGGACCGGCCACCACGCCAGCGACCGGGCGGGCTGCCCGCCTACCCGACAACGCCGGTGCTGCCGGGCGAGCCGGCCACGGCGAAGGGCCGTCCCGGAGCGGCAATCGGGTGCCAACGGAGAACGCCCGGGCCGTTGACGGCGACCGCCCGGCGCGGCAGGGTAAGCCGCGAAGTGGCGACAGCCGCGCCCGGGACACGGACAATCCCACCCGGGTCGGCAAGGGCCGGCCACAGCGCGGCAGTGCCGCCGTCCAGGATGGCCAGACGCGGCAGGGAGACGTCGCGGCGCAGGGTCGGGCGGGCCGGGCGCAGCGGCAGGCCCATCCGCGCGCCGACCAGCCGCCCCGGGACGACGCGCAGGACCGGCGTCGACACCGACGCGGTTGAGGTGGCCCGCCGCTCATCCGGCTGCCTGCCGGTTCTCGTCCTGCTCCTGGCACCGTGTCTTCTCGGGTACGCGATCGGCCTACCCGTGCTCGCCCTGGCCGCGCCGGCGCTCGTGCCCTATGTCTACCTCCACGATCCGGCCCAGTTCGCGGAACACCGCACCTTGGCGCTGTCGACACTGGCGGCCGCGCCGGTGCTCGCTTTCCTGCTGGTCCGCTGGGCCAGCCCCGTCGGCGGGCGACTGCGCGGCAACCGCACCCGGCCCGCGCCGGCACCGGCGAAGGGCAGGTTCAATCCGCGTGCCCGCCAGCCCAGGCCGGTGCGGGGATACCTGGGCCGCATCGTTCTGCTGCTGAGTGCCACCTCCACGACGGCACTGTGGCTGCTGCTGCGCAGCAACGACGCACGCGGTCCGCAGGCGATGCAGGAAACCCTGACCCTGGTCGGCGGCGTCGCCGGGGCGACGGTCGTGGTGCTCTTCGCCATCCGCCGCTGGGACCGGCCATACATCGCGCCGGTCACCCTGACGGCCGTCCGTACACAGGCCCGCCAAGCCGAGAAGGCGTTACGCCGGGTACGCGCCGACAACGTACGCGTCGAACGGCTGGTTGCCGAGGTCTCGGCGAAACTGGCGGCGGCACACACCCAACGCGACTTCGCCACCATGCGTACCCTGCACACCGAATCGTACGGATGCGCCGACAGCGTGTACGCGCACTACCGCTCGGTGCAGGAGTCGCTGAACACCATGACCCACACGGTCAGGCGCGTGCGGATGGCCAGGTGGCAGCCGGCGGGTGCCGTCGTCCGGGCGGTGAACCGCGGGGCCCGCACGGAGGCGGCGCAACTGCGGGTGGCCACGGCCGGGCTCGCCGCGACCGTCGCGAGCCTACAGTCGGAAACGGCCCGCAACCGGAAACTCGTCGATCAACTCAACATCCGCACGGCGGACGTCAAGCACCGGATCCGCGACGGGTACGGTGCGGTCGGGTTGCGGTGGTTCGAAGACCTGGAGGCACGCCGGGAGGCGGCCCGCGCGGCCGAGGGCAAGCCGCTGCGGGCGGCACGCTGACCGGAGGCGACGCCTCCGATGGACAGTCCGGACGTGGCACACCGTCGCGCAGTTGGCCGTAGTCCCGCGCCGGCTGACCCGGCCACTCGTCGCGTAGGGCCTCGTCTCGTCAGCGAGCCATGGGTCCCTGACGGTGTTGAATGGCGGTCAGGGCTCGTTCGACCCTCTCCTCGGGGTAGGGCGTTGCCCGGTCGACGCCGAACAGGTCCCAGTAGAAGTCGTTCATGACTGCTGCTGCCGGGGCGTACCGGCGGATCATCGCCGCTATGACGGGTGGGGCGGCGGTGGGTTCCGCGCCGGCCGCGCACGCGCGGACGTACTCGTTGCGCCGCACGGGTCCGCCGTCGGCTGGCGTCGCGATGCCGCAGACGTTGGTGACCAGCCAGTTGACCAGGCGCATCAGCGCATAGCCGAGATCGTGGGTCCGGTTACGGCGGAGGAAGACCTTCTCTTCGGCCGAGAGGTCGAACCGGGGGGAGGTCGCCAGTCCGAAGTCGGCGAGGTACAGGCGCCGGCCGTCGGTGAGCACATTGCCGAAGTGCGCGTCGAAGTGCACCAGCCCGTGGGTGTTCATGAACGGCACATCGGTCAGTAGACAGGACTCAACCATGGTGCACGCCGCTGTCACGGCGTCCGGGCCGGCCGTGAGCTGGACGGCGAGCCAGTCGTCGAGGGTGCGTGGGATGAACTCCTGGAACAGCACGACGCTCGCGGAGACCTGGGCCCGGGCGTGCAGGCGGTCGCGTACCGCCGACGACGCGCCCCAGTACCGGACGGTGGCCTCGACGTCGGCGTGCTCCTCGGCCGGCGGTGGTGCCCCGGGCAGCACCCGCCAGTGGTAGAGCAGCGGAAAGGCCGCAGTGCGCCCGGCGATAACCCAGGTCGTCGCCATGACGTTGGCCGCCAGTTCCCGCCAGGCGCCGAAGCCGGGCGAGCCGACTCCGTACTGGCACAACGGCGGCAGCCCGAACACGTTCGCGGTCGACATGACGTTCTCCGCCCGGCGCTCCAGGTCGCTCAGTGGTACCCGCTTGGCGAACACCGGCACGCCCGCCACCTCACACCGCACCGAACTGCCACCGATTCCTGAACCGAGCACCTGTGCCCGTTCCACCATCGCGGCCAACTGTTGATCGCTGTGCAAGGCCAACGCGCTGGACACGTCGCTGTACCTGCTGACGCGCTCACCGTGCGACATATCCAACCGGACACCCCCGTAGCTCCAACGTCTCCTGCCCCCGGCGCGGCTGGCCTCGTACGAGACCAGCGGAGTGTGGTCACGCTGCCGTGCCGACCTCGCGCGGGCCGCCGGAGCGGACCTGCCCGGACGGTTCCCTCGGAGTACGGCGGCTACGACGCGTTCGGCGCGTGTCATCGCCTGACCGATCCGGCCAGCGATTCACGTTGGTCAGCGAAGATCGGTCATTGGGTGTTGCGTAGCTTGAGAATGTACGTCGCGGTAAGCGCAACAGCGCGGTCTTCGTCATGTGACAGATCGGCGAGGGCGTGTGAGGCCGTGGTCCCCGGGATGCCCGCGAGCGCCTGCGTCAGCCGTCGACGTGCAGACGATCCGAGGGTGCCGTGGACGAGGCGATCGACGAGCCTGGCAGCGATCTGATCCGCCAGTGCGGGGTCACGGGCCAGCGCGCTGAGCGCGTCGGCTGCGTCGACGTCGTTTGTCTCGTCGACGACCATGTCGATGAGTGTCGGGACCGTGTCGGCTACTCCACGTGCCCCGAGCGCCAGAGCTGCGTGCCTGCGTACGACGATGTCGGAGTTCGTGAGGGCGGCCTGCAGCAGTGCGGTCGCCGCACCGTTCGGCATCTCGGCGATGCACTGGACGGCGCGTCTCCGCACCTCGGCTACGGGTGAGCCGAGGCCCTCCGCCAGCAGCGCCAGTCCGTGCTCGCCCGATTGCGCCAGAGCCCATCGCAGGGCTCCGGCGACGTTCGGGTCCGTCTCGCTCAGCGCTGCCTCGACCAGTGCTTCCACTGGCAACGGCACCTCTTCGACCGAGGACAAGGCGGCGCGCTGGCGCTTCCCGGCGCTCTCCGACCCCAACGCCTGGAGCAGCGCGACGATCTGGAGGACGTCCTGCCAGTCGGCGGGTTCCGCGGCACCGATGCGACGGAGTCGTGTGAGCAGCTCGGTCTCACGTGCGATGCGTTCTCTCGTCTGATGGATGAGGTCATCGACGAGCCCTGAGGGCGTGAAGCCGGGATCGTCCAGCGCGCGCTTGACTTCCCGCAGTGACAGCCCCAATGACCGCAGGCTCTCGATATGGAAGATCCGCCGGATGTCCTCGCTGGAGTACTCCCGATAGCCACCCTCGGTACGACCCGTCGGTCGCACCAGGCCGAGCGAGTCGTAGTGCCTGAGCATGCGGGCGCTGACCCCGGACCGTCGTGCCACATCACCGATCAACACTGCCTGTCATCCCTCCTGACCGGTCGTGCCGAGGGCTACGACGCGCTTCGCCTCCTCGATCGCGTACTCGAATCCGGCGTCCGGGTCGCGCAACAGCCGCCCGGTGGCGATCGCGTGGTGGCGCACCCGGGGGTCGAGGTCCGTCATCGCGGCGCGCAGGGCCGGCTCGATTGTCTCACCGAGCGCGACCAACGCCCGGCTGAGGCTCAACTGCGTCTCACGCTCGCCGCGCCCGAGCTGCGTCGCCAACACCCCGGCCAGCTCGGGTTCTTCACCTTCGGGCACGAGTACGACCGCTGCTCGCCAGGCGCTCCGCGCCACCTCGTCGTCGGGGTCGGTCAGCAGCGCCCGGGTGATCGCCGGCCACGCTCGCCGATCCCCGATCTTGGACAACGTGTGCAGTGCCTGGCTCCGTGCCTGCGCATGCTCCGAGCGGAGCTCGTCAACGAGCTTTGGGACCGTCATTGGCGACGGGTGGCGGGTGAGAGCCCACGTGAGCATGTCGCGCACGTAGAAATCGGGCTCGATCGCGCATCGTTCGATGAGCTTGTCGATGAACCGCGGGTCAGGGGTCGTGCCGACCGCCAACGTCGCCTGCAACCGCACCGATGGACTGCTGTTCTCCAGCCCCTGGAGAGCTCGGATGGTGTTCGCGTTCTCTTGCGGCATGGTCATCGGGACCACCTCCTCGGCCACAGTGAAGGCCTTGCCACTGTGTCAAGGTCAAGCGGGACCACGTCATCAGCGGGTGACAGCGCCGGTTTCTCGTCGCCGTCGGCGGGGCTGCGCCGCTACCACGAAGCCGACACTCTCGCGCACCTCGGCGACACCCAACACGCCACCGGCGACGCCGACGCCGCCCACCACACCTGGCGGCTGGCCCAGGAAATCCTCGATGCGCCCGGTCACCCTGACGCCCGAGTCAACGGACGCGGGTGGCGAGGAGATGACAAGCCGCCCAAGACCGGTGGATCGGCTTCGGGCCACACCCAAAGGGCGTACCTTCCGAGTGATCGATCCGATGCCCGGGCAGGGATTCACGCCGGGTCAGGCAGGCCCGTCAGCGCGACGCCCGCCCCACAGGCCGGTCCGCGGCATCCGTCGGGCTGAACGCACCCGCGTGGTGTCTGCACGTCGGCACCACGGCGGGCGCGAGCGATCACTCGTCCTGCTGTCGCACCGGGACACGCGGGTTTCCCGCGGGCACGAAACGGGACCACGCCGCGGCGGCGCCCGAGTGGTAGATCGTCAACCTGCGGGGGGCGGCCCCGACGAAAACGTCGGTTTCCTGCGTGGGCGGTTGGTCGCCGAGGTAGACCGCGCGCAGCTCGGGGTTGCCGCGGAAGGCGCGCGGGCCGAGCCGGCTGAGGTTCGGCGCGTACACCGTCGCCAGGTTCGGGTTGTTCGTCACCGCGTCGTGCCAGGCGGTCGTCAACCTCGGGGCGTAGACGTGCCGTAGGGCGCCGAAGCCGGTCAGGCCGTTCTTGTCGACCACGGTCAACCTCGGCAGCCGTAGCACCCTCACTCCGGTCCCGGACCGGGCGTCGCCGTTGAGGTCGAAGCAGTTGATGCCGATGTACTCGAGTACCGGAAAGTTCACCGACTTCAGCGCGTGGGTGTCGTTGAGCGCGTTGCGGCCGAGGGACACCAGCCGAGGGGCGTTGACGTACTCCAGCCGCGAGGTGTCGTCGAACGCGAAGTCATCGATTTTGGTGACCCGGGGCAGGTTCACCTTGACCAGGTACTGGTTGCGGCGGAACGCGTCCCTGCCGATCGACGTCACGCTGGGCAGGTAGAGGACGCTCAGCTTGGCGTACGGCCGGTGGCCGAACCCCATCACCCCGATCGACCGCGCCGCCCGCAGGCTGACCGATTCGAACGGGGTGTTGCTGAAGGAACCGGCCTTCACCTCTTCGAGGTCATCCAGGGTGAGATGCCTGACCCACGTGTCCCACCAGCCGTTGAACCACAGGTACGGCGACCGGCCGCCACGCGCCGTCTGCCCGGCGCACGGCAGGTCCGAGGCCGGCGTGCATTCCTTTCCACCCGGCAGCGTCTTGAGGTTGTAGATGTAGAGCCGGGTGAGTTTGGTGAGGCCCAGCCCACCCTCCGCGGGCGGCCGGTGCAGCGCCTGGATCGCCGCGAGATCGGCGTCGTTCAGCGCCGTACCGCCATCGAGGTAGACGGCCAGCCCGCTGGCCCGGGTGAGCGCCTGCCCTGCCTTGGCCAGCTGGTCCTTCAGCGGTGGCCGACCAGCGGTGGACACGTCGTAGCGGATGGTGAACGTGCCCGCCGGCAGCTTGTGGTCACCCGGTTCGGTGTGCCGGTAGGTATGGGTTTCGCGCCGCCGCAGCACCGGGTCGGTGGTGAATACCTGGTCCACGCCCGGGTCGACGCCTGCCTCGACCTTGGCGTTCCGCGCATAGGGGTTGGCCTTCCGGGCGGTGGTGGGCGTGGGCGTGGGCCCGGCGACGGCGTCCGTCGGGGCCGGTGCGGAGATGGTCGGCGTCGGCTGCCCGCCCGTCGGGCCGCCCGCCGGGGTGCCGCAGGCCGCGACCGTGAGGACGAGCCCGGCACACACAAGAACCTGCTTCATCGAGTCCTCTCACCGCTGCGTCGCAACCTGCCCGCAGGACATTCGAACAAGGTGGAGGCCATGGATGTCATGGTG
>NZ_SMKD01000004.1 GCF_004348595.1 Micromonospora sp. KC723
GATGTGTATAAGAGACAGGGGCCGATCGGTGGGTAAAACGTTTACCGTGTCAGGACAAGTAACCACAGCGATCCATCACTGTCAATGACTCGCCATCCACCCCGAACACCGCGCCTGGCGCCTGGTCGGGCGTGAGGACGATGCCCTGCAGCCCAACCGATCCCCACAAACGCTTTAACCCCAGATCCCGCAGGACAGTGAGGGCTCACCGGGTAACGGCCGGTGACGTTCGGTGAAGGTGTCCGTCAGGTGGCGCGCCGGCGCCTGGACGCGCAGGACGACCAGGGCAACCGCGGCGATCCGGCAGATGCTCCAGGGCGAGGATCCAACGGCCAGCGTCCGGAGCGGCGAGGGCCCGCACCGTCCCACCGTGGTTGTCATACAGGTGGGCTCCCGGTCGACCGGCCGAGCGCGTTGCCGACGGCCAGCTTCCGACCTCGGCCATCGCCGGGCCCTGAGCTGCCGACCTGCCTGCTTGGCCAGGCGTTCTGGCTCGGGGTCGACGCCGGAAGGGCTCTCCCGCGGTCCCGGCACCACCAGATGAACCCATTGACAATCGTCGTTTGACACTTTGCTTGTCGTGGATAGACTATGTGACACGTCTCGGCCTGCGGGAGCCGGCTGAGGAGCAGGCACGGCGACCCGACGCCGGTGCCGGGCTGCGCGACGAAGACGGCAATTCGTCGCGTTTGCAGCTCGCATGTGGTGTGGCCCAGGCGGCGGAACTGGCGCGGTTGATGCCGCGGCGCGCCCGTCGCATGCCCGCCCCTCTTGTGAAGACTCACCGACGTCGCTGAACACGACCGCTCGCGGGCACCGCTACCGCGCGGAAGTCCGCAGGTCACCTGCATGTACTACACAAACCAACGCTAGGAGTGCAGACGCATGTCGCGGAATCCTTCCCGGTGGAGGCGTCGCGTCTCGCCGCTCGCTGCTGCGACCGCACCAGTCCCGGGGCGTGTGCGGGCTTCCGGGCCGACGGCAGTGGAGCCGGATGACCCCACCTCGGCCGCGTCCTGACCCCGCAGCCGACTGATCCACCCCTTGGGCGGCCGGGAGCGGCAGCCCTGACAGCCACTCGTAAACCCCTCGAACAAGGAGTCAGCATGTCGATGCAACGACGCACCTTCCTGAGTTTGGGCGCAGTCGCAGCGGTGGGCGCGGGCACCTCTCTTCTCGGTGCCGGGCAAGCGTTCGCGGCCCCCGCGCCGACCACGCCGTTCGCCGTGGGCGTGCGCCGGTACGACTGGACGCGCGGGAGCCGGCGGCTGACCACCTACGTGTACTACCCGGCCACCGGCACTCCCGGCGGCAGTCCCGTCACCAACGCCCCCGTCGCCAACGGGGTCTTCCCCGTCTACAACTTCACTCACGGCTACGGCAGCAGCCCGCAGAACTCCCTGTTCTTCATCCGGCCGCTGGTCGCGGCGGGCTTCGTCGTCCCCGCCCCGCACTTCCAACACAACTTCAACGACGTCAACAACGGCAACACCTCCCGCGACGTCTCGGAAGTCATCACCCAGACCCTCGCCCTCGACTCGAGCGGACCACTCGCCGGGCACATCGACACGAGCATCGGCGTCGGCGTGTCGGGACACTCCCTGGGTGGCATGACCACCCACGGCCTGCTGACCTCCTGGCCAGACAGCCGGATCATCTCCGCCAACCCCCAGTCGTGCGTGGACATGGGCACCCCCGCCAGCTCCGTCCGAGCCAAAGTCCTGTTCATCCACGGCGACCGGGACACGACCACGCAATACTCCTCGGCCCGGCAGGCGTACTCGGAGATGCCCGCGCCCAAGGCGTTCCTCACCTTCGTCGGGGGAAGCCACACCAGCTTCTGGAGCGACAACCGGTTCCCCAACACCGCCGTCGACTGGGCTCGATGGACCATGTACGGCGACACCTCCGCACGCGACCGCCTCCCCTCCGACGCGGCCGGCTCCAACACCAGATGGGGAGCCGACCTGGGCGGTTCACCCGGCGGCCCGGGCCACTACCGCCTGGTTGCCCAGCACAGCGGCAAGCTGGCCGACATCGACGCGCGATCGACCACGGCCGGGGCCACACTCATCCAGTGGGCGGCCACCGGCGCGACAAACCAGCAATTCGAGTTCGTCGACACCGGCGACGGCTACTACCGGATCAAGGCGCGGCACAGCGGCCTGGCCCTCCAGTCCATGGGCAACTCCACCGGCGCCGCCATCACCCAGCAGCCCGAAAGCAACGCCACGAGCCAGCAGTGGCGGGTCCAGAACCAAAGCGACGGCACGGTGAGCCTGATCAACCGCGCCAGCGGCCTGGCCATGGACGTATGGGAACGCTCAACCGCAGACGGAGCCCGCATCGCCCAGTGGACATACAACGGCAGCACCAACCAACGCTTCGCACGCCAACTCGTCTGACCACACCGGTGGGGGCGGCCGAGCGTGGCCGCCCAGGCCGCCGCGCGGATCGCGAAGGCCGTCAAGGCTAAGGCCCCGCCCGACGCGGCCCGTTCTTGACCTTGGCCTACGGTAAGCCCCAGCCTGGTGCGTGCCGGTCGCTGTGACCGGCACGAGGAGGATGTCGACGTGGGGCTGCTGACCATCGGGGCGTTCGCCAAGGCGGCGAGCCTGACGCCGAAAGCGTTGCGCCTGTACGACCAGGTCGGGCTCCTGCAGCCGGCCGTGGTCGATCCCGAGTCCGGATATCGAATCTCAATCTTGCCGTCCGCTACGCCGCCGGCTGCGACACCGGCACCGTACGCGACAGCAACGAGGACACCGCGTACGCCAGCGATCGCTTGCTGGCCGTCGCCGACGGCATGCGGGGACCCGGCGGCGCAGCAGCCAGCGCGGCTGCCGTCGACGCCCTCAAGCCGTTGGAACTTGCCGACGTACCGGCCGCCGACCTGCTGACGATGCTGGCCGGTGCGGTCACCGACGCCGACCGCACCGTGCGTGGGCTGGCGAGCGACGATCACCAGCCGGTCACCACGCTGACCGCGCTGCTGCGCAGCGGCTCCCCACTAGCCCTGGTGCACATCGGTGACACTCGGGCATACCTGCTGCGCGGCGGTGAACTGTTCCTGCTCACCCAGGACCATACCTGGGTGCAGACCCAGGTGGATCAAGGCAAGCTCGACCGGGACCAGGCTGCAGCGCATCCCGAGCGCGCTTTGCTGGTGCGCGCCCTCGGCGGCGGGCACCAGGTAGAGGCCGACCTTGCGCTACGCACCGCCCTGCCCGGTGACCGGTACCTGCTGTGCTCCGACGGGTTGTCCGCCGTCGTCGACCGGGCCGCCCTGCAGTCGGCGCTGAGTGCAGCAACCGATCCGGAGCACACCGTGCAGCACCTGATCGGTCTGGCTCAGGACGAAGGGGCGCCGGACAACATCGCCTGCGTCATCGCCGATATCCGCGTGGTGTAGACCCCACAGTCCTGGGTGCTGCCTGCGCCACAGCATCCTGCGCAGGGAGCACCCGCACGTCTCTGGGCGTTGATCCAGCCGTTGCCGACCACGATGCCACTGGCGTCGCCCACGGAAACGGGTTTTTCTACCCTGGCGGTCCACGTCGTGCCCGGGATGAAATAGCGGTCGTCCGGCAGGATGGAGGATGGCCAGATGATCACAATTGGCATTGTCGAGGACGACCCGGGTTACCAGATCGGCCTCAAGGCGATTGTCGGCACGCAGGCCGACTTCCAGTTGGTAACGGCGGCGCGGTCTGTCGAGGAATTCACGGCACAGCGGGCGTCCGACCTGGACGTCGTGGTCCTCGACCTCGGCCTCCGCGGGGGCGGGCTGGAGGGCGCGGATGCCGTACGCGAGGTGGTGGCCGCAAGGCTCAGGGTTCTGGTCGTCTCGATGGTGAGCCAGGAGGTACCGGTCATCGAGGCCATCGGCGCTGGTGCGCACGGCTATCTCACCAAGGAGTCCGAGCCCGACGAGATCGTACGGGCAGTGCGTACCGTCGCCGGTGGCGGAACCCATATCTCGCCTACGGTCGCCGGATATCTGTTGCGCGACAGGAGCCGGTTGACCGATCGGGAGATCGAGGTGTTGGCGCTGCTCGCCGACGGCGAACGAGCCGCGGACATCGCTCGCCAGCTCTTCATTTCGGAGAGCACGGTCAACGGCCACCTGGAGAACATCCGCAACAAGTCCGGCTACCGAAACAAGGCGGACCTCACCCGGCTGGCCTTCGAAAAGGGGATCCTGCCGCGCCGACGCCGCCGGTAGCCGCGCCACGATGAGGAGAGTCGTCATGCGTACGGGATTCTTCAGGCTGTGCTGCCTTCTCGCGTCGGTACTGCTGCGCCTCCTGGCGAACGTCGAACTGCCGGACGTGGATGTCCGGAACAGGCGTGGCAGGGGGGTCCTCATCGTCGCGAACCATCGGAGCGTCGTCGACATCCTGGTGGGCCTCACCCTCTTCGGGCGCTGGCGAGTCACGCCCCGGATGCTGGTCAAGGCGGGCTACTTCGCGGTGCCCGGAGTCGGATTGCTCCTGAAGTCGATGGGAGCGATTCCGGCGAGCCGGGACACCGCCCGCGAGGCCATGCGCGCCGCGTCGCGAACGTTGGCCGAGGGCGGAAGCGTCGCGCTCGCACCCGAAGGTCGGATCCCCAGCGCCACGGACCGCACGGAGGGCGTCGGCGAGCTACGCACCGGCGTGGGACGGCTCGCCTCCGAGTTCGGCACCCCGATCGTCGCCATCGGTATCGCGAACACGGACGAGGTGTGGCCACTGGGTGTCCGCCGGCCGAGGGTCAGGGTGCGCCGAGCATCCCGACCTACGGTGCGGGTCGCGGCCGCCCGGTTCGACGTGGACGCGGGAGCTGACCTCGCCCTGGTGATGACCCGCCTGCGTGCGGTGCTGTCGCAGGTTGTCCATCGGGCCGAGACGCCGCCGGCGGCGGCCGACCGGCAGCCCGCCGGCCAACGAGCCGACGGGAGCCGTCATGGCTAGGTACCTCCTGGTGCACGGGTGCGGCCGAAGCGGTCGCGGCCCTGGCGACGACGAAACGGCGCTGCGTACGATCAACGTGGGTCTGCGCGGGGCCGGGTCAACCACGATTCCGCCGGGTGACTTCGCCGGGGTGCGCGTGGCCGACGTGTTCACCGCGCCGTCGCAAGCACGCTGGGCGCAGGCGTTGCCGTACCAGGTCCTCCGACAGGCGTACCACTTCGTCACCGACGCGTCGCGGCGCGTTCGGGCGACCGAGGCGGTGGCCGGCGCGATCACCCGGGACACCCGGATCCTGATCGCGCACTCGTTGGGCTCGGTCGCCGCGTACGACGCCCTGTGCCTGCTGCCGCGGCACCACGTCACCCACTTCCTGACGCTCGGCTCGCCGCTGGCGATGCCGCACCTCGTGCGTGGCCGCGTGACCGCCTTCACCGCGTTCGGCAGGTACGCGTGGCCCCGATCCCTCGCCCGGTGGATCAACTTCTTCGACGCTCGGGATCCGATCGCACGGTGGGCTCTACGCCGGCGTTTCGGCGACGGGACCCGGATCGAGGACCGCCGGATCCGGCTCGTCGTGGGCGGCCCGCACCGGCTGTTGGCCTACCTCGCCTCCCAGGAGGTGATCTCCTCGCTGGCCGAGGCATCGCGCTCGACCCAGACCGCGACCACCTCAGGGGGGCACAATGACGTCCGCACACCTGGCTGACCTTCGTCTCGTCCGGATCGCTCGGGGGTTGTGGAACGCCGCCGCGAACCTCCTCCGCAAGCATCTGCCCGCACACCTGGAGAGGATCGGCCTGCGGGACCCCGCAGGTGACGAACTCCACCAGCGGTTCGCGGTGCGTAGTGCCGACTGGGTGGTGGTCGCCTGCTTCGTGCATCGGATCGTGGCAACGCCGCTCGTGCTGATCGGTGGGCTGTCGACGATCGGTCCGACGGCCGACCGGTACGGCCCGGTCGTGGTCGGCCTGATGGTGTGGAACGTGTTCCTCACGGTCGGGGTGCTCCGGCAGCGGATTCGGCCGTTCCTGGCCGGTCGGGCCTTCGCGGTCGTCGACCTCGCCCTGGCCGCCGGGGTCAACCTGTGGGGGGCCGCCGTCCTGCCGCAGGGCGAACTTCTCCACCCCTACAAGGACGTCTACTGGATCTACGCGATGGGCACGGTGGCCGGCTGGACCGCCCTCAAGGGCGTCCGGGCCGGACTGTGGCTGGCCGCGGCCGGCGGGATCCTCCTGCTGGGCATGGTGGGCCTCAATGGGGCGAGCCTCTCCGGAGCAGGGTGGGGCCATCTCCTGTCCCGGTTCGGTTGGCTCCTGTCCGCGGTGCCGTTGCCGCTCATCGTGCTGCGGCTCGGCAGACAGGGTGCCGGGCTGGGCAATACCGAGGGCCGCCGGGCGGGTCGCGCGTTGGAGCGCATCCGCGCCCTCCGGACGATGCACGACACGGTGCTACAGACCCTGGCGCAGATCGCGCAACGAGCGGTCGCCGTCGACCTGCCGGCCGGCGAGCGGGCCCGACACATCCACCGGCTCGCCGCCGAGCAACTCGCGGGCCTCGATCGCGCTATCCGCGCCGACGACCGGGACCGTACGGGGCTCGTCGACGGGCTCCAGGGTCTCGTGCGGCGGTTCGGCGAGGGGAATCTCCGGGTGGACCTGCTCGCCGACGAGCTTGCCGCCGACCCGCCCCCGGCTGTCACGGCCGGACTGCTGGCGGCGGTTCAGGAGGCGCTGACGAACGTCCGCAAGCACGCCCGGACCGACCGCGCGATCGTGCGTGCGGCGACCACGGGCCGGGGGTACGAGGTGGTGATCCGCGACTACGGTCGGGGCTTCGACCCGGAGGCGCACCGCTCGGGCGTCGGCATCTCCGAGTCGGTCTACAGACGGATGGCGGAGATCGGGGGCAGGGCGTCGATCTGGTCCGAGCCCGACCGTGGAACCCGGGTGCGGCTGGCGGTCGACTTCGGGGCGGCGAGCCGGGCCCGTCGTTTCGGTATCGCACCCCACGCGGCCATCACCCTCGGTCCCACGACGTCGACCAGCGTGGACGCGCTGACGAACCAGGCGTTGGCCTGGTTCATCGTCGCGGCTCTCGCGTACCGGGTGGCGCTCAGCCCGCTCCAGGTCGGTACCCTGTTCGCGAACCTGGACCCTCGGCGCGCCTGGCTGTTCTTCGCCGCGATCGTCGGCGTCTTCGCGTTCGACCTCGCGCTGCTCATTGTGCTCCTGATGGGGCGGTTCGGCAGGCTGTTCCGGTCGCGTGCCCTCCTCGTCGTCGACGTCGGCCTGACCGCGGGGCTCAACATCTGGTCGGCATTCCTGCTGCCGGCCGGAACCTTGCTCGCGCCCGGGCATGAGGTGCTGTGGGGGTACATGCTCGGCGCGGTCGCGTTCTGGACCGGGCTACGTGGAGTCCGCACCGGACTCGCCGTCGTCGTAGGTGGAATCCCGCTTCAACTCGCCATGGCCGCGGCCAACCAGACCGCGCTCAGCCCGGGGTTGTGGCCACAACTGGTGGCCCGGCAGGGGTGGTTGGCCGCCACCGTCGTGATCGCCTGGCTGTTGACCCGGCTCGCCCGACGCGGCGCCCAACGGGCCGTCGACGAGGGCATCAAGACCGGCCTCGCGATCGAACGCACCTGGGCACTACGCGATCTCTACGCCGAGGTGGCCCGGTCGCTGACCGCGATCACCGCGAGGACCTGCCAACCCGTCACGCACGAGGATCTGATGGACATCCGCGGTACGGCGCTGGACCAGGTCAACCGGTTGCGTGAGGTCATCGACCAGGAGCGCGGCGGCGGCCCGAGGTTTCGGCTCGCCGCGGAACTGAGCCGGCTGGCCGGTACCTTCCGAAGCCACGGCCTGCGGGTCGAGCTGGTGACCTCTCAGCTGACCTCCGACCCGCCACCCGAGGTGAGGGAGGCGATCGTCGCGGCGGTGGCGGAGGCACTGCGCGGGGTCGCTGGGCACGCCGCGGTGGCGCACGCGGTGGTGCGGGCCAGTAACGCCGACGACGGTTTCGAGATCAGTGTCCGTGACCATGGCCTCGGCTCGCCGGCTCAAATGCAGGCGAGCGGAGCGCTGATCAACGATCGGTTGGCAACGGTCGGTGGGCTGGCGGAGATCCGCTGCGAGCGGGGCAACGGCACCCGGATCCGGCTTCGTTGGCGGCCCTCCGGAATGCCCTGATCCGGTGGCCGGGGCGAGCGTATTGTCCCGCGCCCCGGCCATCGGGTCGCCGGTCAGATGGCGAGGACGTGCAGCAGCCACGCGGTGGCGGCGAACCCGCCGCCGACGAAGACCACGAACAGGACGCACATCCGCAGCGTCCGGCCCGTGCTCTCACTGCCCTCCCGCACCGTCCTCATTGTTTCGACAATTGCCCGGGAAACGAGGTTCACATCCCACCCCTTCATCGACTGGTGTCTCTCAGGATGGCAAAGCGGTCGGCCGGGACGGCAGATCGAGATTGCGGGTATTGGACCCGGTAGAACGTTCCGCGTACTTCACTCCGCTTCTGTGCGACCTCCTTGTCAGACCCGGAGCGGGGCTGGTCGGCGAAAGGGTGGGTTGCGGCAGGTCGACTGTGTCGAAGGTGGGTGCTCCGAGGTGCGCAGCGAGGCACCAGCCAGGCTGCTGGGTGTGTCAGTACGTGCTCGGCACCGCGGTCGGCGCGGCCGCGGAAGCCGCCTGGCGGGCCAGGATGCGCCGCTCCGGCGCGGACGCGAGACCATCCTGGACGGCCTGGCCGCGCAGCTCGATTGAGCAGCGCTCGAGTCAGCGGTATGGCGTGTGCTCACCGTGTTGCTGCTGGGGCAATTGCTGTTCGCGCCAGGGCAGTACAGGCCGGCGTTCGTCGCGGGTGGCTGGTTTCGCGCGGGCACCAGTACCGCTCGGCGAACCACCACCGGCGACGGCGGGACACTCGATGTCGTACTTCTGCACCGACCATCGTGTCCGTCTTGCGTCCCTGTAGCACCCGCTGCGGCGAAGCGCGCAGGCTCGCCACCCCGGTCGCGGCCGGGTCGTCAGGGTTGACTGGGAAGACCTCGAAGATGCCCCGACCAAGAATCTCGTCGTGCACCGTCGTGGTGGCGCGCAGGTAGGCGTCGCTGGCGGCCGCGATCCGCATCCCCGGATCGAGCACCAGGCACAGCCCGGGCGCGGACTCGAACAGCGCCCGGAAGTCGACCGCGGCCGGATCGTGCCGGCGCCCGCCGCGTCCGGACACCGTCGACCTTCGGGCGGCCCACAACGCCCGGCCGCCCGAAGAGTGTCGGCAGCCTGCGGCGGGATGGTGTGAACGCACGATGTTGGCGTCGTAGCGTGCACAATGGGAACGACGACACGCGAGGTGATCTAGGCGAGGGTGCGGACGGTGGAGCGGCTCCAACTCGGTGATCACGTCTGCGCCCTCGTCGACGGTGTCGATGGCGGGCTCGAGGTGATCGCGCAAACCGTCGCGGCCGGCCTTGCCGCCGGCGACCGGGTGATGGTGTTCACGGAGTTGGTGCCGCCGGTGCAGGTGCTGGCCGGTCTGGAGGCCCGCGACGTCCTCCCCGGCCGCGAGGGTCGGGCCGGGCAGGTGCAGGTGTTGTCGGCTCGGGAGGCGTACCTGCCGGCGGGCCGATTTGAGCCGGCCCGTCTCATGGCATCGCTGCTGGGTTACGTCGAGCGGGCGACGCTTGACGGCTATCCGGGATTGCGCCTGGTCGGTGACATGGCTTGGGCGCTGAGCGGTCCGCCCGGTGTCGACCAGTTGGCGGGCTACGAGGCGCAGGTCAACCACCTCTACATGGATGGAAGGGCGCTCGGTGTCTGCGTCTACGACCGGCGTGCCTTCGACGGTGACCTGCTGCAGCGGATCTCGTACGCGCACCCCGCGACATGCGCGACGGCGGTGGGGACTGGCTGGGCCCCGCTGCTGCGTATCCGCCGTACCGGCGATCCGTACGGGCTGCGGCTCATCGGTGAGGCGGACCTCAGCAGCGGCCAAGCGGTGGCCGCGGCGGTCGAGGCGCTGGTGGACCAGCAACCCGACCCGGCCGCGCCCATCCACATCGATCTGGCGGACCTGCGGTTCGCCGATGCGGCGACCGCCGCGCTGCTGACGCGGCTCGCGCTACGCGCGCCTGCCGGCGTGCACCTGTTCGGATGCCACGGCCCGGTGGCAAGGGTCCTGGACTGCCTGGGAGTCACCAGGCTGCCGGCGGTACGCTTGACCGCGCCGCCGGGACGGAGCTGATCGCATGAGTACGACGACCGCGGAACCGTTCACCCATCCGGCGCTGCTGTACCGCGACGACGACGAATACCTGGCCGGTACCGTGCCATTCATCCGCGAGGGCCTGGCCGTCGGGGAACCGGTCGCGGTGGCCGTGCCCGCCGGCAACCTTGCACTGATCCGGGATGCTCTCGGCGCGGACGCCGAGCGGGTCCTGCTGCGCGACATGATGGTGGCCGGCCGCAATCCGGGCCGGATCATCCCCACCGTTCTGCTGGCCTTCGCCAACGCCCACCCGGGGCGGCGGGTGCGGTTGATCGGTGAGCCGATCTGGGCGGGTCGCAGCGCCACCGAATATCCGGCATGCGCCCAGCACGAGGCGCTGATCAACGCCGCGTTCGCCGGCCGGCCGGCCACGATCCTGTGCCCCTACAACACCCGGTTGCTCGACCCGGCGTGGATCGAGGACGCCTACAAGACCCACCCCGTCATGGTCGACGCCGACGGTGGCTTCGACAGCGTCCACTACGACGAGCCCGCCGTGGTCGCCGCGGCCTTCAACCTGCCGCTGCCCGACCCGCCACCGCATGCCGCCACTCTCACGATCGACGTGTTCGCCCTACCGGCCGTGCGGCGTATGGCGGCCGAGTACGCCGAGCGGGCCGGTCTGCCAGCAGAGCGGATCGCCGACCTGGTCCTGGCCGTGAACGAGCTGACGACCAACACCGTCCGGCACGGCGGCGGAACCGGGAAACTCGCGCTCTGGGCCGACGATGACCAGGTGGTCTGCCAGCTCGCGGACAAGGGGTGCCTCAGCGATCCCCTCGCGGGACGCATCCCCGTGCCGGCCGACGCGCTCGGCGGCGGCCGAGGCCTGCTGCTGGTCAACCAGCTGTGCGATCTCGTCCGGGTCTACACGACCTCGGCCGGCACCACCATCCGCGCCTACCTGCACCGCTGAATGGACGACGGTACGCAACGGCAGGGACCGGTCTCCGATCATGCTGCGCCGATGCGACGTTCGGGACCGTGGTGGTGCATCCACCACGGCTGCCACACCGCCTGAGGCGGTGGCCGGAAGGCGACGCCCAACCGTGACCGCGTGCTCTAAGCGTTCTCACCAGACGGCATAGCCCATGCGGGTGGGCGGCTGTCCTCCGGCCGCCCACCCGCGGTGCCCCGACTCAGCGGGTAGCCAGCTCCTTGACCCGCGCGGCGGGCTCTACGTGGACGGGGTGCGGCGTGGTACGCCGGCCGGACCAGAGCACCCGGGCGACGATCCCCGGCGCGAAGAGCCCCGGCGGTGGCGTCATCAGGTTGGCGACGCTCAGGAAGCGCCGCCCCACGACCGGGTGCCGTGCCGCGGCGACGTGCAGCCGGGTGACGTACCCATTGAGAAAGCGGGTCCGGCGGCTGCGGGGCCCGACGACCGTCGGGTGGCGCAGATCGGCGCCGACGGCCATGTCCCACGGCACGTCGACCACCTTCGCGGCGCCGGCGAAGAAGCGGCGGGGCAGTTCGCGCCGGCCCTGCCGGAGGCAGTCGCGCAGCACCACCGCCTCCGCCGCGGCCACCGTCATGCCCTGCCCGTACGCCGGGTTGAAGCTGCACAGCGCGTCGGCGACGGCGATGAAGCCCTCCGGCAGGCGGGTGAGGTGCTCGTAGCGGCGGCGCACGCTGGTGGGCAGCCGCATCCGCTTGGGCGGGCCGAGCGGCTCCGCCCGGCTCAGCAACGCGTGCAGCTCCGGGGCGGGCAGCCGCGCGGTGAAGGCGAGGTAGCCCTCGGGGTCGGTGGGCGGGGCCTGGTCCGGGCCGACGCCGAGCAGTGTGACCATCCACCGGTCGCCCTCCGCCGAGATGGCCACCCCACCGTGCGGGGCGTCCGGCGAGGGGCTGCTGATGAAGGCGGCGAAGTCGGCCTCGCCCGCCGTGCGGCGGTAGTCGCGGGAGACGTACACCGTGCGCGGATCCACCCGGTCCTCGACGGGCGGCTGGTAGCCGAGCTCGGCGAGCCAGGTGGGGCCGCGGTTGCCCCGGCCGGTCGCGTCCACCACCAGGTCGGCGTCGTGGCGTTCCTCCCGGCCGCCCCGGGGCAGGACCCGCGCGCCGACGATCGCGCCGCCGTCGGCGAGCAGCCCCAACGCCTCGCACCTGTCCCGGATCTCCACGTTGGGCAGTGCCCGGACCCGGTCCCGGACGTACGCCTCCAGGGCGCGCCGGCTGACGCAGAGCCCCTCCAGTCCAGAGGCGGCCCGGGGAATCCGGTGCCCGTCGTTGACCCAGATGCAGTCCCGCTGGACGTCGATGGCAACCGCCCCCTGGGTGGTCAGGTCGACGGTCAGGCCGGGGAAGAACTCCTCCAGGATCTGACGGCCCCGGGCTAGCAGCCCGTGCGAGTGCCCGCTCTGCGGCACAGCCTTGCGGTCGACGGCCTCCGCCGGCAGCTCGTCCCGGTCGAAGACGGTCACCTTCGCGTACGACTCGCTCAGCACCCGCGCGGCGAGCAGGCCGCCGATGCTGCCGCCGAGGATGATCGCCTGCCCGGTCTGATTGGTGGTGGCCACGACTGACTCCGTTTCACTGAATGGATGTCTACAGTGAGCGACAAGGCGTGGCCATGGGCAAAGCGAATTGGTGGACGGCTAGCTGACAGTTGAGCTCCCGTCGGCGGCTCCGCCACTTCCCGATCTGCGGAGCGACCGACTTCCGGTCGCCACAATCCCTGTTCAAGGCGTATCTGTCAGCTCTGTCGATTGGTGTCGTGAGCGATATCTCAGTCGTCTACCTGTCATTGTTTGCCGGCTCTCGGCTCACCGAAAGGATGACGGGGCGAGCCAACCGGTCAGGCACCACGGAAGGAGTGGAAGGCGACGACCGGCGGAGCGACGGCCCGTCTGCGGCCCCGTACGTTCCCCGGAACGTCACCGTCCGGAGGAACGCCGGCGGTTCCGCGCTCAGCCCGGATCGACGAGATCGTGCCGCCCCGTTATGGACCCGTACAACCTGAACGTTCCCCTCCCCCGCGTTTCCTGACCGACACCAACGTCGCCACCCACTCACTGATCGCGCCGCGGACTGAGTGGGCCCGTCAACGAACGGCCCTGTCTCACGGCGACAGATCAGTGCTGCTTGATCATGAAGACGCGGATTACGGCGAGTTCGGAGGCTTGGCCTTCTGCGGGTAGATCGTCTCGTGGCGGGCCAGCATGGCGACGAACTCGCCGATCTTCCGCTCGCGGGTCTGCGCCCGTTTGACGGCATTGACGCGGTGGATGAGGGCGAACCGGTTGGTCTTGGTGAGTACGTCGAACATGGCCTGGGCGGCGGGGTCGGCGGCGATGGCGGCAAGGAGGTCGGCCGGTACCTCGGCTTCCGACGACGGGGCGTAGGCCGCCGCCCACCGCCCGTCCGCCTTCGCGGCTTCCACCGCGGCGCGGCCTGGGGGCAGCATTCGCCCCTGCGCCTCCAGCCGGGCCACGTGGGCGACGTTGCGTTGTGACCAGGAACTACGGGGTCTACGAGGAGTGAACCGGATCCAGGAGCTCTCCTGATCCCGTTTACGCGCCTGCCCGTCGATCCAGCCGAAACACAGGGCCTCGTCGACCGCCTGCTGCCAGGTCAAGGTGGTGACTGTGCCACCCTTCCTGGTCAGGGCCAGCCAGACACCGGGCGACGTGGCGTGGTTGGCCGACAACCACACGCGCAGCGCGTCGGCGTCCGCGACGATCAACTCATCCAGTTCGACGCTCGCCATGACGGGCAGGCTAACCGATGCGACGTGGCCGCGGCCTCTGCCTGTCAGCCAACCCGAGTCGCCGGGCTGCCGGCGTGCCGGCAGCCCGGCGACTCGGGGCAGGACCTAGACGCTCAGAACGCCCATCAACGCGCAACGTTGTGTCGCATTCTGGCGTGGGCTGCCCGGCACGACCCACGGAAGCGGACCACGGCGAATCGCGGAGATCCTCGACGCAACCCTGCCCCCCACTCGCCGAACGGGGTACGGGCGACTCACGATCGAGGGCGTCGCCGAGCGCGCCGGCGTGAAGAAGGCCACCTACCGCTGGTGGCCGTCCAAAGCCGCACTGCTCGGCGCGGCTCTGAAGCGCCGCGACGCGGGGCATCCGGGAGTGCTGCGCACCTTCGAGGAGAACCGGGCGGGCGCCCGCGACGACGTACCCGAAACTGCGCCAGGGACGCGGCAGCCCGTCCCCGTACCGGCCGCGCCACCCATGGTGGTCAACCGCAGCGCCGAGGTGTCGATGCCGTGGTCACCGAAGAGCAGGTAAGGCATCGCGCACGCCCAGGCTTGGCAGAGGAGCCATTCACAGTCCTCTTGGCGCACCGCGCCGCCGTCGTCGCATCGCCGCTATAGCCGTTCAGGTCAGGTCAAGGCGGGGCAGTTCCCGGCGGGAGCGGATGCCAAGCTTGCGGAAGGCGCGGTAGAGGTGGTGCTCGACGGTCCGCGGGCTGAGGAAGAGCTGGGCGGCGATCTCCCGGCTGGTGCTGCCGTCGGCAGCCAGCCGAATCACCTGGTGCTCCTGTGAGGTGAGCCGGTCCAGTGGGTTGGCGGCGGTCGGCTCAGCCGGGGCGAGCGTCTCCCCGGTCGCCTTGAGCTCGGTGCGCACCCGCTGCAGCCAGGGTGTGGCATTGAGATGTTCGAATGTCTTCAGGGCGGCGCGCAGGGATGCCCGAGCGTCGCTGCGTCGTCGGGCGCGCCGCAGCCACTCCCCGTAGAGCAGTTGGGTGCGCGCCTGTTCGAAAGGCCGACCCGCGTTCTCGTGCGCGCTGAGGGCGCGCAGGTAGTCGTCCTCGTCGTCGGACAGTAGAGCGCGGACGCGAGCGGCGAGCGCCTGTGCCCACGGCTGCTGACCGGCCTGAGCCCACGCCTCCAGTCGGCGCAGCGCCTCCTCGGCCCGGGCCGGCTCGCCCATCCGTACGGCAGCCTCGGCTTGGTCGGCGCCTGCGGCGATCAGGGCGGAGGCGTGCCGCAGCGGCCCCCGTGTGGCCGCCTCCAACCGGTTCAGCGCCCTCTCGTATCGACCCAGCCCCACATCGAGCAGGCTGAGTGAGATAAGGCCGCTCATGCCGGCGGTGTCGGGTTCGCCGCCCGCGAGGCGTACGCAGCGCTCCTCGTCACCCTCGATGGCGGCGACTCCGGCCAGGACCGAGTTCAGCTGCGACACCCGTTGCAGCAGGCCCGTGTCACGAGCGATCCGTATGGCCTCGGCCACGGATGCCTCGGCATCCCGGTGCCGTCCGGCCAGTATCTGCACACCGGCCAGGTCCTGCAGCACCTGCGGCAGCGAACCCACGAGCCCGTGACGGCGGCAGCGCAATGCCTGGGCCTCGGCCAGTTCGCGGGCCTTCGCGTCGTCACCGAGGATCATGGCGCAGAAGGTGGCCCAGGTCATGGTGATATCCACGGGCGGCGCTGTCGTCCCGTGGAGCCTGTCGCGCACGGAACGGGAAGCGCTCGTCATGAGCTCCGTCAGCAACGGCAGCCCTCGCGCGTAGTCCTCGTCCACGAGATGCGCCATCCCCAGCACCATCGGGTCGGGCCGACCCAACGCGCGTAGCCGTGCGGCCGCGTCCCGGATGGCGTCCCGGTCACCGCTGAACCACGCGTACCCGGCACTGGTGCGCAGCATGGTCAGGGCCGCGTCCTCGTCGGCGTGTGCGGATCGTTCGACCAGCATTCGGGCCGCGAGCCGGCGCTCGCCCAACTCGAACTCCACGGTGGCGCGCACACGCGCCAGTCTGGCCAGCGATTCGGGATCGTCCACCAGTTGCTCGGCCTGGTCGGCCAGTTGTGCCGCCTGCGCGGCGTGCCCGGCGGAGAGCGCGAGTGAGGCCGCCTCGCCCAGCCGGGCCGCCCGGTCCGACAGGCCGGGGGTGAGGTTCGCGGCCTGCTCGTACAGGCTGGCGGCAGCGGCGTACGCGGTGCGGGCTCGGGCGCGTTCGGCGGCACGGACGATCTCCGCGGCGACGCCTTCGTCGACGGAGGTGGTGGCGACGGCGAGATGGCGGGCGCGGCAGTCCTCGTCGGCCGCCGAGTCCGCGAGCGCTCGGTGCACGGCGATCCGTCGCGCGAGCGGCGCCCCCTGGTAGGCGGCGGTGCTGATCAGGGGATGCCGGAAGGTGATGACGTTCGCGGTGACTTGGACGAGCCCAGCCTTCTCGGCCTCCGTCAGGTCCTCCAGGCCCACACCCAGCGCGGTGGCGGCGCCCAGCAGCGTCGGCAGGTGGCCGCGCGCCTCGGCGGCGACCGCCAGCATCATCAGGCGTGTCCTTTCCGGCAGCCGCCCGATCCGCGACCGGAAGGACGCGAGCACCTGGTCGGTCACCGGCATGGGCCCGGCAATGGTGTGGTAGTTGCGCCGCGCCGCGGCGAACTCGATCAGTGCGAGCGGGTTGCCCGCCGACTCCTGGATCACCTGCTCACGCAGAGCGGGCGTGAGCCCCCGACCCTCCAGCAACCGCACGGCGTCCTCAGGCGGCAGCCGTGACGGCCGCAGTTCCGGCAGGCCTGCCGGGGGGAAGCCCTCCTCCCGCGTGGCGAACAGCATCGCCACCCCTTCGGCCGCCAGCCGGCGTGCGGCGAACAGCAGCGCGTCGGCGCTCGCCCGGTCCAGCCACTGCGCATCGTCCACCAGGCACAACAGAGGACCGTCCTCGGCCACCTCCGCCATCAGCGTCAGCACGGCCAACCCCGACAGGAACCTGTCGCCTCCGCCCTCACCTTGGGCGCCAAGCAACGCGCGCAGCGTCTGGGCCTGCGGCCCGGGCAACGCGTTGAGCCGGTCCCGTACCGGCCAGACCAACTGGACCAGCCCGGCGAACGCCAGGTCGGCCTCCACCTCGACGCCGGTGACCCGCAGCGTCGTAAGACCGGCGCCGTCGGCGTACTCGCCGGCCCACGCCAGCAGCGCCGACTTGCCGATCCCTGGCTCACCGCGCACGACGAGGCTGCCGCTCCGGCCGGTGCGCGCCGCGTCGACCAGGTCTCTGATCGCCGCCTGCTCGCCCGCCCTGCCGTACAGCACCTGCGCTCCCCTGTCTGTAGGTACGTACGGCCCACCCTCCGTACGCGAATACGGAAACTCTACCGATTCGCCCCGTAACCCCCTGTCCGTAGCGTCGGGCCAGCACAACACCCGTACCTGCTAGGGAGATGGACGTGAACGACGAGCTCCTCCACCCCGTGACTGTGGGCGAGCTGACCCTGCCCAACCGTCTCGTCATGGCACCGATGACCCGCAGTCGAGCCCGCGGCGGTCTGGTCCATGATCTGACGGCCGAGTACTACGGCCAGCGCGCCGGCGCGGGTCTGATTGTCACCGAAGGAACACAACCGTGCGTGCTCGGCCAGGGTTACATCGACACTCCCGGTCTGCACACGCCCGAACAGGCGGCGGCCTGGCGGCGGGTCACCGACGAGGTGCATCGGCGCGGCGGCCGGGTCTTCGTCCAGCTCATGCACTCCGGACGAATCGGTCATCCCATCCTCTACCCCGGTGGTGAGCTGCCGATGGCGCCGTCGCCGATCCCCTCTGGCGAACGGCTGTACACCCCCGACGGGCTGCTGGACCACCCCACACCACGCGAGATGACCATGCTGGACATCGCCCGCGCCGTCGAGGACTTCGTGACGGCGGCCCGATACGCTATGGACGCCGGGTTCGACGGAGTCGAGCTGCACGGCGCCAGCGGATACCTGATCCACCAGTTCCTGTCGGACAACACGAACCGCCGCGCCGACGCCTACGGGGGGTCGGTGGCCAGGCGCATCAGGTTCGCCGTGGAGGTAGCCCAGGCAGTCGGTGATGCGATCGGCGCCGCGCGCACCGGGCTGCGAATCTCGCCGGGCATCACCTACAACGGCATGGACGAAGGCGACTCCGAGACCCTCTACACCGAACTGGCCCGCGCACTCGCCCCACTGGGCCTGGCGTACCTGCACGTCTCGGAGAACGACACCCGCGCCATCACCAAACTGGTGCGCGCCGCGTGGCCCGGCACGCTGATCCTCAACCCGCACCCCAGGGGCGACGACGCGGCGGCGAGCCCCGAGGAGGGTGTCGACGCGGTGCGCTCCGGACTCGCGGACGCGATCGCCTACGGGCGGCTGTGGCTGGCCAATCCCGACCTGCCCGCCCGGATCGCGGCGGGCGGCCCGTACGCCGAGGCCGACCCCGCCACCTTCTACGGCGGCGACCACCGGGGCTACACCGACTACCCGGCCCTGACGGAACGAGTGCCCCGATGACCCGAGATTGCGCCTCCCACCCCGCCAGCCGCCCGGACGTCTTCGCGGGAGCCGGATCTGCCCGGGACAGGGCGCTCGCGCGAGGCGCGGGTTCCGACCCGGCCGGTGCCGGCGGGCGGATGAGCACGGTGCGTTCCGCTAAGGAGCATGTCGCCCGGACGCGCGAGCAGGGCGGCCGGGTGCCTGCGGCATGGCTGGCGGTGCTGGCCGGGCCGCTGTCCTTCGGCATCGCCGGGCCCGCCCTGGTCCTCGCCGACGTCGCCCGCGACCTCGGCCTCACGCCCGCGGCGGTGACGTGGATCGTCACCGCGTTCGGCTGGGCCGTCGCGGTCGGCACCCCGCTGATGGCCAGCCTACAGAGCCGCCGCGGCAGCCGCACGGCCCTGGCCGCCTGCGCCGCACTAGTGCTGCTCGGCGGAATCCTGACCCTGGTCGCACCGGTGCTGCCGGTCCTCGTGACCGGCGGCGCCCTCCAGGGGCTCGGTGCGGCCGGGCTCACCACCATCGCAATGAGTCTCGCCCGCTCGGCTCGTACGATGGGACTGGTCACGGCATCGCTGGCGACGGTCGGCTCCGTCGCGCCCCTGGTGGGCGACGTGGTCACGGGGCTGCTGGGGTGGCGTGCCGCGCTGGTGCTACCCGTGCTCAGCCTGCTCGCCGTGCCCTCCGTGCTGCGCCGCCGACCCGTCACGGTGCTGTCCGCCCCCCGGTTCGACCTGCCCGGCGCGGCGCTGCTGACCGCGCTGGTGACGGCCCTGGTGTTCGTGCCGCATGCCTGGCAGGTCGCCACTCCCGCCACGGTGGCCGCCGGTTTGGCGTGCGCCCGGTGGCTGCAGCACCGGCCGGACGGGTTTGTGCCGGCGGCGGTGGTTCGGTCGCCGGTGTTCCTGCTGGCGGCGGGGACGGCGTTCCTGCTGGCGGTGGTCAACTTCGGAACGATGTACGCTCTGCCGCCGTTGCTGGCCGAGCGGGCCGGCTGGACGGGCCAGCAGGTCGGCCTGGCCATCACCTGGCCGCTGTTGTTCGGCGGGATCGCGTCCTACGTCGTGATCGCGGTGACGGCAAGGACACCGTTCGAGTTTCTCGTCGTGCTCTTTCCCCTGTTGGCCGGGGCGGGAATCGTGCTGGCCAGCCTGACCGCCGCACCGTTCGCGCTGCTCGGCGCTCAGGCCCTCACCTCGGTCGCTGCGGCCTCCGGCCAGGGAGCACTCGCCGCACGCGCCGGGACGGCCGTGCCGGAGGACTCACGAGCCGCCGCGATGGGTCAGTTCAACCTGGCCTATCTGCTCGGTGCCGCCCTCGGGCCGGCGATCGCCGCACTGCTCCTTGCCTGAGGAACAAGACCTCGAGTCGCTGCGGCTCGTCCGACTGGACGAGCGGACGTGCCTGCCGACGCCTTGGGGATGTCGTAGTCGACGACCTCACGAGGTCCGGCGCGGCCAGGCCTGGGCAGCCGGTTCACACGGCAGCGACCGAGGACGCCGCGACCCGGCGGTTTCTCGACTTCACCGCGGCGTGGTCCCACACATCGTCACGGACGGCGTCGACGCCCGGTCCCGCGGCTCCGACCGGCGAACCAGGTCCCGCCGGCCCAACTCCGCCTGCCACACCCGCGCCCAGCAGGCTCCTTGTCGAGGCGCAGCGACTGGCCCAACGACGACAGGACCCCTTCCGACGCCACACGCCGCTGCGGCGGGTTCGCGTTGCGCGAGGACAGTCACCAGGGCCGCGAGGGACGTCCCTGGCGGTCCCCTCCATGGTCAGCTCAACGTGAAGGTCGCGTCGTCCACGTCGAAGGCCGTGACGCCGTTGCCGGCAGTCTCGCTGGCGATGAAGCTGACCGTCGCGGTGCGCTCGGTCGCCGCCGTCCCGGTCGACATCGCGTACTGCCGCCACTGCGACCCGCCGTCGAAGGCCAGCGAGAACCTCGTCTTCGGGGGTATCCCGGTGACCGCCAGCCCGACGTTCAGGTAATCGCCGCGGCTGGTCTCCGTGGTGGTGGTCCGGACCCAGAAGCGGACCGTCAGGTCACAGTCGGCCGGCACCGTGACGGTGGTGCGCAGCAGGTCGGTCCGCGTCACGTCCAGCCCGGCGAAGGCGGCGTACGCGCTTCCGGTGTGCGCGGGTCGGGTCGCGTCGCCGAGCACGACGATGCGGGGGCCGGCGGCCCAGCCGGTGACGCCGCGCTCGAACCCCGGGTTTGCGTGAATCTGCCCCACGCAGGGCGCGTCGGCCTTCGGCCGGCCGTAGGGCAGGCTGCCCGTAACCAGGAGCAGCAGGGCCGCAGCCGAGGCGGTGGTGACGAAGGCCTTCATCAGTCCTCCCGTGGCGAGGCATTCGGGTTCCTCGATGCCTATCGACCATGCGCGATCGACGTCGACGGGTCAAGCCCTTCCCGGCGTCAGCTCTGCACGGTCCGCGCGGCGGCCCGGGCCGGGTCAGTCCTCGCGGATCACCGCGACGCCACCGGCCGGCAACGCTACCTGGCCGTCGTGCCTGGTACCGGTCAGCAGGTCCATTCCGGTAGCACTCGCGTGCCCCTCGGTGTCGCCGTGGTTGAGCAGGAACAGGTACGAGCGGGTGCCGGACGAACGACGGACCGCCTCGATCCCGGGAGCGACGACGGTGACCGGACCGACCCCGGTCTCGTCGAGCAGCCGGCCGACCAGCTCGGTTAGGCCGCGCTCGTCAAGGTCGGTCGCCAGATACCAGCCGGCGCCACCGCCCGACGTCGTGCGCCGGGTCACCGCGGGCACGCCGGCCAGATCGCCGTCGGCGTACCGCGCCACCACCTCGGCGCCGGTGACGCGCAGCAGCTCCGTCCAGCGCCCGGCCCGCCAGCCGGTGTCGAGGCCGACCGTCGCACCCTCCGGCAACGGCTGGAACTCCTCACCGCGGACGCCGAGCAGGTCCCGGAACGCGCCAGGATAGCCGCCGGTGCGTACCGTGTTGTGCTCGTCGACGATCCCGGAGAACCAGGTGACCAGCACCGTCCCGCCGGCCTCGGCGTACCCGGCGATCCGCTGGGCGTCGGCGTCGGCGACCAGGAACAGCCCGGGGACGACGACCAACGCGTACCCGGTCAGGTCCGCCCAGGCCGGCAACACGTCAACGGTGACCGCCCGGTCGAACAGCGCGCTGTGGATGGCGCGTGCCGTTGCCGCGTACGAATGGTCCCGTACCGGTTTGAGCCCGCTGCGCAACGCCCATCCTGCCTCGTTGTCGTGCAGCAGCGCGACCCGAACCCCCGACACCGTGGTGCCCCTGATCTCGGCCAGCCGCCGCAGATGCTCGCCGAGGCGGGTGATGTCACGGAACACCTGCGAGTCCGAACCGGCGTGCGGCACCATCGCCGAGTGGAACTGCTCCGTGCCGGACTTCGACGCCCGCCACTGGAAGTACAGCACGCTGTCGGAGCCCCGCGCGAGGTGTGCCATCGCATGCCGGATCAACTCCCCCGGCCGCTTGGCCAGGTTGATCGGATGCCAACTCGCCGCAGACGTGGCATGTTCCATCAGCATCCATGGACCGCCGTCGCTGATGCCCCGCATCCGGTCGCCGCTGAAGGCGATGTCCTGGTGTCGCAGGGGGTCGGGGCCGTACGTGTAATGGTCGTTGGCGACGATGTCCATCTCCGGCGCCCAGCGGGCGTAGTCCACGACGTCCGGTCCGAAACCGACCATGAAGTTGGTGGTGACCGGTAGTCCGGGAGTGAGTCGCCGCAGCACCGCCGCCTCGGCACGGTACTGGCCGAGCAGCGCCTCGGAGGAGAACCGCTCGAAGTCCAACAGGTGGCCGGGGTTGTGTGCGGTGCGTCCGCCGGGGGTGACGATCTCCTCGAAGGAGGAGTAGCTGTTGCCCCAGAACGTCATTCCCCAGACCCGGTTGACGTTCTCGATCGTGCCGTAGCGATCGGCCACCCAGTGCCGGAAGGCGTCGGCCGACACCGGGCAGTAGCACCGGGCGTTGCCGCCGCCGAGTTCGTTGCCGACGTGCCACATGGCGACCGCCGGATGACCGGCGACATGTCGGGCCAGTTCCTCCACGATCCGCAGTGAGTACTCACGGTAGACCGGAGACGACGGGCACCAGCCCAGCCGGCCGCCCGGCGCGAGCGGATGCCCGAGTTCGTCCCACGGCAGGATCTCGGGGTGCAGCCGGTGCAACCACATCGGCACGGCGGCGGTCGGCGTGGCCAGGTCAACCCGGATACCGTTGGCGTGCAACAGGTCGAGCATCCGGTCGAGCCAGCCGAAGTCGAACTGCCCATCCCTCGGCTCGCACCGGCACCACGCGAAGACTCCGAGCGTGACCAGGTTGACCTGGGCCTCGCGCATCAGCGCCATGTCCTCGACCCATACGTCCTCCGGCCACTGCTCTGGGTTGTAGTCGCCGCCGAAGGAAAGCCCGGTGGTGGGCCAGGACCCCCGTGCCGACGCCTGTCGCGCCTCTACCATTCCCTGGTCCTGCCCTTCGGCTCCCTGGTCCCGCCCTTCGGCATTCATGGCGCCGAATACCGCGTCCCACCATAGCCTCATCCTGTCGGCGACCGGACTTCGCATGCACGACCTGCCGCGCGAGCTGTACGCTCGGGCACCGGCCCACGGTGCTGCTCGGCACGCACGAGGTCGACGAGGCCGTCACGCTGGCCGACCGGGTGCCGCTGCTCAAGCTCCTAGGCAAGCAGCGCCTGCCGCTGTCGCGCGGATGAGCGCTGATGACGTGCCCCCCGGTCCACAAAGTCCGCCGGTCAACCGCATCCGATCTGCCTGATCAGTCCTGACCTCCGGCGCTTGTCGGGCGTATGCGCACACCTCGGCGTCCCGGGTCGTCATCGGCCGCCGTTCGCACGGCCCCGATGACATGCTCCCCCGCGTGACGACCGCGCCAACGGTGCATCGGGTGCGGGTGGTGAACCCACCCCGCGGGCGCGCCGACCGCGATCGCGAGCAGATCCTCGCCGCATTCCGCGCCGGCAAGGCACTACTGGCCGAGCAGAACCTCGTCATCCACGAAACCATCGCCCACCGTGGACACCGTCGCTGTCCGCGCCACCTGGACTGGCGTGCTGCCACGACGCGGGCGGCGCCCGCCTGAGCACACGTGGTCTTCCTCACCGACCGCGATGGCCAGATTGTCCGCTACGAAACCTTCGACTGCTACGAAGGTTCCAGCGCGACGCTCGGCCACCATGGGAAGGTCGGTATTGGTGAGAGCGGCGAGACCTGGCTCGCGCTTTGAGCCACCGTTCGGCAGCGGCATGCCCAGATGCTCGCAAAGCGGGCCGAACTCGCTCTGGATGTAAAAGGTGCGGTTTAACGGCGACACTGGGCAACGTGCTCGCGTAGCACCTTCAGGGCCGATCCGCGCGCCATTCCGCGATTCTGTCAGAAACCGTGACAGACCCACTGTCGACAATGTCGTCGTATTCCGCAGCCCACCGACACAGGCCCGCGGATGCCAGTGGCGGCCAGCCTGCTACACCGTGGAGATACCCGCGAAACGGGAGGCACCGGCCGTTGGTTTCTCCCGCGCGAACATTCGGTGGCTCGGCCCTGGACAGGGTGTGGCGCCACGGCTTCCACGCCCTCGCCGACGACGACCGCGACCTGCACCGCGAGGACGCCGAGTACGACCGGGGACAACTCCCGCGTGGTCTACGAGGCGCCCACCGAGGAGAAAGAGCGATACGGCGAGCGGCCTGGGGAGCTCGACCCCGGCGAGATCGAATTCATCGGCGACCGGCTGGTGGCCCCCCTTCCCTCCGCGTCCCTCCGACGCCGAGCCGGCGCGGCGCCGGTGGAGGCCGAGGTGGAGCACGGTCGAAGTGGCGTCCAGCAGAGTGGTGGTAGCTGACAGCTGCGAGGCATTGACATCGATTGCACATCCCGGCAGGCTTTGCAAAACTGCTTGGAGGCAGGTGGTGAACCCGGTTGTTCGAGGTTGTTCCGAGTAGCTTCGGTCGATGTGTCCCCTCAGCGATGGTGGGAAATGCGTAGAGCCTCGTAGCAGTATCTGGACGTCGGCGGCCCCTTTCTCCTGCCGGGCGTTCTCGCTGTCCGGGAGCTGAGCTCTGCCGTTCGCGCGTCGCCGTCTCGACCCGTTTCTGAAGCCAGGGGGTTCGTGGTCGTGGCTGCCGTGCCGCGTCCGAAGCCAGATCTTGAGTCGGCCTGGTCGTCTTCTCTCGATGGATCGGAGATTTATGCGCGTCGCCCTACTCACCACGACCCAGCATGGTCACCTGAACCCGTATGTTCCGGTGGTCAATGCGCTCCAGAATGCCGGCAGTGAGGTTGCGCTGCTGCTGCTGTCCGCGGACGGTGGCGCGCTCGACGAGCAGCGTCGCCAGGTCTTGGGCAAGGCGCAGGTCCAGGCGATCGGGCAGGTCGAGATGGCACCGTGGAGCGGCGATCCGGCGAAGATCGGCCCAATGCTCCGGTCGTCGCCGGTGGCAGACCAGACAGCTGACGCGCTCCGTGTGACGGCACCGGACTTCGTGCTCGTCGATTCGCTGCCGGTCACGGCGTCGGCCATGGTCGGTGCACAGGCGTCCGGCGTGCCGTACGGGATGATCTGGGCCAACCTGGGCGGAGTATGCCCGAGCGAGCACCGACGAGGTCGCTGGCCGTACGACGAACAGGTCGGCGGCTATCTGACCAGGCACGGGGTGTTGTGGTCGACTCGGACTCATTCGGCGCGTTCGCCGATTCTCAATCTGATGCCGACGATTCCCGCTCTCGTCGGGGACGACGCGGTCACCGACGACGGTGTGCAGCTGGTCGGGTTGCCGGGTGCGGCGGGGACCCGCGGCGACGAGGTCAGCTTCTCGGGCCTGGATCGGATCGACCCCGACCGCCCGGTGGTGTACGTCTCCTTCGGCACGATCTTCTACCGGCGGCCGAACCTGCTGCGCACGGTGATCACCGGGGCGGCGGCGACCGGCGCACAGGTGATCGCTGCGGTCGGAGATCTCGCCGAGGAGCTCGCGCTGCCCGACGAAGTGTTGACCGCCCCGTATCTGCCGCAACGTGAGGTGCTCGAGCGCGCCGACGTGTTCATCACCCATGGCGGGTACAACTCCGTGGCGGAGTCGATCCGGGCGGCGACACCGATGCTGGTGATCCCGCTGGCTGTGGATCAGCCTGTCCAGGCGTACTTCGTGGGTAGCGCGGGCTTCGGGACGGCGTTGGAGCCTGCCGACGTCACCGAGCAGGCGGTCGCTGACGCTGTCGCCGACCTGCTCGATCCCGGCCGGGACTACCGGGCACGGCTACGCGCCGCGCAGCCGGAGTGCGGCGATTCCGCCGTGCGCACGGCCGAGCTGGTCATCAGCACGGTCGAGACGCTACAGCGAAAGGGGGAGCAGTGACGATCGAACTGCAGCGGCCGGTGGGTGACCTGATCGTCGTTGATGATCTTGAGCGTCTCTCGTTCCGGGTGGATCGCCGCGCCTACACCGACGACGACCTGGCCGCACAGGAGATGACCAGGATCTTCGATCGCTGCTGGTTGTACGTCGGCCACGAATCGGAGGTGCCCGGGCCGGGCTCCTACGTGGCACGCGACGTCGGCGGGCGCCCGGTGGTCATGGCGCGCGGGTCCGACGGGGTGATCCGGGTGTTCGCGAACAGCTGCACTCACCGCGGGGCGCTGATCTGCTCGCAGCCAGCCGGGCAGACCAGATCGTTCCGGTGCCCGTATCACGACTGGACATTCTCCAACCAGGGTGAACTGGTCGGGGTCCCGATCCCGGACGGGTACGGGCCAGGCTTCCGGAAGGCGGACTTCGGCCTGGCGCAGCACCGTAGTGACAGCTACCGCGGTTTCGTGTTCGCCACCTTCGATCCGGAGCAGCCGCGCACCTTGACCGAGTACCTGGCGGGCGCGACGGAGTACCTCGATCTGATCGACGACCAGTCCGAGGTCGGGATGGAGGTGATCCAGGGTGCGCAACTGCACGGCGCTCGGGCCAACTGGAAGCTCATGATGGAGAACAGCGTCGACATCTACCACTTCCGGGCCCTGCACAAGCGTTACGTCAGCTACATGGAGTCGCTGGGGTCGGTGCCACCACGCCGACGAGGCGGCTTCGGCCGCGCCCTCGGACTGGGGCACGGAGCCAACGAGCTGCCACCGGCGGCAGCCCGCCCGCTCGCCTACTGGACGCCGATGTTCGGCGCCGAGGTCCGGCCGCGGATCGAGGCGACGGCCGCAAAGTTCGTCGACCGGTTCGGCGCCGAACGCGCCGAACGGATCACCGGCACCAATCGCGCGCTGTTAATCTTTCCCAACTTGATGATCATCGACGCGATCGCGATCACGATCCGCAAGATCGACCCGATCGGCGCCGACCAGATGGCCATCACCTCGGTCGCCCTGGCCCCCAAGGACGAGGATCCGGACATCCGGGAACTCCGCAAGAGTCACTACCTGACGTTCCTCGGCCCCGCCGGCTTCGCCACTCCCGACGACATCGAGATCATCGAGTCGTGCCAGCGGGGTTATCTCAACCGCACGGTCCGCTACTCGGATCTGTCACGCGGTATGAACAAGGAGGTCCCGGAGACGACCGACGAGCTTCCCGCCCGCGAGTTCTGGCGGCAGTGGGACCGGCTGATGCGCGGCGACGACGGTCACCTCGAGGTCGCTCACCGGGCCGAGATGCAAGGGGCAGAACCACGATGACCATCGAGCTGACCGTCGACGAGACGGCCCAGGTGCGGTTGTGGCACCGGGTGAGCCAGTTCCTTTTCCGCGAGGCGCGGCTGCTCGACGAGTGGCGCCTGCTCGAGTGGTACGACGAGATGCTGACCGACGACATCCGCTACTCGGTGCCGGCCACCGACGTCCGCGGCGAGACGGCCGGTGCGCTCGGGCTCATCGACGACGACGCTGCCCGGCTACGCCAGCGGATCGAACAACTCCTCAACGGGGAGGTGTGGTGCGAGAACCCTCGGTCGCGGACGAATCGGATGATCAGCAACGTGGAGATCCTGACCGATCGGGGCACGCACCTCGACGTGGCGGCGAATGTCATCGTGTACCGGTTCGGACACGGGCGCTCTGACGCCTACGTCGGAAAGTGCCGGTTCGAGCTCGTCGTCGAGGGCGAGTCGTTCCGGGTCCGGAGACGGGTTGTGGTGCTCGACCACGAGACGTTGTACGAACACGGAAAGCTCAGCATCATCCTGTGATCGGACAGTGACGGTGGCCGGCCCTGGCAGCGTCCCAACCGTTGCCGCCGCCCAGCCGACTCTCCCTCGCGAGGTCTACGTCCTGAGTGTCGTTGGTGGCTGCGTCATGCTGGGTCTGGGGCTGGTGCTCCCGGTGCTCCCGGTGTACACGGCGACGTTCGGGGCCGGGCCCACCCAGATCGGAGTGCTCGTCGCCCTGTTCGCGTTCATGCGGCTGGCCACCAGTCCGTTCTGCGGCCGACTCGGGGTTCGTTTCGGGCAGCTGCTCGTGTTCCGCAGCCTCGGCGGCGTCGGCTCGGTGCTGTTCTCGGTGTCCGCACTGGCGACACTCCTGGCGATCGCGCCAGCCGACCAGCGGGGCCGGGCCAGCGCCGTGTTCGAAGCAGGCTTCCTGCTCGGCGGGATCTGCGGACCAGCACTGGGCGGGCTCCTCGCCCTCATCGCCCTGTCCGCGCCGTTCGTGGCGTACGCCGTGCTGTTGCTGGCCGCCGCGGTGCTGACGCTGGCGGTGCTCCGCACCGGCCGAACTGCCGGCGCAGAGCCGGGCCGTGGGGTGGTCCGGCTACCGGTGCTGCTGCGGAATCGACACTACTTGGTGGCTTGCCTCGCAGCGTTGGCGCAGGGATGGGTCTTGTTCGGGCTGCGCGGCGCACTGGTCCCCACGGTGGTTGTGGGGTGGCGACGTGACGTGACGTGGGTCGGGTGGGCGTTCACGATCTCCGCCGCCGTTCAGGCGCTGCTGATCATGCCGGCCGGCCGGGTTGTCGATCGGGCCGGCCGCCGGCCCGCCATGATCGCCGGCACCGGTGTGGCTGCGGCGGCGATCACAGCCTTGGTGTTCGTGGACAGGTACGCCTGGCTCGTCGTCCTGCTCAGCGTGTACGCGGCGGGATCAGCCCTGCTCAACGCCGCACCGGCCGCGCTGATCGGTGACGTCGTCGCCGGACGGGCCGGCAGTGGCGTCGCCGTCTTCTCGATGTGCGCCGATGTCGGCGCCGTAGTCGGACCGGTCGTCGTCGGGCTCATCGCCGAGCGGGTCAGTGTTCCGGCCGCCTTCGGCAGCGGCGCCGTGCTGCTGGTCGTCGCCTTCGCGGCGGCGTGGACGTTGACAACTGCTCGGCCAACACGAAGGAGTTGATCGATGAATCAGCCGTCTGCCCGGCATGAGCGGGGTGAGGCCATGTTCCAGCAGGTCTTCGGCCGCGAACCGCGCCCGGGTTCCTACCCCGAGTTCCTGCAGATCACCGTCGACCACTTGTTCGGTGAGATCTGGACCCGCCCGCACCTGAGCGTCGAGGAGCGCGAACTGGTCGCGCTGACCGCGGTCACGCTGGCGCGGACCGATTGGGAGTTGCGCGGCCACATCGGTGCCGCCCTGCATCTCGGGATGTCGCGAGAGAAGATCGTCGAAGTCATCATTCAGCTCGCCTACTACGGTGGCTGGCCGGTCGCCAACAACGGACTGCGCGTCGCCCAGGAGGTCTTCGCCGAGTTGGACGGCACCACCGGGAGGGACGCGGACCATGACCAGTGAACCGTCTCCCCTCGACCCGGCCGAGAAGGTCGACCTGTGGCGTCAGCGGTTCTTCGAGGCCCAGGCGGCCGCAGAGGAGTTCATCCTGGGAGTGCACGGCGAAGAAGGCCTGGCTGCGTGGATCCAGGCAAACTCCCGCATCACCGCGGAGCTACTGCAAGCGCAGCGACCCGCCGGGGTGTCCGCCACCGATCACTTCATGACCCGACTGCAGCGTCAGCTGTTGCTGTACGACTCGGCAGTCACCTGTGAGCCCCAGCCCTCGGGCACCGTCCTGCGCAACGCCGACTGTGGGATCCTCCGGTACCGCAAACAGGCCGCCCGCGCCGGCGTCGTTCTGACGTTCTCGTCACCGTGCCCGTACTGCCAGGAACTCAACACCGCCATCGCCGCCCGCTACGTGGAACCGGACGTCACGGTGTCGTGCGAACAGGCAGGCGACGGGTGCACCTGGCGCGCGGAAACTCCTCACGCTCCAGGAGAGGACCCGGCCGGGTCACCGCACCGCGAACGAGCCGGTGATTGAACCAACGGCAGTGCCGTGGGGTCGTTGGCCGGCGACCGGCTGCCGTCGAGCGTCATGCCGAGTTGCCGGCCCACGGCCACACACAGGTCGAGCGCGGCGGTGCGGGTCAGATCCTGATGATCGTTCTGGGTGAAGCACGCCGACGCCACGTTCCTGTTCCGTAGGCGCAGGTACCACGGGAACAACGATCCCAGCGCAGGCTCGGTCAGCATCGTGCGCGAGTGCACGATCGTCCCCACCAGCAGGTTGCCGAACGGGCGTTGCCTGGCGTTCATGAAGCTCTTCAAGCGTTCCTGGAAGATCTTCAGCACCGCGGGCACGTTCCCCGCGTACACCGGCATGGCGAGCAGCATCGCCTGCGCACCCTCGGCCAGATCGACGACATGCTCGAAGTCGTCGTCGAGCGTGCACCGGCCCACCTCGGGATCAAGACACGTGTCCTCGCCCTCGCACATCGCGATGCGATGGTCGATCAACCGAATCCGCTGGATCTCCGCGTCACTGACCTCCCGGACGACGCCGGCAATCGCCGCCTCGAGCAACGCGTCGGTCAGCGACGGGAGACGCTTCTGCGTACAGGACAACGCAACGATCTTCATCCGCAGGGCCTCCCCTGTCCGCTGAGCACCACCCAAGACCCGCCACCTGACGAAGCCCCCTGATCGATCACACACTGAGGCAGCCCCAACCTACCCACAATGGAGCACCACCGGAACGGGTATCGGGAGTGTGTCGGTTTCCGTCTTGGACCTGTGGGCGCGCTCCAGGCTGTCAGTGGAGGTACGAGAAGTAGTCCGATCCGCTGTCGGCGTAGTCGTAGTCGTACAGGTATGCGTGGGAACGCGGAGAGGTGGGCCGGCAGGCGCGCACCGAGGTATGGGTCCGGCGGTTCACCATCGACAGGCCGTCCCAGTCCGTCGGTTCGAAGAGCCAGCTGGCCGGCGAGCCGCTGCCGCCGAGCCCGCGGAATGTGGCCGGCGGGCTGGGTACGCGCGGACGCCGGCACCTGCTCGGCGGTCAGGCCGGTGGGGTCGGCGTAGGTGACGGCGGACGCGCAAGGGTGTCGCGTGACCCGCTCGTGGTGACGGGCATGGCGGTGGTGCAGTTCCTGCCCTGGCTGGTCGCAACCCTCCCGCCGGCGCGATGGCCGACCGGATGGACAGACGGCGGATCGTTATCGCCCTCGCTCCTACTCGCCTGACGGGCCACCACCCAAGCCCTCCGTGACGCCGAAACAACCCCGCACCCCGCCGAAGAGAACCAGCCACGGCACGAGTCTGTCCCATATCACCTTGGCCCTCGCCGCCAGCAGCGGGGAGCCAACGAGGATCAGTGAGCGCACCGCTCCGGGCGCTCCATGGCGACAAGTTGGCCGAGCAGCCCGGCCGCCAGGCCCACCGCCAACCGCGACATTGACATGCATCACTGGGGGACCTAGTGTTTCATCGAATCGTTTCGCTTGAGAAGCCTCGGGCGCACCTCGTCCAGGGCTGCTAGCTGCATACGCAGAGGTCGAATCGACTCGTGAGGAGTACGACATGAGCGTCGGTGATTCCGTCCCGGACCGGCGTGTCGCACCGCCTGTTCCGGTACGGGCTCGGCGGCGACCAGCGGTTTCGATTGCCCGCCCCGGTCTCACTCTGCGCAGGCACCAGCCCCCAAGCCGGTAGGTGACGTGTTCGGTTCCCGAAACGGTTGTGCGGGCCCACCCACTTGTCACACCGCCGCCTCTCCCCGAGTCTTAGGAGTCGCCAATGAAGCCCAATTCCGGCGGACGCGGTCGGCGTCTCACCGTCCACCTCACGGCCATGACGCTCGTCGCCGCCTCCACCATTGCCCTGTCGACGGCCGCGCAGGCCGCGGACGAGTCCCTCGCCGTCGACTTCTCGGTGTCGTCCGGTGTTCCGACCTACCGTGCCTCTGGCTGGATTTACGGCATGACCGAGAACGGCTCCGGCCCGCCGGACAACTTCTATCGGGACGTCAAGTTCCGGTACATGCGGGCCGGCGGCGCACAACTGGACAGCCCGGGCGGCTGGGTGCACGGCCGTTACGACCGGCGGTGGAACTCCACCCGCGCCCAGCTGCTGCGCACCCGGTCGCTGGACGGTGAGTTCGTGCTGCTCGTGCACGACCTGTGGGGCGCCGACGGGTACCCCATCTCTCGGTTTCCGGGCGACAACGGAGACTGGAGCGACTACGACGCGTTCCTGACCCGGCTCATCAACGACGTACGGGCCACCGGCGCGCCGGTGCAGTGGGACATCTGGAACGAGCCAAACATCACCCTGTTCTGGAACCGTTCACAGGCGCAGTACTTCGAAATGTGGCGACGTGCTTACCAGCGCATCCGGTCGGCCTTCCCGGCCCACCTGATCGTCGGACCGAGCTGCGCCTGCGTCCCGACGAACTCCGGCTGGTGGACGCAGTACCTTGACTATGTCAAGGCCAACAACGTGGTGCCGGATATCGTCAGCTGGCACTCCCTGCCCGGCGACCCGGTGTCGAACGTGGCGACAGCGAACAACACGCTCAACTCGCGGGGCATCGCGCATCCGCGTCCGTACCAGATCAACGAGTACGGCGCGTCCAACGAGCAGAACCCGGGCGACGGTGCCTGGTACATCGCCCGCCTGGAACGCGCCGGCGCGGACGGCTTGCGGGCCAACTGGGCCGGCGGGGGGAACCTGCACAACGACATGGCCAACCTGCTGACCCGCGTCTCCGGCCAGTACCAGCCGAAGGGCGAATGGTGGGTCTACAACTTCTACGCCTCACAGACCGGGCAGATCGCGTCGGTGACACCCAGTTCGAACTACGACGCGTTCGCCACCAAGGACACCGGTGTCGCGAAGGTCCTGATCGGTGGTGGCACCACGACGGGAAATATTGCGGTGAACCTGCAACGGCTGGACGCGACCGAGGGAATCGTCGCCAACAACCAGGTGCGGGTGCTGGTCAGTCGCATACCGTACAACGGTGGCGGCGCGGTAGCGGGGCCGGTCACCGTGCAGGACTCGGTGATGACGCTGTCCAACAACGCCGTGACCGTGAACCTGCCGCACCGCAACGCGGATGAGACGTTCACCATCACCATCTCGCCTCCCTCGGGCGGCCCTCCGCCGACCCCTACTCCCACACCGACGGCTCCGCCTGGTGGAGGCCAGCAGATCGTCGGCGCGCAGTCCGGCCGCTGCCTGGACGTGCCCAACGCCAGCACCACCAACGGCACCCAGGCCCAGCTGTTCGACTGCGGCACGGGTGTCCAGCAGCGCTGGACGCACACCACTGGCAGGCAGTTGACCGTCTACGGCAACAAGTGCCTGGATGCCAACGGCGCCGGCACCAGCAACGGCACGGCGGTGATCATCTGGGACTGTCACGGCGGGACGAACCAGCAGTGGAACGTCAACGCCGACGGCAGTATCACCGGGGCGCAGTCCGGGCTGTGTCTGGACGCGTACGGTGCGGGCACCGCCAACGGCACGAGGATCATCCTCTGGTCCTGCAACGGGCAGGGCAACCAGAGATGGAGCCTGCGGAACTGAGCCGCCCGGGTGCCGCGCGTCGAGTCCCAGCGATCCACCCTCCGCCGGGTGGCCAGACCTGGCGGCCGCGACACCCGGGCCACCGACGGTTGCCAGACCGTCTACGCGAGCAGGTGCCCTCGACCACCCTCCCGCAACCGACCACCGATCTGGACGCCAACCTGCGACCAGACCGGATGCCCGCGCCGCACGTTCACGGAGCAGGTGCCGCAGATCCCGGCCCGGGCCCGGCTGACCAGGCGGTTGCGGCAGCGCCGACGGCCGCGGGAAGCCGAACAGCGCCCTTCTTGTCTGCCATGACGTGGTCCTTTCCGGGACACGACCAACGTCCTGCCCAACGGACCACACCCGGGTCAAACACGGAAACCTACGCACTCCCCCGGGGATCGCGTGACAGTGCACAGGCGGTCGTCCTTGACAGTCCACGGTGGAACTGTGCCAGTCCCTACGCCGGGTACATCGCGGAAAGTCGAGCCGGTGGGAGACGCCGATCGCGCGGTGCGGTCTGCGAGGCGCCATCGGTTCGGTAGGAGCGGGCAGCTTTGACAAACACCCGTCAGCTTTCCAACCCCTGACCGAGCCGGTGAGCACGTTGTCGTCCCAGGTGATCTCGCCGACGGTGAGCGGAAGTCTGTCGACGGTCCGGGCCCGGTGCGCCTTGGTTTGGTCGGGTCGCTCGCTCAGTTCCAGCCAGCAGAAAGCTGTCCCTCGGGCGGTGGGATGATCCAGATCTGCGTGCTGGGCGGGCTCGGCCTCGCACCGAGCCCGCCCTTGAACTCCACTCGATCCTGATCCCGAGCCGTGACACGCTCAACCGGTTCGGCGTCGTCGTTGCCCCAGAACGTCAGGAACACTCGAGCCGGACCTGCGTCACGCCACTAGCTAGCGCTGTAGTGTCAGCACGGCCGGCCGGTACGGCAGGAGGCCGTAGTCCATGCCGTCGGAGCGGGGATCGCGCCCCTGGTAGAGGAACTGTAGGTTGCACGGGTCGATGGTCTTGGTCTGGTCGGGGTTGGTGCGCACCAGATCGCCGTGGCTGATGTCGTTGGTCCAGGTGGCGCCACTGTTGGCCTTGCCGGCGAAGGGGTTGGTCAGGGTGTCGGCCTGCGGTGTCCACGTACCGTCGAGGCTGGTGGCCGTGAACGAGCGGAAGTAACGACCCTGCGAGCTCTGCGCCTCGACAATCATGAGGTACTGGTTCTGGCCCTGGACCTTGTAGACCTCGACCGCTTCGAACAGCCTTTCCGGCGTGTCGCTCATGATCTTCGTGTAGCTCGAGCCGAAACTGCCCGGGAAGTTCCCGAGGGGCATGCTGGACCGGTAGATGTTGCCGAGGTCGTCGGCGAAGAACATGTACATGTTCTTGTCGTCGGCGATGAGGGTCTGGTCGATGGGGGCCCCGGTGGGGAGGGTGCCCGTGAACAGCTCCTGATGCGCTCCCCAGCCGTTGGGGTTGGTGGGGTCGGTCGAGGTGCGGTAGGAGAAGGTGTATGGCCAACCCCACTGGTACGCGAGCACCCAAATGTTCTTCGGGGCGTGGTACAGAAGGGTGGGCGCGACGGCGTTGAAAGGCAGTTTGCTTTGGGTGGCCGACGCCATGTCGGACCAGTTCGTGAAGGGGCTGAACATCGTCGATTCCCAGGCCCCGTTGACCCGGGTGTCGTGCGTCGTCCCGTAAACCAGCTTCTTGCCGTTGTGGACGACGGCGGTGAAGTCCTTGAGCGAGACCCACCCCGACGCCGGTTCCGCCAGCGGGCCCGTCGACGTCCAGCGGTACGTGGAGGGTAGGGCGCAGGCGCCGCCGTCGACGCGGACGAGCTGCCACTGCTGGTTAGCGCCGTTCCAGTCGTCCCACTGCTGGATGTTGGCGCCGTCAGCGGTGGACAGACCCGCCACCTCGAGGGCCTTGCCACTGTTCCGGTTGACCAGCCGGACGTAGCCGCCGTCCGAGTCGACCAGCCGGAACTGCTGGTTGGTGCCGTTACTGTCGGTCCACTGCACGATCGCCCCACCGTTGGCGGTGGAGGAGCCGGACACGGCGGCAACCTTGCCGGAGTGCCGGGCCCTGAGTCGGTAGTAGCCGCCGCCGGAGTCCACGAACTGGAATTGCTGGTTGTTCGCGTTGGTGCGGTTCCACTGGATGAGCCGGGCGCCGTCGGCCGTGGACGCGCCGTTGACGTCGAGGGCCTTGCCACTGTTGCGATTCACCAGCACGTACCAGGCGGTGGTGTCCACCGTGGCGGCCGACGCCGGCGTCGCAGCCACCGTGAGCAGCCCGCCCACGACGGCCACGACTGCCGCAGCGGCCAACCCCGACCGCCACCGACGACGCCACCTCACGGTGCGCGCAAACCCAACCGACATAGCATCTGTCCTTTCGTCATCGGGACCGCCGACACGCAGCGAGCCGGGGAGTGGTTGGTGAGCCGACCCACTGGCGCAGGCATATACGTCTACCTATGTGAGCGCTAACATTGACGGCCAGGCACCGCCCGGCGCGCCAACCATCAATGCGGCACCCAGGCTAGGTGCGCAGTTCCCCCGCGGCACCGGTCGCCCGGCACCCCGACATGCGGCTCGACGGGACCGCGCAGCGCTGCCGCATCAGGCCCAGACGAGCGATGACCGGCTGCCCGTGCGGCCGGTTACACGTTAGTGTCCAACGAGTTGCGGCACATCCTCAGCGATCAGCGTGCGGCAAGTCAACACCCCGGATCTCGCGGCTGTGGCAGGTTGCGGAAATCATCACCACGAGCGGCCAAAGTGTGGAAAGCCCTTTTGATGCCTCGATCGAAGAAGCTGAGATCCCGTCTGCGCCCGAGCGGATCTCAGGGCCTTCACCGCCGTCTGTCACCACGCCGCCCGCGCCATTGACGCCACCGTCATCGGCGTCACTCCCGCCGGCGTCACGCCGAACTCCACACGGTCGACATCGCCGACGCCCACGACCACATCGCGGTGCTGCGGCACACCGCCCTGCCGTTCATCGCCTTCGCCCGCCCCCACGTCAACGGCGACGTCATGGTGACGTGCGTCGACCACCCCGACCTCGCCGCCGCCCTCACCACCTTGACCGACACCCAGGCCCTCACCGCCGCGCAGCTGCAGACCTCCCTGTCACACGCCGACCTGAGCGACCTCAGCCCGCACGAACACGACCAGATCAACTACTGGAAGCCGACCGTATCGGCCAACTGCTGTTCAACTTCTGGGACTGAACACCACTAGCCTGAGAAGGAACGGCCAGAATCGCGTAGCCGGACGTGTCACGGAACAGGTGACAGCTATCCGTCACGCATCAAGCGGAGCCTGACACGCCGGCAGGCCACCCGGGGCCGCTACTCGGTTACGGCGAGGTAGTCGACCTGCGGTGACCCAGCCGCTGGGCGCACGTTGTAGCCCCATCGACGCAACGCCTGCATGGCAGTTTCAGCGCCGGCAGGTACGCCGAATGAACGTACAAAGTGCCGTTATCGAACCGGCACTCCTCAAACGCCCGCCCGCCCCAAGACCTCGACGACCGGCCCAATCGTGTCGTCCCCGCCCAGGTCGTGATCCAGCCACAGCTCGTCCAATCGCTGTGTCGCTCCAGCGCGTCGATGCCGACCCTGCTGGTGCCCGCCACCTGCGCCAACCGGCCATCAACGAACGAGCGCAGGTCGTCGAGCAGCACGATTCCCGGCAGCTTTTCGGTGACCACGTCACCATCCTTCAACCATTCCTCCGTAATCGCCACTCCTATTCAGACCGCGTATGGCAGCGAACTGCGGCAGGGTCACGTGTCGGTACCCGCTACTGGCCTGACGGCGTCAGGGCGACCTTCGCGCTGAATCGCTGGACTCGACATCGGAAATGCCGAGCAGCCTTCCTGCCGCTGACGCGGGCCATGTCCCGTCGGTCTCGATCACACCGGCCACCATGTCGGTCCCCGAATCCCGCCGACCGGCCCGGCGTGGTTCTTTCCTGCTGTCCACAATGGCCCAGAATCGCACACCTCTACGTGTAGGGGCAGCCTGCAGCAATCCGCCGGATGCCGACATCCCAGGCACCCGACCCGTGCCGGCCCTGATCACCGAGTTCATGAAGGTAAAAGGACACGACTTACCGACGGGAATGGCATCCCCACCTGACCGGCCCCGCACCCGACCGTTTCGGGCAGGTTGGTGGCGAGGCCCGGCACGTTCCACCGGTGCATGCCCCGACGGGCCCTGGCCCACAAGGGGCCAGCGACTCCCGCGCCGACCGGCAGCACTTGGGCCGCCGGAGCATCGCCGCGACCCATCGTGGGGCGTTTGATCGCAGCCCGGCAGTGGCGGCCGGGGACGTGGAAATCCTGGTCGTGGCCGACGCCGACTACGACGCACCCCGATCGTCGTTCCCCCTGCGTGACCTGGCCCCCGCAGGTCCTCGCCCGCATGCGCTCAGACCGGGTACTACGCCGGGCAGTGCCGTCCCGGCAGCCCGGGACGATCGGCAGACCGCACCGAGCACCGAACAGAGCCTCACGCAGGCGATCTACACCCCAGCCCGCGAGGACGTGACCCTGCTCCTCTCGTGGCACCTCGGGCGTGACCTGCCCGGTTCGTTCGGGTCTGCGGATCAGCAAACTTCATTAAGCGTTTGGCATTGCACAAGAGCTCTTGTGCATGGAAGTCTGCTCGTATGGATCAACCGCAGATTCGCAAGATCACTGATTCCGCCGTGCTGGCTGCGCTGGCACACCCGTTGCGGCGTCGCCTGATGGACGTGCTCAAGGTGGACGGCCCGTCAACGGTGAGTGCGCTCGCCGAGAGAACCGACCAAGCGGTGGCCAACATCAGCCATCACCTGAAGGTGCTTGCCGGGTGCGAGTTGGTGGTGGAGGTGCCGGAATTGGCCCGCGACCGGCGCGAGCGCTGGTGGCGGTTGGCCTCGCCCGGTGTGCGCTGGTCCAACGCCGACTTCGATGATGATCCCGCGAGCCAGGCTGTGGCGAGCGCTGCGGTCTCCCTCGGTCTTGACCGGCAGGTGGGTTTGGTTCGGGCTTGGCATGCGAACCGCGAGTCGGAGAGGGAGGTATGGGGGGAGGCACCTTTCTCCACCGACAGGTGGCTTCGGTTGACTCCAGATGAGTTGGCCGAGTTTGAGCGGGACATCCTCGAGGTGCTCGCGCGCTGGGGTGATCGGGAGGTGCCCGACGACGGCCAGCGCCGTGATCCTGTCTTCTTCTTTGCCCATGCCGTGCCAGCTCAGCCATAACCGGCACGGCCACCATCCCGCAGCGGACGGGCAGCGCCCGGGGACGGGGTGGTTTGCTCTGGCACCGAGACTTCCGTCTGCTGTGGATCGGCCAGGCGAGCAGCCAGCTCGGCAGCAGCGTGACCAGCGTGGCAATGCCGCTGCTCGCGGTCGCCACGCTGAACGCCACAGCGTTCGAAGCAGCGATGCTGTACGCCGCCAGCTGGCTGCCCTGGCTGATCATCGGACTACCGGCAGGCGCCTGGGTGGATCGGCTGCGACGGCGGCCCGTCATGGTCGCCTGCGACACCGCCTCGATGCTGCTGTTCTTCAGCGTTCCGGTAGCCGCCTGGCTCGACATGCTGACAATCGGGCACCTCATCGCTGTCGCGCTCGCTGCCGGCACCGCCGCGGTCTTCTTTCAGACCGCCTGCCAGGCATACCTGCCGTCACTGCTCGACAAGCAAGCGCTGCCGGAGGGCAACACGAAGCTGCACGGCACCGAGTCCGCGATGCAGATCGCGGGACCGGGTGTCGCGGGCCTGCTGGCGCAGCTCGCTGGCGCGGTGACAGCGGTGTTGCTCGACGCGCTGAGCTTCGCCGCCTCAGCGCTCTGCCTGTGGGCTATCCGCTTCCGTGAGCCGCGCCAACCTCGACCGGTGGCGGCCAATCTGTCTCGGGAGATCGCCGAGGGGATCCGGTTCGTGGCCCGCGACCCTTACCTGCGTGTGCTCACCGCGTTCGGCGCGGTAAGCAACATCGGTTTGATCGGCTACCAGTCGATCCTGGTCGTGTTCCTGGTCCGCGACGTTGGTCTCAGCGCCGGCATGGTTGGCGGCCTGCTCGCCGCGACCAGTTGCGGCGGGGTCCTCGGCGCGGCGGCCGCCACCCGGATCAGCCTTCGCTTCGGCACCGCCCGGGGAATGCTGCTCTGCAACGTCGGGGCGCTGCCATTCGGACTGCTCATCCCGCTGACCGATTCCGGACCGCGGCTAGGGCTCCTAGTCGCCGGAGGTCTGGTCATCGGCGTCGGTGTGGTGGCGGGCAACGTGATCAAGGGCGTGTTCCGGCAGCAGTACACGCCCCCTCACCTGCTCGGTCGGGTACTGGTGAGCATGCAGTTCCTCAACCTCGGTGCGATTCCACTCGGCGGGCTCATCGCCGGCACGCTCGGCTCCACGCTCGGCGTCCGACCAGCCATGTGGATCATGACCGCCGGACTGGCGCTGGCTGGGCTGATCCTTCTGATCGGTCCTATGAGGCATCAGCGGGATCTGCCGGAGCGGCCCGAGTAGGCCGCGTGCAGCGGCGACCGCTGCCGAGGTACGTGAGGTGCCTACCCAAGGTGTGGCGGTGTGGACGGTCGCTGTTTGGACGGCAGGGTAGCGACATGAGCGTCGAGTGACTGCGCGAGGCTGTCAGCAGGGCTTGACGTTTGGCTGCGGTGCCTAGCAATCCGTCGGCTCAGGGCCAACGCCGGTCAGCCGCTTCTGCGTCGCACCGCCGACCGCGTCGAGTTGACCGAGTTCGGACGGCGCGTGGGCATCAACGACGCAGCCGCCACTCTTCCCTCCGGCTCGATCGAGGAGACCCTCGGACTCGTCGGCTCCGAGCGGAGAGCCGCACTCGTCTCCGAGAGCACCGACGAGCACTACGCCAGACTCAACGTCGCGATCATCCCCCTCGCCGGCAACACACGGTGCGCCACCGCCCTCGCCTGGCGCCGAGCCGACCGCCGGCCAACCATCACCCGCCACGCCGTCGACAACGCTCATCCGGTCAGCTCTTCGCTCAGCTGGCCCAGTCCCAGCGAGCCAAGTTCCAGCGCCCGACGGTGGAATGCTCGCCGGTCGCCGCGAAAGGATGAGCGACCTGCCAGCCACACCCGCTCACCTACCTTGTAGGTCAGCGCCTGCCCTGGCCTGCCCAGATAACGCGCGAGCTCCACGGATGCGTACGGCCCCTGATGACAACGGTCCCGCAGCAGCTGCAGCGCGGCATCCGGCGTCCACGATGCGCCGCCACCGGACGGCACCGGCAGCCGTAGGTGCAGGCCGATGTCGAGCACGACCCGCGCCGCCCGCAGCAGCTGCATGAACAGGTATCCCAGGCGTGCACCCGGCTGCTCGTAGCGCCCGAGTTCGTCCATGAACCGCTCGGCGTACAGGGCCCAGCCCTCCTGGCAGCCGGAGAGTCCGCCGAGCAGGTTCAGCCGCTGCCCAAGACCGCCCTGGCAGGCCTCGTGGCCGATCTGGAGATGGTGGCCGGGAACACCCTCGTGGTACGCGGTGCTGTAGGCGAACCAGGTGGGGAAGCTCGCCTGGTCCTCGGGAAGGAACCACCAGACACGGCCGGGCCGCGTCAGATCCCGCGACGGGCCGGTGTAGCCGGTGCCGGCCGACATGGTCACCCGGGACTCGATACGCCGCAGTGGCGCAGGGATGTCGAAGTGCACACCGTGCAACTGCTCGCTGGTAGCCTCCAACAACTCCTGCAGCCAAGCACCGAACGCGGCCCGGCCATGCAGGGTGCCCGGCGCGTCGGGCCTGTCGAGCCGATCGAGCACCTCGGGCACGCTCCCGCCCAAGGCCTTCGCCTCCGCGACCAACTCCGCCTCGATCGCGGTGAACTCGTTCCAGCCCCAGTCGTAGAGTTCGCGCAGATCCGGCTCGACACCGAGGAAGGCCCGCACCCATAGTGCGTACCGATGCGGCCCGAAGGCCTCCTCACCGCGCGCCCGCGGTGCCAGGTCTGCGGTCAGCATCGCGGCCAGTCTCTGGTACGCCTCTCGCGCGCTCTGCGCCGCTGCCTGCAACGACGCTCGCTGCCGTCCATCGCCGTAGCGCTCCGCCAGGGCGATGTCGTCGTCGACCCAATTACGGCAGCGCCGCGTCACGAGCTCCACTTGTCGCCGCGTCGGCAGGTGACCACGCTCGGCGGCGAGCAGGAGGCTGCGGGCGTACCCGTCCAGGGCCGCGGGGATCACGGCCTGGCGCGCGCCGACACGGGCCCACCCATCCTCGTAGGCTGCGCCCTCGGCGTCACGGCCGGGGACCGCGGCCTCGACGGACTGGCGGACGAGCTGGAGCGGGCCGGTGGCCGCCGCATGCAGTTCGCGCAGGTCCTCCCCGGCGTCGTGGAACGCGATGCGGGCGCGCAGCCGTTCGGCGAGGTGAGCGTGCAGCGGGCTCATCGCGGGCAGCACCCCGTACGCGGTCCCGAGCTCGCGCAGGGCGCGGGCGGCGAGATCGGCGCGGGCCTGGTGGCCGTCCGGACTGTAGTCGGTGAGCCCGTCGACCTCCTGTTCGCCGACCTCGGCCACTGCCGCGCAAGGGTCGAGGCGAGCCACGTCGCGCAGAAGCCGGTTGGCGAAGTCATCGATCACGGAGGCGATGCTAAGGCCCTGTCCCGCTTAGCGCGCATAGGCCTGCGCCGATGCAGATGCAAGGCAGCTGGCAACTTCCGCCCGTCGGCCGGTCCGTTTGTTCCCGGTCCGGGCGTAGCACACACCTCGATGCATCGCCCGCTGTCGACCGAGCGACGATCCGCGCACCTGATCTCAGGGCTCACTGTGTCCCAGGGACGTGGCGGGCCGTTCACGTGCGAGTGATCTACTGGACGGGTGAGCGACCTGGGAGATCTCATTGTTCGCTGGCAACACGGCCGGGGCGTGGCTCGCGGGCTGCCCGTCGCCGAAGACGTCGGTGACGGGTTGCGGGTGCGGTGCATGCAACCCGGCCGCGATGTCGAGTATGTCGCGTTCGAGGCGGGCGATGACTACGCGTCGCTCACCAGACTGGCTGGGCTGGTCGCTGGCGAGGACACCGTCACATGGCTGACCGTACCCACCACTGACCCGGCGGGGGCGGCCGCGGCTCTGACGGCCGCCGGCCTGATCTTGCTCAAACGCTCGGAGCTGCTGATGACAGCCGATCTTCGCGGGCACCCGCAGCACGTGCCCGCTCCTCCGTACCGGCTTGTGACCAGGATCGACTCGCAGCAAGGCGACAGCGTGGTCACGGCCACCGCACAGCACGAGTCGGGAGAGGTCGGTGCACGCGGGACGATGGGGCTGACCGGAACGATTGCGACAGCCGACCGGATCGAAACGATGCCGGCTCATCGCCGCAAGGGCCTAGCCAGCGCGATGATGAGCGCGCTAGCCCGTACCGCGATCGAAGAAGGCGCCGAACACGGCATTCTCATCGCCAGCGAAGACGGTCAACGCCTGTACACGAGGCTCGGCTGGCAGCCGGTGGCCGAGGTACTGATCGCAACGACACCCGGCAACACGTACCCGTCCTGACGCGCCCATGGCCTCGGCCGACGCAGTTGGGTCGCGCCGGCAGGGCGGCACTGATCCTGCCGCGGTTGCGCTGATTCTGCCAGGGGCGTCGTACGCTGGCCGGATGTTTGGATCATCCCCTCGCCATCGGGCAGCTGTGGTGGATGTCCTGCTGTGGTTGGCGTTGGTCGCGGCGGTTGTCGCGGACTCGGCGCCGCGGTGGAGCCAGGTCGCGGCCGGCGTGGCGTGGTCGGGTCTCGTGGTCGTCACCGGCCGGCGGTGGCCGGGTTGGGCGCTCCTGGTCGGTGCCGCGGCGAATCTGGTCCAGCTTTGGGAACCGTCCGAGTCAGAGGTGTGGCCGGTGCTGGTGTCCGCTGTGGCGGGGCTGTCGGCGGGCCGGCGGGTGAGCGCCACGGTTCCGGCCGCGGCGGTCTTCTCGGTCGTCGCGATGGCGGGGTTGGCGATCGCGGCGGCGATGGACGAGGTCTGGGGCTGGCTCAACGTCGCGGTGACGTTGTTGTTCTTCGGCGTGTTGCCGTGGTTGGCTGGGCGGTACCGCCAACTGCGCGCGCTGCTGGCGGCGGCCGGCTGGCAGCGCGCCGAGCAGCTTGAGCGGGAGCGGTCGCTGGTGGCTCGGGAGGCCCGGTTACGTGAGCGGACGCGGATCGCCCGGGACATGCACGACTCGCTCGGTCACGAGCTGAGTCTGATCGCGATGCGCGCGGGCGCGCTGGAGCTGGATCGCGGCCTGGCCGAGCCGTACCGGAGCGTGCTCGGTGAGCTGCGGGCGGCTTCGGTCGAGGCCACCGAACGACTCCGGGAGATCGTCGGCGTGCTGCGTGACGAGAGTAACCCGGCACCGGTCGAGCCTCGGGGAGGAACCGTCGCGGAGCTCGTCGCGCGTTCGCGGGCGTCCGGGGCGCGGGTCGAGCTCGTCACCACCGGCGTGGCCGGCGCCGTGCCGGCGGCTGTGGACCGGACGGCGCACCGGGTGGTGCGGGAGGCGCTGACCAACGCTGTGAAGCATGCGCCCGGAGCGGCGGTCACGGTGCGGTTGACGTACGGCGCAGCGGCCTTGACCGTCACGGTTACCAATGGCCGTCCGAGTGTCGGTGCGCCGCCGGCCGCAGTCGGCGGCGGGCAGGGCCTGCCGGGACTGCGGGAGCGGGCTCGGCTGGTCGGTGGGGCACTGCGTGCCGGCGCCCGGGACGGCGGTTACGAGGTCGTCGCGGAACTGCCGTACGCCGGCCTCCCGACCGGCCGTGGCGCCGACGAGAGCGAAGACTCGGACTCCACGCGGCACCTGTCGCAGGTGCGCAGGGCTGCCCGTCGCGGCATGGCGGCCGCGGTCGCCGTGCCCGGCTCGATCGGGACGGTGGTGCTGATGTTGATGTTCGGTATACGCGGGTACGAGGTCAAGCACTCCTTCCTCGCACCTGCCGCCTACGACGCGCTGCGCGTTGGCCAGCAGCGGCCGGACATCGCCGCCCAACTGCCGCCGCAGCAGGTGGATGGGCGGCCCGACGTGCCGGAGCCACCCGTGCCGGCGGGCGCCCGGTGCGAGTACTACCGGGTGACGCGGGACCTGTTCGCTGGACCGATCGACGTGTACCGGCTGTGTTTCGTTGACGGCCGGCTGGTTGACAAGACGGTGGTCGCCGGGACGGTGCGATGATCACGGTGCTGATCGCCGATGACGAGCCGATGATCCGCGCCGGAGCGCGGGCAATCCTGGCGTCCGACGACGGGATTGAGGTCGTCGCCGAGGCCGGCGACGGTCGCACGGCCATCGAGTTGGCCCGCCGGCACCGGCCCGACGTCTTACTGCTGGACATCCGGATGACCGGGATGGACGGGCTCGCCGCCGCGGAGGAGCTGCGCCGCGTTGTGCCGGAGACGGCGGTGGCCATGCTCACCACGTTCGACGAGGAGGACTACGTGGCACGGGCGCTCGCAGCAGGGGCCAGTGGTTTTCTGCTGAAGGCGGCCGATCCCCGGGACCTGGTCGCGGGCGTCCGCGCGGTCGCGGCCGGTGCGGCGTACCTGTCGCCGAAGGTGGCGCGGCGGATCCTCACCGAGGTCAGCGCGGGATCGTTGACCCGTGGCACCGCCCGTGCCCGGGTGGCCGGCCTGACCCAGCGCGAGCGTGAGGTGCTCGCGCTGCTCGGTGCCGGCCTTTCCAACCTAGAGATCTCGCGGCGGCTCTTTCTCGTCGAGGGAACCGTGAAGAGCTACGTCAGCACGATCCTGTCCCGGCTGCAGGTGAGAAACCGGGTGCAGGCGGCCATCGTCGCCTACGAGGCCGGCCTGGTCGACAACGATTTCGGAAGCTGAGTACGACATCCCGCCCCGGTGCAGCCACCGGCCGGCCTCCACCAGCACCGTGACGCCGGCCGCGAGCCCCAGCCCGAAGAGCAGGCCCTTGATCTTGTCGTGCTCGAACGCGGTTCCACCGAGGTACCCGACCAGCGCGGAGTACAGACCCCACGATCCGGCGGCGAGCGCGGCGAACAGCGCGAAGCTCCGTCGGGGGTACGCCACCGCGCCGGTGGTCATCGTCGCCGCGGTCCGCCCACCGGGAATGTAACGGGCAACGACGAGCAGCAGCCCACCGCGTACGGCGAGGGCGTTCGCCGCCCAGTCGAAGGCGGCCCGGCGGCGACCCCCCGGCCGGAGCCGGTGCACCATGCCCGCGCCAGCCCGGCGGCCGATCTGGTAGGAGATGTGGTCGCCGACGAACGCGCCGAGCGCGGCCACCACGATGACCGCGACCAGGTCGGGTGCGCCGTTGGCGGCGAACACCCCGGCGGTGATCACCATCGTCTCCGCCGGCACGACCGGAAAGAATCCATCGAGCGCGGCGATGGCGAACAACGCGAGATAGACCCATGGCGAGGTGATCGCCGACTCGAGGATTTCGATCATGCGCTGGACGCTACAAAGCTCGGCGGGCCGTCCGCAGTGCACCAAAGATACCCATCGGCCCTGAGAATCCTCAGGGCCGACTCGATGACGTTCGCCAGATCCGGCCGTGCGGCGATGCGGGTGAGGCTTGCGGCATGCGCACACATTCCCGACGGTGGCTGCAGGGCGGCGCAGCGGTTGTGGTCTCGGCCGCGATCGCGTCAGCGATGCCGGTGGCGATCGGACAGACCGCCCCGGCATCGACGCCGTCATCGAGCACACCACTGCGACTCAGCCTGCCCGCGCCCACCGGCCCGTACCCGGTCGGCGCCACCGAACTCCACCTCGTCGACCGTGACCGGACCGACCCGTGGGTGAGCGGCCGGCCACGCGAACTCATGGCCACCGTGTGGTACCCGGCCCGGCCGGCGGGCCGCGAACCACTGGCTCCATACCTGCCGCCCCTCGCGGCGAAGCTGTACGACGAGGACCTCGCCGCGACGCTCGGCATCGACGCCGGGCAGGTCAGCTGGGCGGGCCTGGCCACCCATGCCCGCAAGGGCGCGCCGGCGCTCGCCACCCACAGTGGTTTTCCGGTCGTCGTGTACTCACCCGGCGCCGAACGGTTCCGTGCCGAGGGAACGATCCTCGTCGAAGAACTGGCCAGCCGTGGATACGTGGTGGTGACGGTCGACCACACCTACGAGACGCTCGGTGTGGAGTTCCCCGGTGGACGTCTGGAGACCCAACGCCTACCCGACCTGGCACCCACGGAGGTGGGTCGCACGATGATCCGCACCCGCGTGCGGGACACCCGGTTCCTCCTCGACCAACTCGCTGTCCTCGCCGCTGGTGGTAACCCCGACGCGGGCAGGCGGCGGCTTCCACGTGGCCTCGGCGCGGCGCTCGACCTGTCCCGCGCCGGCATGTTCGGGCACTCCGGCGGAGGCTTCACCGCAGCCGAGGCAATGCTCGTCGACCGGCGGCTGGACGTTGGAGCCGATCTGGACGGCAGCATGGCGTACGGCAGCGGCAACAGCGATTTCGGCGACGTGGTCACCCGCGGGTTGGACCGGCCCTTCTTGCTGTTGGGTGCCGGCCTCAGCGGCGGCAAGCCACACACCCACCTCGAAGCCGTGGAGTGGCGGACGTTCTGGGCAAACTCGACCGGTTGGAAACTCGACCTGTACGTCCCGGACGGCGAGCACTTCAGCTTCACCGACCACCAGGCGCTGCTGCCCCAACTCGACGCGGTGTTCACGCTGCGCGAAGGCGTGGTGGCCGGCTCGATCGGCACCGTTGACCCGAGCCGGATCATCACCTCACAACGCGCCTACGTCGCCGCGTTCTTCGACCAGCACCTGCGCCAGCGAGCCCAGCCACTGCTCGACGGCCCATCACCGAAACACCCGGACATCACCTTCATCCGCTGATCTCGGTCACAGCCTCTGCCAGAGGATTGTCGACGGCCTGTTGCCGCCGGGGCCGCCGCTCAAGTTCGGCGGCCCCGGCTACCCGTCCACGTGCGCGTGACCTTCCGCCACCGAGCACCACCTCACGGTCACCGACGTCAGCCTCCCGTTCGCCTCCTTCCGACGCACCTACCGGTTCCCGGCCGACGGCGAGGTCGTCACGTCGGACTCGACCCCGCGCTTTCGCACCCACGACGAAGTCGCATCGAGCCTGGCCACCAGCGGCTACCCCATCCGCGACGGGCGCGAGGCACCGGAGCACCCGGGCCGCGAGTTCGCATTCATCGCCCGGCATCGATGAACTGTCGGCAACAATCAGAACGTCACGGGCATCGACACTCCGGCCGCCCGATTCCGCGGGTACGTCACGGAACCTGACGGTCACTCGGCGGCAGATGCGGATGTCGTGCGGGCCGGTCCAGTAACCGTGGATAGCTGTTCTGCTGGTCATCGGACCGGTCCCTCGTCGCCAGGCATGGCCCCAGGACCGGTGGTGCTCGCGAGGCGGTCGCTGGTCAGCAGGACAGCAGATCTTCGTGGCGGCGCCTACGATGCCCGACATGGCAAGGACGATCGATTTCGCGGTGGCCGGTCCACTGACGACGATCGACACCATCCATGAGCCTGCGCTGGCGACTCTCCCGCGCGAGGCCGTGGAGATCTGCCGCCTTGTTCACGATCTCGTCGTCCAGCCGACTGACGCGAAGGGCCTGGGCGTGCCCGACGACCGGTTCGCCGAGAACCAGCTCCGCCCCGCCAACGGTGTGATCGGTGCCCTGCTCGCCCTCGACGCGGCCCCGCTGACCGTCACACGCGACCCCGCGCGGCGGGTCATCGGCACGTGCCGGCACTTCGCCGTGCTCAGCTGTGCCTTGCTGCGTTACCGCGGGATAGCGGCCCGAGCCCGCTGCGGGTTCGCCACGTACTTCCAACCTGGCCAGGGCAGAGACCACTGGATCACCGAGTACCGCCGGGACGGCCGCTGGGTGCGGATCGACGCCGAGATTCTGGGCGGCTCCCTCGTTGGGAAACCCGAAGACCTCGCCGCCGACGAGTTCCTCACCGGAGGTGAGGCGTGGGCGGCCTTCCGGCAGGGGCACATCGATGCGGCGACCTTCGGCGTGTACGGCACCGAGAACTGGGGGCCGGCCGAGATCCGGGGAAACGCGATCAGGGATCTCGCCGCGCTGAACAAGGTCGAGATGCTGCCGTGGGACGAGTGGGGACGGATGGCGGCCTCCTACCAGGGCGACACCGGCCCCGAGTACGACGAACTCATCGACACGATCGCCGCAGTCTGCGCCACCGATGATCCCGACGCCATCACGACCCTCTACGCCTCGGAGGGCCTCACGGTGCCCACCGCTCTCCTGCGGTAACACCCGTTGACGGCTTCCCCCTGACACCGCCACCACGGCCCCGGTCGTCGGCGCGACCGCACGTCGAGCGGCTCCGGCGTGCTGACCGAGCAGTTGGGCGAGCTCGGCCGGGGCGGCAGACCCTGGCCCAGCCCGCCGCGGTGGTTCGTGCGGAACGTGTAGGCGCTACGCCTGCGGGGTCCGATAGGGCCAGGAGCCGCTGGCGCGGGCCCGGTCCACCAGCTCCGGTGCCCGGGCGGCGGCCTCGGCGGCGAGCTGTCCTGCGTGTCCGGCCATCGCTTCCGGGTACGTCCGCAGGGCGACCAGCAGCGGCCCGGCTGCGGCGAGACGATCGACGGCGACCTGCCAGTCCTGCCGGTCGACGGCGAGGTCAGCGGCGAGCAGCAGCGTGTTCGCGTACTCCCGGACCGCGCGCTCGTCGTCCCGTCCGGCCAGCTCATGACGGACGGCGCAGGCGCGTTCGGCCAGGGGCATCGCGGCCTCCGGGCGTTCGCGCAGCGCGGCGGCGAGGTTGTGCAGGGCCGTGCCGAGGATTCGACGCAGCCGTGGGTCGGTCGCGTCCGCGCAGCGGTCGACCGCCTCGGACAGCAGCATGATCTGGTCCTCGGGGCGTCCGGCGGCGTCGGCGACCGAGGCGGCGTCGACCATGTGGGTGGCCGCGTCGGCCAGCGCCTCCCGTTCGATGGCGGTCGCGCGTACCAGGCCCTCGTGCCGCCGGACGGCGACGACCACGGACAGCCAGGCGAGGTCCCAGGCGTCGTCGGAGTGGCCGAGCCGATGCCGGAGCATCGCCCGCTCGTAGAGGGCTGCGGACCAGAGGCGCCGGACGTCCTGCCGGACCGGGTCCGACGTCGCCCCGTCGTACAGACTCAGCTCGTCGGCGAGCTCGGCGAGGACGCGGTCGGCCTCGGCGATCCGGTCCGCAGCGGCCAGAGTGATTCCGCGATCGAGCCGGGCGGCGCAGCCGGCGATCACCGACGGGTCGGCGGGCGGGCGGCCGCCGGGTGCCGGGCCGGCCAACCGCGACTCCGCCGCCAGCCGCGCCGCGAACCCGCCGGTGTTCACGCCGGCCGGCGCGGGCTCGGCCAGCAGATCCAGGTAGGAGCCGCGTATCCGCCATGCACCCGAGCCTGGCACCACCACCGGGATTTCCGGCGCGGCCCGGTGCAGCTCCGCCAGCGACGCCATGATCCGCTCCAGTCGCTCCTGCGCTCGCGGGCCCTGGAACATCTGCGCCAGCGAGTACTGTTCGGTCAGCGCCACCCGCATCAGGTCCGGCCGCCCCAGCACCCCGGCTACCCGCGCGAAGATCCCGAGGGCGTCCGTCAGGTCGATCACGGAGGCCGCCTCCCCGGTGTCGAGGGCGAGCCCGCGCTGCAGGTCGACCATCTCGGCGGCGAGCGGTCCCAGGCCGGTGGGGTCCGCTTCGAGTCGCATGGTGACCAGCGCAGTCAGTGCCGCGGCCCGAGCGCGGCGGGCGTCGAGGGCGTAGGCGGACCGGGGCGCGACCGCCCGCCACACCCGCTCGACGACATCGCGCCCGCGATCGGCGAGCCCGGTGGCGGCCAGGATCTGGCCCGCCTGCGCGGTGCGGAACACGGCGTCGGCATACCGGGCCGGATCGTCGAGCAGATCGCCGGCGAGCGCGATGACCTCCTCGGCCTGCTCCCGGACCTCGGTGACGTCGCCGCCGTCGGCGAACCGTTCGAGCGCGAGGTTGAGGGTGGCGCGGCCGAGGGCATGCAGCAGACGCCCCGGATCGCCGAGACCACGGGCGGCGGCAACGGCCCGATCGACGGCCGCCCGGGTATCCGGGCCGAGACCGGCCCGCGCGGTGATCTCGTCGGCGGCGCTGAGCAGGCGGTCGACCTCGGCGGGTGTGCTCACCCGACTGGGGTCACACTGTCGGCGGCGACAGATGCCGGTTTTGGGCCGATCTCGGGGCTCGAGGCGGCGTCCACCTCGGCGAGGCGGGCTCCGTGCGACAGCCGCGAGCCAGCAGGTAGCGATTCGCTTGCATCCAACAGTGATGTGGCACCTCGTGCGGGCATGTTTCACTTCTACCAGGAGCCCGAGGAAAGATAAAGAAAGGTCGATGCCGCCCTGCTCGCGGATGCCATGGAGTTCTGGGAAGACGCCGATGCAGCGCCATTCGGCGCGTTTGCACATCATTTGGGTACAACGCGTTCGCGAGCGGGTCAGGCGCTCAATCCCAGAAACACCTCCGGCGTGTCACACGACGGCGACGGCGTCGATCTCGACGACAAAACCGGGATTCAAGCTGGCCACGACATGGACCGTGATGACCGGCGGCGGGTCGGCGGGGTTCCACACCTGCCGGAAGGCGGCCACACCCTCGTCGAACGAGTGACATTCCACCACGGCGAATGGTCCAGTGCACGATGTTCGCCAGGCTCGCCCCCTCGCTCTCCACAATGGTCGCGAGGTTGCGGAACACCTGCCAACCTGCTCCCCGGCGGCGGAACCGACAACCTTGCCGTTCGCGTCGACGCCGTCCTGTCCGCCGATGTAGATCGTCTTCGTCGGCTTTTCGACCACGACGGCCTGGCTGAAGGTCGCGTTGCGGTGCAGTCCCTCCGGGTTGATGTGCCGTACACCCATGTGCTGCCTTCCTCGCTGGATGAACCAGTCAAAACGTGCCTCTTGGGACACTGGTCATGGTGGCTACATGAGAGGGATGCCGGACGGGTGTTGCTCGACCCGAAGGAGGGTGGTTCTGGTTCGACATCGGCGCTGTCTGCCTGGACTTCGCCCACACGGGCGGGGAGGGCCGGTACGCGTGTTCGAGACCCTCCACAAACCTGCCGACCCAGGCTTATGGCCGTCCCAGCCGCCGCTGAGCGCGGTCATGACGGCCCCCGTGACGACCAGAGCTGACCACGGCCAAGGCCCTCCGCCAGGCGATCTGGGACGCGCACGGCCAGGCGGCGCGCGCCGCCCCTCCCCGCCGGGGCGGTCGCGACCATCAACCGGGCTCCGGCCGTGGCGCCACTGGTCCCCGAGCTCTCCGCCGACGGCACGACCGCGGGGTGGGCGCCGCCGGTGCGGGCAAAGCCTCTGCCCCAGATCACCCCGACAAACTGTCTCCACCAACGGAACCGTCAACAGGGGCCCGTCCTTCTCAATCCGCTCCCAGGGATTCCACGATCGGGCGGGCGAGGGCGTGGCGGGCCGGCAGAACGGACGCGGCCATTGCGGCCAGCGCCGCGACCACGAGGACCAACCCGAGCCGCCCCCACGGCAGCACCAGCGTGAACTCGCCGCTGAGGCGGGCGACCACCGCCATCGCAGCCGCGCTGACGCCGATGCCGAGACCCACCCCAAGCGCTGCGCCGACCAGCGCCACCAGCACCGCCTCGACGGCGAGCATCGCCCGCATCCGGCCCCGGGTCAGCCCGACCGCGCGCAGCACGGCGTTCTCCCGGGTGCGCTCCACCACCGACAGGCTGAGCGTGTTGGCGACCCCGACCAGAGCGATGACCACGGCCAGGCCGAGCAGGGCGACGACGAACGCCAGCAGCAGGTCGACCGTGCCGGTGAGGGAGCTCTTGTACGCCGCCTGGTCCATAAGGTTCACCGTCGGGTACCGGGCCACCACCGACTCGACGGCCTCCCGGGCCCGCTGCAGGGGCACCCCGGCGGCCGGGTCGACCTCGGCGAGGAAGCCGCGCTCGGTCGGGAAGAGGCGGGCGAAGTCGGCGTCGGCCACGTCGACCACGTGCCCGGCCGGGACCGTGCTGCCGACCAGCGCGGGCCCGTCGTCGGCGACGACGGCGGCCACCGTGAACGGCCGCCCTGCCAGGGTGACGCTGTCGCCGACCGCCCAACCCCGCGCCCGGGCCAGCTCGCGGTGCACCAGCACCCGGCCCGGCCCCAACCGGTCGGCGTCGCCGGCGTCCACAGCGGTCAGGGTGCGCCCGACCAGCGCCGGGTGGGCGGCCCGCAGTTCGATCCCGTCGCTGATCCGGCTGCGCCGCTCGTGCACGACGCCCAGCTCGCCGCGGGCGGCCAACTCGTCGACGAGCGGCCGGGGCAGGTGCCCGCCCACGCCGACGACCAGGAAGTCGACGCCGATCCGCTTGTCCACGGCCCGCTCGATGCCGGCCTTGACGCTGCCCGCTCCGACCACGAACGCGGACACCAGGCCGATGCCGATGACCAGGGCGGTGGCGGTCGAGGCGATCCGGCGCGGGTTGCGCACGGCGTTGGCCACGGCCAGGCCGGCGGTCGCCCCGAACAGCCGGCGCGCCGGCGCGCCGAGCATCCGCACCAGCCCCGGCACCAGCACCGGCCCGAACAGCACGATGCCGAAGAACGCCAGCACCCCGCCGGCCGCGACCAGTGGCACCTGACCGACGGCCCCGGCCGACGCCAGCGCCGCCACCCCGGCGGCGAGCACCAGCCCGCCCACGGCCAGCCGGACCCGGCCGGCCCGGCGGGTGGGCTGCACCGCCGCGTCGGCGAGCGCGGCCACCGGCGCGACCCCGGTGCCCCGCCAGGCGGGCACGGCCGCGGAGCCCACGGTGAGCGCGGTGCCCAGCAGCAGGCAGAACAGCACGGTCGGCGCGGTGACCGCGATCCCGCCGCCGGACATCGGCACGTCGAACGCGGAAAGCAGGGCGTCCAGGCCGACGGCGAGGCCGGCGCCGGCCGCCACGCCGAGCGCCGAGGCGGCCAGCCCGGTCAACGCCGCCTCCAGCAGGGTCGCCCGCAACACCTGCCCCCGGGTCGCGCCGACCAGCCGCAGCAGCGCCGTGCGCCGGGTGCGCTGGGCGAGCACGATGGCGAAGGTGTTGGCGATGACGAACCCGGCCACCACCACAGCCACCGCCGCGAAGGTGAGCAGGAGCAGGTTGAACTGTCTCAGGTCGCGGACCGCCGCGTCGACGGCGGCGTCGAGGATCGCCTGCCGCCCCTTCACCGTCACGTCGCCGCCGACCACGGCCGCCACCCGCCTGGCCAGCTCCGCCGCCCGCACGCCCGGCGCGGCGGCCACCATGATCCGGCCGTAGCCCTCCTGCTGCGACACGGCCAGGGCGTCGGGCCCGGCCAGGCCGATGAACGCCCCACCGACATCCCGGGAGGTGCCAGCCACGTCGACCGTGCCGACCAGGGTGTACGGGCGGGCCTGCGCGCCGCTGCCACCCACGTTCACCGGCCCGCCGAGGACGAACCCCTCCTCGGCGACGGTCGGCGCGTCCAGGACTACCTCGCCGGGGCGCTGCGGCAGCCGCCCGGCCACCACGTCGTACGACTGTAGGGTGGCCTCGGTGGGGATCGCGGCGAGGACGGCGTACCCGAGGACGGGCCGGCCGTCGGAGCCGACGACCCCGGCGGTGCCGGTCAGCTCCCCGGCCGCCGCGCTCACCCCGTCCACCGCGCGCACCCGCTCCACAAGGGCGGGCGGAATCGGGCCCCGCCCGGCGTACACGGCGAGGTCGGTGTGCCGGTCGAAGACGCCGGCCCGGTCGTACGCGCCGCGCTTCATCCCGTCGGTGAGGGTCAGGGTGCCGGCGACGAACGCGACGCCGAGCACCACGGCCAACGCGGACAGCAGTAGCCGCAGCGCGTCGGCGCGCATGGTACGCAGGGTCAGGCGGATCATCGCCGGACCACCGTTCCCGCCCCGGCCGGGGCCGGGTCGAGGTGGGCGAGCGCGTCGAGGACGGCCTCGGCGGTCGGCGCGGCCAACTCGCGGACCAGCCGGCCGTCGACGAGGAAGACCACCCGGTCGGCGTGGCTCGCGGCGAACGGGTCGTGGGTCACCATCACCACGGTCTGTCCGAGGGTGTCGACGGCCTCGCGCAGCAGCCGCAGCACCTCCGCGCCCGAGCGGGAGTCAAGATTGCCGGTGGGTTCGTCGGCGAAGATCACCCACGGTCTGGTGATCAGGGCGCGGGCGACGGCGACCCGCTGCTGCTGGCCGCCGGAGAGCTCGGCGGGCCGGTGCCGCAGCCGGTCGGCCAGCCCGACGGCGGCGACCACCTGCCGCAACCAGCCCGGGTCGGGCCGGCGCCCGGCGATGGCCAGGGGCAACACGATGTTCTCCTCGGCCGTCAGCGCGGGCAGCAGGTTGAACTTCTGGAAGACGAAGCCGACGCGGTCGCGGCGCAGCAGGGTGAGCCGCCGGTCGTCGAGCCCGCCGACGTCGGCGTCGCCGATGCGCACCGCGCCGGCGGTGGGCCGGTCCAGGCCGGCGAGGCAGTGCATGAGAGTGGACTTGCCGGAGCCGGACGGGCCCATGATGGCGGTGAACCGGCCGGCGGCGAAGTCGAGGTCGACGCCGTCGAGGGCGACGACGCGGGACTGGCCGGCGCCGTACTCCTTGCGCAGGGTGCGGGCGGTGACCGCGACGCCGGCGGAGGGAAACGCGGGAGGTGGTACGGACACGTCGGTGCTCCCCCTGAAGGCGGTGGCTGGTACGCCCTCGACGCTATGGGCGGCGTCGACGCGCCGCGTCCGCCCGCGCGCTCGGTCCCCGTGCTCCCGCAGGTGTCCCGGCGGCGCCTGGCCGTACGACCCGGGTCGTACCCGCCGTCAGCCCCCGGGGGTGACCAGGCCGCTCTCGTACGCCAGGACCACGGCCTGCACCCGGTCGCGCAGTCGCAGCTTGGCCAGGATCCGCCCGACGTGCGTCTTCACGGTCGCCTCGGCGACGTGCACCCGGGCGGCGATCTCCGCGTTGGACAGGCCCTGCGCCACCAGCAGGAGGATCTCGCGCTCCCGCTCGGTGAGCTGTGCCAGCCGGGGGTCGGCGGCTGGGCCGGGGCCGAGCTGGCCGGCGAACCGGTCGAGCAGCCGGCGGGTGATCGACGGGGCCACCACGGAGTCACCCTCGGCGACCACCCGGATCGCGGCGAGCAGTTCCTCCGGTGGCACGTTCTTCAGCAGGAAGCCGCTCGCGCCGGCCTGGAGGGCGGCGAACGCGTCGGCCTCGGTGTCGAATGTGGTGAGCACCAGCACCCGGGGCCGCCCGCCGGGCCGGTCGGCGCAGATCCGCCGGGTGGCCTCCACCCCGTCCATGGTCGGCATCCGGATGTCCATCACCACCACGTCGGCCTCGACGCGGTCGAGCAGCCGCAGCGCGTCGGCACCGTCGATGGCCTCGCCGACCACGGTCAGGTCAGGCTGGGAGCCCAGCACCATCCGGAACCCCGCGCGCACCAGCGCCTGGTCGTCCACGATCACCACGCGGACCGTCATGCCATCACCTCCGTCGCCGGTGACGGTAGCGGCAGTCGCGCCTCGACCTGCCACCCCCCGGCCGTCCTCGGGCCGACGGTGAGGCTGCCGTCGTACACCGTCACCCGCTCGCGCATGCCGATCAGGCCGTGGCCGCTGGACGGCGCGGGGCGGACCACCGGCCGGCCGTGCCCGTCGTCGGCGGCCCGGACCACGACGGCGTCGGCGGTGTGGGCGAGACTCAGCGCGACGGTCGCGCCGACCCCGGCGTGCTTGAGGGCGTTCGTCAGCGCCTCCTGCACCACCCGGTACACGGTCAGCTCCAGCCCCGGCGGCAGGGCCGGCGGCTCGCCGGTGACCGTCGCGTCGATGCGCAGCCCGGCGGCGCGGAACCGGTCCAGCAGCTCGGGCAGCTCCACCAGCGCGGGCCGCCGGTGCGCCGGCTCAGCCGACAGCCCCGCGGGCCCCGCCCCGTCCAGCCCGGCCGCCGGTTCGGGGGCGCTCGTCTCCCGCAGCACCCCCACCAGTCGGCGCATCTCCTCCAGCGCCTGCCGGCCGGTGTCGGCGACCACCCGCACCGCCTCCCGAGCGATCTGCGGATCCCGGTCGAACAGGTAACGGGCCCCGTCGGCCTGCACGATCATCACGGCCATGCTGTGCGCCACCACGTCGTGCAGTTCACGGGCGATGCGAGTGCGTTCCTCGGCCACCGCCGCGCGGGACTCGGCCTCCCGCTCCCGTTCCAGGGTCGCGGCGCGTTCCTCCAGGCTGAACACGTAGAGCCGGCGGGTGCGCACGTTCAGCCCCATCAGCCAGACCGCGCCGGTGACCAGCGCGAACCAGATCGCCGAGGCCCACCAGGCCACGGCGTTCTCGACCTGGAGCGCGGCCAGCACCACTCCGACGGCGGCGACGACACCGGCGACGATGCCGTCGCGCAGCCGGTCGGCGTACTTCACCACGCTGTACAGGGCGATCAGCACGGCCACGTCGAAAGCCAACGGTCCCCAGCCGGCGGCCACCTGGACTCCGGCGAGCACGGCGACCACCGCCGTCACCGCCGAGGGGTGGGTGCGCCGGAACAGCAGAGTCGCGGCCATCGCCGCACCGACGCCGGTGGCCCACCAGCCGCCGGGCGGTTTGAGTGCCCCGGACAGGCCGACCAGCACCACGAAGCCGGAGACCGCCACGTCGAAGGCCACGCTGCGCAGCGGCCGGCCGAACAGGATCTGCCTCACGGCCCCCCAGCGTACGGGGCGGCGGCGATCGCGCGGGCGTGGCGGCGGTCAGATGTACAGGAGTCGCGTCCACCGTCGTTTGATACCTCCCGGCGCCTGATTCTCATATTCACGTTCCGCCGCATCCGGGAATTGCTACCTCCCCGGCAAATGCGGACGCCCCTTGAGCAATCGACAGTCTCGGCTGTTTCATTTACGGCGGCCTCTGCCATACAGTGGTCGAGCCGGGTCACCGGAACAATTCTCCGCCATTCGACCCACCATCCGTCGAAAGGAATCAGCATGGAAATCGCGCTGACACGTCCACGCCCGCGGCGTACGGCCCGTCTGCTGTTCGGCGCCCTGATGACCGCCGCGCTGGCGTTCTCCGTTGGCGGCACCGCCACAGCGGCGATCGACAAGGGCGGCATGACCGTGAACGCCCGCACCGACGTCTACATCAAGGACATCCCGTCGGACACGGGGTACGAACCGCACGGTGCCATCTACTCGTCGTTCTTCAACAGCCCGGACATCAAGATCTGCCCCACCGCGATCGAGTGCGCCTCGCACACGAACCCGGTCGTCGGGTCGACGAGCTACATTTTCGTGAACCTGCGGAACAATGGCCCGTACGGTTCCGGAATCAGCAACGGGACGCTGAGGGCGTACTACACCACCTCCGGTGGCGGCGCGAACTGGCCGATCCACTGGACGCCGATCGGCTCGAAGAGCCTGCCGGTCGCGCCCGGGGTCACCACGACGTCGATCGCGTGGCCGAACGTGCCCTCCCTCGGGCACTTCTGCCTGCTGCTGCGCTGGGAGTCGGCGACCGACCCGATGCTGTTCGAGGGCACCTCGACCTCCATCAACACGCAGTACAACAACAACATCGCCTGGAAGAACGCCGACACCGTCTCGGCGGTCGGCGGCGTGGTCAGCGACCGGCCGTTCGCTCTGGCGAACGCCCTGGCCGAGCCGGCCCCGTTCGATCTCGCGTTCCGGCCGCTCGGCGAGCCGGTCCCGGGGGCCAAGATCGTCGCCGACCTCGGGCCGGAACTGTTCGAGCGCTGGCGGGCCGCCGGTGGGCAGGGTGAGGGCATCCAGGTGGTCGGCAGGACCTCCGTGCAGGTCATCGACCCGTACAGGGCGCAGATCAAGGGCCTGCTGATCAAGCCGGAGGAGCGGCCCGTGGTGAAGCTGAGCTTCGCCACCGGCGAGACGCTGCAGAAGGCGTACACCCTCCGGGTCGTCCAGGTCGGCCCGGCACGCAAGCTCGGGGAGAGCTACGACGTCGGCGGGGTGGATTACACCTTCGTGCCGGGTCGGGGCTGATCGAGGGGGACGGTGGGCCGGATGCCGGGATCACCCCGGTCGCCGGCCCACCGGCACGACGCGCTGACCGCCGCCGCCACGGGATCGCGGCGGCGGTCAGCCGCGCCCGGGGTGGGGAGCCGGGGCGTAGAACACCGACCAGCGGGTGTGGCCCTGCCGGACGTCGTTGGAGGGTCCAGCGGCTCCGCCTCCCGCAGCGCGGCGCTGCCGCAGGCCGCCACGATCGCGGTCACCATGGCGCTGCTCCGGGCCGACCACCGACGGCGGGGGCGTCGCGGGCAGAGGCTACGCCGACTTGCCCTCGATCGCCTCGGGGTGAGGGCGGGACGGCCGCCGGATGGGCCTGTCAGCGTGCCGGTAGGCACGGGTGCTTCCGCCCCGCCTCGCGTCATCGATGCCCTCACGGTCGCTCCGTCCGGCCGAATCGTACGCGCTGGCGACCGCCTCCCAGAAGCATCGACCGATGGAGAACCGTACACCTACGCGATGTTCGGGCAGCTTCTCGTCATCGCGGACAGTGCGGCAGCAGCGGTTGATCCAGGCGACGTTCGTGCTGCCATCCAACGTCTGGGGAGGGGCTGGAAGCCGACTTGCCGGGACGCCGCACGGATTTGATCGGGAGGTGTGGTCGTCGCCCGGCGCGGTGCTGGGCGCCAGCCGTGCTCCGGGCGGACGCTGAGCGTGTTACCGACTGGTGGCGAGGCGGTGGTCGAGGGCGGTGTGGCGGCGGCCGGCGCTGACGGTGCGTACGGCGGCGTTGAGGGCGCGGCGGGAGCCGACGAGGACGACGAGTTGTTTGGCGCGGGTGACGGCGGTGTAGAGCAGGTTGCGTTGCAGCATCATCCAGGCGCTGGTGGTCAGGGGGATGACGACGGCGGGGTATTCGGAGCCTTGGGAGCGGTGGATGGTCATGGCGTAGGCGTGGGCGAGTTCGTCGAGTTCGTCGAAGTCGTAGTCGATGGTCTCGTCCTCGTCGGTGCGTACCGTCAGGGTCTGCTCTTCGGTCGAGAGGTGGGTGACGATGCCGAGGGTTCCGTTGAAGACGCCTGCCTGGCCCTTGTCGTAGTTGTTGCGGATCTGGGTGACCTTGTCGCCGACGCGGAACACCCGCCCGCCCATCCGCCGCTCGGGCTGCCCCTCGCGATGTGGGGTGAGCTTCTGCTGCAGCAGGCCGTTGAGGGCGCCGGCGCCGGCGGGACCGCGGTGCATGGGAGTGAGGACCTGCACGTCCCGACGGGGGTCGAGGCCGAAGCGGGCGGGGATGCGAGTACAGGCGACGTCGACGGTGAGGGCGGCGCTGGCGTCGGTGTCGTCACAGGCGAACAGGAAGAAGTCCGGCAGGCCCTGCAGGACGGGTGGCCGGCCGGCGTTGATGCGGTGGGCGTTGGTGACCACGCCGGACTAGGTGGCTTGGCGGAAGATCTGGGTCAGCCGTACCCGGGGGATGGTGGGGGCGGTGAGCAGGTCCCGCAGGACCTCGCCGGCGCCGACGGAGGGAAGTTGGTCGACGTCGCCGACGAGGAGCAGGTGCGCGCCGGGTGGGACGGCTTTGACGAGCTTGTTGGCGAGGATGAGGTCGAGCATGGAGGCCTCGTCGACGACGAGCAGGTCGACGTCGAGGGGGTTGTCCCGGTCGTAGGAGGCGTCCCCGCCGGGGCGTAGCTGCAGCAGCCGGTGCACGGTGGCGGCGGGGTGACCGGTGAGCTCGGACAGGCGTTTGGCGGCACGTCCGGTCGGGGCGACGAGGGTGACCTTGGCTTTCTTGGCGGCGGCGAGTTCGACGATGGAGCGGACGGTGAAACTCTTGCCGCAGCCCGGTCCGCCGGTGAGCACCGCGACCTTCGAGGTCAACGCGAGTCGGACGGCCTGTTCCTGCTCGGGGGCGAGGTCGTTGCCGGTGCGCGCCCTCAACCAGGTGAGGGCCTTGGTCCAGTCGACGCCCGCGAAGTGGGGTAGCCGGTCGGCGCGGCCGTTCAGCAGCCGCGTCAGCGAGGAGGCGAGGGACTGCTCGGCGCGGTGCATCGGCACCAGGTACACCGCCTGCACCGGCTCTCCGCCGCTGCCCGGGAGGGTTTCGCGCACGACGCCCTCGTCGGCGACCAGGTCGTCCAGGCAACGGCTGACGAGGTCGGCGGGCACGTCGAGGATCTTCGTGGCGTCGGCGACCAGCTCCGGCTCGGGTAAATAGCAGTGGCCGTTGTCGGTGGCCTCGGAGAGCGTGTACTGCAGGCCGGCCATGACCCGCTGCGGGCTGTCGTGCGGGATCCCCACCGACCGGGCGACAGTGTCGGCGGTCTTGAACCCGATACCCCACACGTCGGCGGCCAGCCGGTACGGCTCCTTCGTCACCACATCGGTGGACGCGTCGCCGTACTGCTTGTAGATCCGTACCGCCAGGGACGTCGAGACGCCGACGCCCTGCAGGAAGACCATCACCTCCTTGATGGCCTTCTGTTCCTCCCACGCCGCCGTGATCTTCGCGGTGCGTTTCGGTCCCAAACCGGGCACCTCGACCAGCCGTGCCGGCTCTTCCTCGATGATTCTCAGGGTGTCCAGGCCGAAGTGCGCGACGATCCGTTCGGCGAACACCGGCCCGATGCCCTTGACCAGTCCTGAACCGAGGTAGCGCTGGATGCCCTGGATCGTCGCCGGCAACACGGTGGTGTAGGAGTCGACCTCGAACTGCCGGCCGTACTTCGGATGCGACGACCACCGGCCGCGCAGCCGCAGGCTCTCCCCCGGCTGCGCGCCCAACAACGCACCCACCACCGTCAGCAGGTCGTTGCTGCGGTCGGTGGCGACGCGGGCGACGGTGTAGCCGGTCTCCTCGTTGACATAGGTCAGCCGCTCGAGCACCGCGTCCAGGGTGGCCTGCGACAGACGGGACGAAGCGGTCACGCAGCCATCCTGCCGTATTCCGGGGCCGGACAAGCAGCCGTGTCCTGGCCCGGCCCCAACGCCAAAGGCTTCCTTCCGTCGCGCCTGGCCGGTCCAATGGGTTGCCTGCCGCAGTGGTCCTCGCCGAGTGAGCCGCAAGTGGCCCATTTCGTGGCACCGGCCGATCGCAGCATGGACAGGTGCCACCCGCGGCTCCACACGCGCGGCACCTGTCGAGAGGAGAGCATCATGCGCCGATCGCTTCCGGTGCTTCTGTCCGCCGTACTGTCCACCTTGGCCGTAGTGGGTCTGCACTCATCCGCCGCGATGGCCAGGCCCGCCGCGGCCCAGGCGTCCCCCGGGCAAACCGCCGCGGCCACGTCCGGGACGGTGGCGCACACGTGGTTCACCGGCACGCTGGCCGCCGGCGCAACGAGGAACGCTGTCTGGCGGAACGTCCTGACCGACCACGCCTACCACGTCAGCCTCTCACCGGTCGGTGCGGGCACCTCCAACGCCTGCCGTTTCCAGGTCACCCGCGTCTGGAACGAGCAGCGTCCGGAGGGAAACAAAGACTTCTGGTACACCATCCAGAACATCGGCTCCATCGCCTGCGCGGCGAACGTCATTGTGTACCGGATCCCTGGCGAGATCGTCAGGTCGACCGGCGGCATCGCGCCCGGCGCGACGAAGCAGTTCGCGGAGATCGCCATTGACGACTGGAAGATCTACCGGCTGGGCCTGTTGCCCTCCGGGTCCACGAGTAGCGACCCGTGCAAGCTCGAAGTCACTCGCGTCCGGTACACGCACCGCTTCCAGGGCGATGTCGCGACGGTCTTCGACCTGGCCTACGAGGTGAAGAATGTCGGCAGCATCACCTGCCAGGGTGACGTCGTGCTCGGCTCGACTCCGATCGAACACTCCTGGTCGATCGGCGCACTCGCCCCCAACTGGCAGCGTACCGAACACTGGAACAACGCTCCCGCGGCGACCGCGTTCGTGCCGGGGGTGCAGCCGAGCCTCGGCTGCGAGCTGGAGCTGACGGGTTCCCACGACGTCCAGGTGATCAACAGCAACGGCACCGTCGAACGGGAGGTCCACCTCACCGCCAAGAACGTCGACACGAAGACGTGCGACGGGAACTACACCCTCGCGTCCATCTGAACACGACCCGTTACGGTGGCCCGGCGACCTCGCCGGGCCACCGCCCGTGGCACGCCGACGTCCGACAACCGACCCGACCATCGGGACTGTCCTCACACGATGTGGGCGGCAGCGCGGTCGCTAGGTTCCGCCAGGGCTACCGCCCACTGCTGGCCAAGCACACCACGTGGAAACCCGCCCGGCCGGCACGCGGCCCCGCGCCCCGAGGGCCGAGGGGCGGGGCGTCCCGACGGTTCACCGGACTACCTCGCGCGCAACGGCGACGTGAGATCGGATCTTGACGAGGCCGGATTGCACGCCGTCCACAGGCGCGGCCTCGACCGTCACGTCGCCGGTCACGACGAACCGGGCGGTCGCCACAGCGTCGGCGAGGCATTCGGCGAGGATCTGGTGCACCGGCCCGAGCCGGTGGCCGATCGCGACCAGGTCGGCCGGGCAGTACTCGATCGTGTATGCGTTGGGCGCGACTGACCGTCCGGAAGGCAACGTCGTGACCCGCGTGCACATGTGGTCCAGCAGAGCGGTGAACAGGTTGACCGGTGGGTTGGCCGGCGCCGTGTCGTCCTCCGCCGGGCCGGTGGCGGTCCCCAGCGCTTCCGCCAGCCGATCTGCGCAGCGGACCACGACAGCGAGCATGCTGTCCGGATCGGCCGTGGTCGGAGGCGAGTCGGCCGGTCGGGGCATACGGCGGGCCCGGTCGAGGCTACGGTAGGCCGCCCGGTACCGACCCAGCCGCGCCAGGCAGTGCGCCGCCTCGCCCAACGCACGCGCGGCCTCGGGGTATGCGCCCTCCGCGGCGAAGGTCACCCCGGCCTCCTGTAGCTCCCCGGCCGCCTCGTCGTCGCGATCCAGGTCGATGAGGGCAAGGCCGGCATTGGCACGGGCGTTGGCGGCGTTGTGCCGCTGGCCGACGGCCTCGGAGAGGTCAGCCGCCCGCCGGAGGTGGGGCAGCGCGGCCTCCGGGGCGCCACTTCGGCGTTCGGTCTCGCCAAGCGCCACCAGGCAGTTGGCCTCGCTGATGACATTGGGTTCGGCGCGGTGGATCTCCAGCGCCTGCCGCAGCCGTCGGCGGGCGCGGTCGAACGACCGCTCGCCGACGTCCAACCAGGACAGCTCGACGAGCGCGTGGCCCTCGCCGGTGCGGTCCCCCGCACGCCGGCAGCGCAGAAGGCACTGGGTCAGGTACGCGCGGGCCCGCAGTGCATCGCCCCGGACACGGGCGGTGGATCCCAACTCGAGCAGTGTGTTGCGCGCCTGCTGATCATCCCGCGCGGCATGGAAGCAGTCGAGTGCACGACGCAGCTGACGGTCGGCGGCCTGCTCCGCGCCCATATGCCGGTGCACGATGCCCAACTCCAACGCGGCGTCGCCCTCATCTGCGGGCGCGCCGCGGCGGTGCGCGGCGTCCGCGTCCTCGGCGAACAGATCCAGCAGCGAGGGCAGCACGGCTCGGCTGCGCAGCGCGTGCACGCTGTGCCGCCGCAGCTGCCGCAGGTACGCCCACCGACCGTGCCGCATCGCGTGCCGCCAGCACGCCTGCAGGTTGAGTTGCTCCTCGTCGACCCACCGGACCGCCGTCGCGACGTCCGCGAATTCCGGCGGACGGCAGGCGCGCGCCGGGGTCAGCCGTGGCACGCGCAGCATCGGGAACATCACGGCAGTCGCTCGGTTGGCGCCGATCAGATAGTGGTCCAGCATCCGCTGCAGCCGCCGCACCCGGTCCATCGGCGGGTCGCCGGCGGCCAGTCTGCCGGCGTACTCCCGCAGCAGGTCGTGCATGGCGTACCGACCGGCGACGGGCTCCTCCAGCAGGCTGCGGTCGTACAGTTCGGTCAGGCGCTGCCGCGCGAGCCTGGGCGAGACGTCGGCCAGGGCGGCCGCCGCGGCGGCGGTCACATCCGGGCCAGGCCACAACGCCAGGTGGCGGAACAGCTCCCGCTCGGGCGGAGCCAGCGCCGCATACGACACGGCCAGCGCCGCCTCGACACTCGCGTCACCGCCGGGGTGCGCGGTCGCGGTGATCAGCTCGTCGAGCAGATCGGCGGCGGTGCAGGCGGGCCGCCCGCGCAGCCGGGCGGCGGCCAGCCGAAGCGCGAGGGGCAGCCGGGCGCAGCGCTCGACCACGCCGGCGACCGCGTCGCGGTCCAGCCGCCCCGGCTCGCCGCCGGCCAGGCCGGCGAACAAGTCGGCGGCGGCGCTGGCGGGCAGCGTGCCCAGCTCCACCTGCCGCGCCTCGCCGATGTCCAACGTGCGGCGCCGGCTGGTGATCAGCACCACGCTCTCCCCCGCACCGGGCAGCAGCGGATGCACCTGGTTGGCATCGGCGACGTTGTCCAGCACGAGCACGCACCGGCGGGTTGCCAGCCGGGTCCGCCACTGCGCGGTTCGCTCGATCAGCGTCGTGCCGACCGGTGTGTCGGGCTCGGCGAGCGCGGGCAGCAGCGCGGCGAGTGCGACGGCCGGATCGATCGGCTCGGAGCCCGGGGTGAACCCGGCCAGGTCGATCGCCAGCTGCGCGTCGGGAAACCGGTCGGCGAGCCGATAGGCCGCCTCCACGGCGAGCGCTGTCTTGCCCACGCCCGCCATGCCGCAGATGAGGAAGACGCCACCCTCGTCGCCGACGGAGGTGATCTCCGCCAGCTCCCGTTCCCGCCCGGTGAACAGCCGCAGCCGCCGCGGCAGGGTGTTCACCACCGCCGGGACGGCCTCCGCGCGGGGCGGTGGTGTCCGCAGCGCGCGTAGCGCGGCGATGTCCTGCAGGATCGCCTCGGTGTGCAACGCCGCAGCCAGCCCGGCGAGGCTCTGCGCGGCGGCAGCCCGTTGCACGGCCGCGAGCACCGCGTCCGGCAGGGCGCGCAGCAGCCACGCGCCGTCGACGCCGATCTCGGCGACGAAACTGCGGCCGGTACCCGTGATCCCGGCGTCGGTGAGGGGAACCAGCCGCGCGACAAGCGCCGCACGCAGCTGACCGCCGATCGGCCCCTCGCCCGGCCCGTCGTCCGGACCGCCGACCAGACACTCGGCGAGCGCCGCGGACAGCGCCTGCCGGGACGCAGGCGGCACCTGCTCGACCACGGTGTGGATGGCGGCCCGCACCGTCGGGCGCAACGCGCGCTGGAAGTCACCGCCGGCGAGGGAGGTGAGCCCGTGGGTCAGTCGGTCGCCCAGCGCCTGGACCAGCCAGCCGACCAACGCCTCCACCAGCATGTGAGTAGTCTTGCAAACACCCACCGCAACGTCCACGATCGGTGCACAGCGGCGACGGTACGAGATGGAGGGTTCGGTGGCTCAGACGTACCAGGTCGACGACCTCGCGGACGTTGTAAGGGCGCAGCAGGAGACGCTGGACGCGCTCACGCACTATGTGGAGGACCTGAAGGTTTCGCTGGAAGCCCGATGGGAGGCAGCCGTCCGGCAACAGCGGAAAACGGTTGACGGCCTGGAACGCGCTGTCGACGAGCTCCGCGAAGCCGTCGGAGCCTCTTCGCCCACGCCCGTCACGGCCGGATCCGGGCCGGTCGCGGGCGGACCGACACCGGCTCCCGCCCCGACTGCCACGCTGGACCGGTGGGGCACCGACCCGGGCGACGGGCCGGTGGACTGGGTGGCGCTGGTCGCGTTCGTTGACGCCTTCGTCCAGCGGTACCAACTGTTCGAGCAGGTCCGGCCGTGCTGGGCGCGGCATGGCGAGGACGTCGACGAGCTGTCTGCGCTGTGGCGTGCCTGGCAGCTGGCCTACGGCCCGGACGTGGATCCGTCGATGCCGTCGTGGTGGCAGGACCTTGCCGAGCGGGTCCGCTTCCGGCTGGCCAGGGCGTACGCGACCTGCGGGGACGGGCACCGGGAGGCCGAGCGTCGGGACTGGATGACCGACCACCGGCCCGAGGGCCCGACTCCGGCGGCCGGCGACCCATTTCCGGCACCCGGCCAGGAGGCGTGACGACGATGACGCCGGCAGGCGCGGACGGGGCTTTCGACCGGTTCATGGCGGCCGCCCTGCGGGCGTACGAGGAACAGCTGCGCGAGATCGGCCGGTTCAACCTCGCGGTGTTCGGGGACACCGGCGTCGGCAAGAGCACCCTGATCAACTCGGTCTTCGGAGTGGAGCTGGCGAAGGCCGGCCGCGGTGATTCGCAGACCGTGCGGTTGCAGCGGCACAGCCGGACGCCGGACGATCCGCTGACCATCTACGACAACGCCGGGTTCGACACCGGAGACGGCTCGATCGACGACCTCGTCCGCCGGATCGACACGGTCGTGACCGGCCTGCGGCAGGGACCGCCGCAGGACTGGATCCACGTCGTCTGGTACGTGCACAACGCGCTCACCAACCGGTTCACCAGCCACCACGCCGCTCTCCTACGCGCCGTGCACGACATGGGCCTGCCGGTGATGCTGGTGCTCACACACGTGCCCAGGTTGGGCGACGAGGTGAGCCCCGCCGTCGTGGAGCTGGCCGACCGGATCGCCGCACTCGACCTGCCGCTTGCCCCGGACGGACGGATCTTCCTGGTCAACTCGGTGGAGATGCCGCAGCTCGGCGGCGCCACCATTCCCAGACACGGACTGGACGACCTGCTGCGGGCCACCATCGAACTTGTCCCCGACGCGGCGAACGCGATCCGCGCGGTCCAGCGATTACACCTCGCCGTGCAGCGCCGGGAGGCGGTCCGGTTGCTGCGCAGGTATCGGAGGATCGCGGCCGGGGCGGGCGCGGCGGCCGGGGCACCCGTCCCGGCCGTGGACCTGCTCGGGCTCGGTGCCACACTGGCCGCCATGATCGGCAAGATCAGCGCCGTCTACGCAGTCCCGTTGAACAAGCAGCAGCTGACGAAGGTGGCCGCGGTAGCCGCTATAGGCGTGACCGGCGTGCACGGCGGCGCGCTTCAGGCGACCTCGGCGGTCGCGCGACAGGCCGGGAAGCGGATCGCCGCCCGGCAGGCGGGCAAGGAGGTCGCCAAGGCGGGCGCGCGACAGGTGGGGAGGTATCTGCCCGGCGTCAACGTCGCGATCGGCGCGGCGGGGGCCGTCAGCGCCGCCGGGCTCACCACTGCCGCAGCGCACGCCTGGATGCGGGTCTGCGAATATCTGCTGGCGCGGCCACGGCTGCTGCGAGCCGCGGACGACACCAGCCTGCTCGACCTGTTCCACCAGTTCTACCAGCTCCGCGGCAGCACCCCGCCCGCGGAATGAGCGGCCCCGCGCCGCCGAGTCTGTGGAGCGACCACGACCTCGTTGCCGGTGGTCAGGGCCGCGATCATGCCATCACCTCCTCACGTGGTCGGATTTCAGCCGAGTTCGTGGTGGCGGCCGCCGATATCGCCGACCGGACAACGACCACTACCCGACTCGTCGAACACCTCCATAGCCATGGCTGGCCGCTCCAGCCCGACCGCGGCGCCTATCGTGGCTCCCGCGAGACCGGCAGGATCCTGAACTCGGCGGTGGGATGTTCACCTGCGGTCCCGGAGCGGGAGGAACGCCATCAGGGCGTGGTCCGCCCACCGATGGACCACCGTCGCGTCGGCGAACCCGGTCCGGTGGGCCGCCTGGCGGTGCCATTCGGCCGGCGCGACGAACTCTGCGGAGCTGAGGCCGCTCAGCGCGACCGCCCGCGCGTTCAGCAGCGACCTCATCGCCGATTCCTCCGCCAAGGCGGTCCACCACGCGGTCCACGGGTCGGTCCCGCCGCTCTGCTGCCGCGTCGGGCCGGGCGCATCCGGCATGACGTCGCCGACAAGGAGCAGCCCCTCCGGGCGCAGCAACTGCTGGACCTCGGCGTACCAGTCACGCACCCGGTCCTCAGGCAGATAGTGCACCGTCATCAGGGCCAGCACCAGGTCGTACGGGCCACCGGCCGGCGGGAGCCAGCGTGGAGAGCCGATGTCGGCACGCACCGTGCGCACCTGCGGCAGGGCGGTGTCGGCCAGGGCCAGCAGGGCCGGGTCGACGTCCAGCACGGTGACGTTGGCGTCGGGCCACCGCCGCAGCACCGCCTCGGCGGTGGTGCCCGGCCCGCCTCCCACGTCGAGCACCCGCTCGGGCGCGCGTCCGAGGAGCTGCTCGGCGGCGGCGAGACCTGCGGCGAGCAGGTCGTCTCGGCCGGGTTGGTAGTGGCGCATCATGGTTTCCCAGTCGCGCCGCCACCGGGCGACGTCGTCCGGGTTCAGCGTGTCCAGCATGGCTAGACCGGGGACGCTTCGGCCCGGTCATGGTCGTGCAGGTCGCCGAGGTCCCACGCGGGGAACGGGTCTGGCAGCGCCCGCCAGGCATCCTGCCCGGCGGTGATCTCCGTGTCGGTGAGCAGGCAGGTGGTCAGGGCCGCCCGCAGGCCGGTGGTGTTCAGGCCGACACCGATAAGGACCAGTTCCTGCTGCCGGTCACCGAAGACGGGATGCCAGCGGGACTTCAGTTCGGCCCGCTCGTCGGGATCCTCCGGCCACTCCCCCGACACCACCACCGGCACGCCGACCGGGTCACACCGGCCGGACGGGCCAGCCTGCGACCAGAGGGCCTGGACGTCCGGGCGGCTGGCCAGCCACAGGAAGCCCTTCGACCGTACGACGCCGTAGCCGTCCAGGCCGCCGGTGAGCAGGTCCCACAGCCGCCGGGGGTGGAACGGACGGTGGTCGCGGAAGACGATGCTGGAGATGCCGTACTCCTCGGTCTCCGGCACATGCTCGCCGTTGAGTTCGGCCACCCAACCGGGCGCGGTCTCCGCCCGCTCCAGGTCGAAGCGGCCGGTGTCGAGAATCTCCGCCGGCGGCACCCGCCCATGCACAGCACGGACCTGACGGGCGACCGGGTTCAGGCGGGTCAGCAGGGCCTCGACCATTGCCAGGTCCTCTGCGCTGATCAGATCGGTCTTGTTGACCACAAGCACGTCGGCGAACTCGATCTGGTCCACCAGCAGATCGGCGATGCTCCGGTCGTCGCCCTCGTACGCGGCCAGCCCGCGGGCCTGCAGCGTCTCCCCCGCCGCGACGCGGGCCAGCAGACCCGCCGCGTCGACCACCGTGACGGTGGTGTCCAGCCGGGCCAGGTCGTCGAGGACCTGCCCGTCCTCCACGCCAAAGGCGAACGTGGCGGCGACCGGCATCGGTTCGGAGATGCCGCTGGACTCGATCAGCAGGTAGTCGAACCGGCTCAGCCGGGCCAGCCGGGCCACCTCGTCGAGCAGGTCGTCGCGCAGGGTGCAACAGATGCAGCCGTTGGTCAGCTCGACCAGCTGCTCCTCGGTCCGCGACAGCGCCCCGCCGTCACGGACCAGCGCGGCGTCGATGTTCACCTCGCTCATGTCGTTGACGATCACCGCCACCCGCAACCCGTCGCGGTTGGCCAGCACGTGGTTGAGCAGGCTCGTCTTGCCCGCGCCGAGAAACCCGGACAGCACCGTCACCGGCAACCGGGCGGTCACGGCTCCACCACCCGGCGGCCCTTGTACAGACCACAGTGGGCGCAGGCCCGGTGTGGGACCACCATCTCCTTACGGGAGCACGGGCAGGGGGTTAGCCGCGGCACGCTCGCCTTCCACCGCGCCCGCCGGTGCCGTGTGTTCGACCGCGACATCTTCCGCTTCGGTACGGCCACGAGGTCTCCTTCGTCGAGGGGTCGACCACAGCTTAACGATACTGGTTTTCATTTTCTGCGCTGCCCTCGCATCCGGATTCCGCCGTGAAGTCTCTGACACCGCCGCCTGCCGAGGCTGCGGCCGTCCCACACGAGGGCGGTCCGTCGACCGCTCGGACACACCAGCCGACACGCCAGAGGCATAACCTTCCCGGATTCGCCCGCGGCATCCGTCTCATGCGGGGTCACGTCATCGGTCTTGCCCATAAGCAATGAGAACCATTATCGTTTCGCGATCCATCCGCTATCGGAAGTACAGGCCGTGACACGTCATCGCAACGCCCTCACCGCTCTCCTCGTCGCCGCAGCCGTCCTGACAGGCTGTGGCAGCTCCGACCCCGCTCCCGCCAGCACGCCGGACGTCCCATCCGCACCGCCCGTCGAACCGGTCGCACACCGGCTCAGCGTCACCGACGTCCGGGGCACCACCGTCACGCTCAAGGCGAAGCCGGAGCGGATCGTGTGCCTCACGGGTTTGTGCGACGACGCCCTGGTCGAACTCGGCCTGACTCCGACGGCGACGACCACGCCCAAGCTCATCGGTCGCCCCGACTACCTCGGTGCCGCCGGCGCGGCGGTGCCGGCGCTGCCCGGCACCTTCGGCAACGAGGACGTCGCGTCGATCGCCGCCACGCGTGCCGACCTGGTCATCGGCCTCGCCGGCGTACACGACCAGCTGCGGCCCGCGATCGAGAAGTTCGCGCCGCTGTGGCTGGTCAGTGTCAAGACCTACGAGGACTCGGTGCGCTACCTGCGCGACATCGCCACGCTCACCGACCGGGGCGCGCAGCAGGCGAGTGCCGAGCAGAAGTTCCGGGACCGGCTCGCCGCGGCCCGGGCCACAGCCGACCAGCGCGGCCTGCGGAAGACGACCGCGCTGGCGATGTACGGTGGCACGTCGATCGGCGTGAACACCTCCGACGACCTGCTCGGCCACCTGCTCGCCCAAGTCTTCGACTACCCGTGGCCGAGCAAGGGCGGCGGCTTCGACACCGCCCAGGCGTACAGCGTGGAGGAGATCCTGACGCGCGACCCGGACATCGTGTTCATCCAGTCGTTCACCTTCGGCCCGGACGCCAGGACGGTCACCGCGCAGTACGCCGAGAACCCGGTGTGGAAGCGGATCACCGCCGTCCGTGAGGGCCGCGCCCACGAGGTGCCCTCGGAGCTGTGGGCATCCGGCCGGGGCACCCGGGCGTTGGGGTTGATCCTCGATGAGGCGGTTGCCAAGGCCACGGCGTGACGGCACCGACATCGGCCGCCGGCGACACGGTCGACGCGGCGCTCACGCCACCCCGGGCGGTTCGTCGGTGGCCGGCGGCGGTCGCGTTGCCGACCGCCCTGGCGGCGGCGATCGCGTTGACCCTCGCCCCTGCCCTGCCCGCCGATTCCGAGGTCGCCCAGGTGGTCCTCTGGGAACTCCGGACGCCCCGACTGCTGCTGGCGTTGCTCGGCGGGGCGGCCGTCGGCGTGGCTGGGCTGCTGATGCAGGCCGCGCTCCGCAACCCGCTGGCCGTGCCCGAGTTGCTCGGGGTCTCCACCGGCGGCGCGCTCGCCGCCGCCGTGGTGGTGGTCTGGGCGCTCCCGGTTCCGGCGGCGACGCAGCCCGTGGTAGCCCTGGCGGGGGCACTCGGCGGCGGCGCGCTCTGCCTGGCCGCCGCCGGAACCGGCCGTGGTCCTGGTGCGGTCCTGCTCATCGGCGCGGCGATGTCCACGGCGTTGCAGGCGGTGCTGCTGGCGGTGATGGCCGCCGCCGACCGCCTGCAGTACGACACGCTCTTCCGCTACCTGGTCGGCAGCCTCACCGGGATCACCTGGGACCACGCCCGGCTCACCCTGCCGTGGCTGCTGCTGTGCGGGCCGCTGATCCTGGCGGTCCTGCCCGCGCTCGGCGTGCTGCGCCTCGGCGACGAGGCCGCCACGGCGCTCGGGTTGCACGTCGGGCGGGCGCGCGTCGCGGTGCTCGGGCTCGCCGCCGTCCTGGTCGCCGTCGTCGTCGGCCCCTGCGGTCCGATCGCCTGGATCGGGTTCGTCGCCCCGCACGTGGCCCGGCGGGTACGCCCGGACGCCGACGCCCGGGCCCTGCTGCCCTGGGCCGCGGCGTTCGGCGCGCTGTTCACCACCGTCGCCGACCTGGCCGCCCGACACGCGTTCGCGCCGGCCGAGACCCCGTTGGGTGCGTGGACGGCCGCCATCGGCATCCTCTCCGGACTGGTCCTGCTCCGCCGCCGGAGTACGTCGTGAGGTGGTGGTGGGCGGCCACGGCGCTGGTCGTCGCTGTGGCCGCCGAACTCGCCGTCGGGCGGGGCGTCGACTGGCCGCAGCTGGATCCGTTGGAGCAGCGGATCCTCGTCGAATTGCGGCTGCCCCGACTGGCCACCGCCCTGCTCGCGGGCGGCGGGCTCGGCGCGGCCGGGCTGTTGCTGCAGGCGGTGCTGCGCAACCCGCTCGCCGCGCCGGAGTTGTCCGGGGTCAATCCCGGCGCGGTGCTGGGCGTGCTCGGCGGTATCCAGCTCGGCCTGGTTCCGGCCGACTCGGCGGCCGGGGCGCTGGTGGCGGCGCTGCTCGGCGGAGCCGCCGGCGGCTCGCTGATGTGGCTGCTGGCCCGCGATGGCTCCCCGACCCAGATCGCGACGTACGGGCTGCTCGGCTCGGCCGCGCTGGCCGGGCTCACCACGCTGCTGCTCGCGTACCAGCCGGGCCGGTTCGGCAACGCGCTGCGCTGGCTCGTCGGCTCGGTGGACGGGCGGGTCTGGGCGCACGTGTCCGTCGCCTGGCCCTGGCTGGCCACGGCGCTGCTGCTGGCCTGGCTCTGCTCCGCCGTGCTGGGCATGCTCGCGGCCGGTGACGGGCACGCCGCCGCGCTCGGGCTCTCGCCCCGGCCAGTGCGTGCCCTGGGTCTGGCCCTGTCGGTGGCGCTGGCCGCCGGCGCGGTGGCCCTGGCCGGCGCGCTGGCCTTCGTCGGGCTCGTCGTCCCGCACGTCGCCCGCGCCCTGTGCGGGGCCGACCTGCGCCGCGCGCTGCCGGCCGCCGCCCTGCTCGGCGCCACCACGGTCGTCGGCGCCGACGCGGTGGCCCAGACGCTGACCCTGCTGGTGCAGTCCGGGCTGGCCGGGCAGCGGCTCGGGGTGCCCGCCGGTGTGGTCACCGCCCTGCTCGGGGCGGCGGCGCTGGTCGTCGTCGCCCGCCGCTCCCCACACGTGGAGGTGTCGTGACCGAACCGGTCTTCACCGTCGAGCAGGCCCGCTACCGCTACCGCCACCGGGTGGTGCTCGACGGGGTGTCGCTGACCGTCCGGGCTGGCGAGTCCGTCGCGCTCGTCGGGCGCAACGGCTGCGGCAAGTCCACCCTGCTGCGGCTGCTCACCGGCGCCGACCGGCCCGAGAGCGGCCGGGTGCTGCTGCACGGCCGCCCGGCGTACGCGCAGCGGCGGCGGGACGTCGCCCGGCAGGTGGCGGTCCTGCACCAGCAGTTACCGCCGGTGCCCGGGCTGACCGTCCGACAGCTCGTCGCGCAGGGCCGCTACCCGCACCGGGGGCCGCTGGGCATGCTGTGGCGGCCCGAGGACGCCGAGGCGTCCGCGGCGCTCGCCGCGACCGGCGTCACCGGGCTGGCCGACCGGCAGGTCGACACGCTCAGCGGCGGAGAGCGGCAGCGGGTCCGGCTCGCGCTCGCCCTGGCCCAACGAACCCCGGTGCTGCTGCTCGACGAGCCGACCACCTTTCTCGACGTCCGCCACCAGTTGGAGGTGCTGTCGCTGGTGCGCCGGCTGCACGCCGAGCGGGGCCTGACCGTGGTGACGGTGCTTCACGAGCTGGACCACGCCGCCCGCTTCACCGACCGCGTGGTGGCGCTGGCGGGCGGCCGGGTTTCCGCCGACGGGCCGCCGGGCGACGTGGTGACGCCGGCGCTGCTCGCCGACGTGTTCGGCGTACGCGGGCGGGTGCTCGCCGACGCGCACACCGGAACGGTGCGCGCGTTGGCCGACGAGCCGCTGGAGGAGGGGTGATCGTCCACCGGGAACTGATCCGGCTGGCCGGTGCCGTCACCGGACCGGTCGTCGGGTGCGCGGCGCTCGGCATGGCCGTGTCGGCGGCGTACGTCGGTCAGGCGCTGCTGGTCGCCGGCGCGCTGTCGGCGGTGGCCCGGCGGGACCTCGCCGCCGCTACGGGCCTGCTGGCCGGGGCGCTCGGGGTGATCCTGGTGCGGGCGGCGCTGCTCTGGTGTCGAGAGGTCGCCGGCGCGGCCGCCGGCGCGTGGATCCGGGCGCGGTTGCGTGACCGTCTGGTTGCCCGGCTCGCCGAACTGGGCCCGGCCTGGCTCGCCGGATCCCGCACCGGCCGCACCCAGGCCACCCTCGTCGACGGCGTGGAGGGGCTGGACGCCTACTACCGCCGCTATCTACCCCAGGTGCTGGTCACCGTCACCGTACCGACCGCACTGGTGGCCTGGCTCGCCACCGTGGAGCCGGTCGCCGCCGGGCTGCTCGGCACGGCCGTGGTGCTGGTACTGACCGTCCCCCGCATCTGGGACGCCACCCTGCTACGCCGCGGACGCGGCCGGTGGGCGGCGTTCACCGCGCTCGCCGCCGACTTCCTCGACACCCTCCAGGGCGCGGCGACGCTGCGCGCCTTCGGCGCGGTCGGCCGGATGCGGGACGGGATCCAGGCGCGTACGCACGACCTGCACACCACCACGATGGCGCAGCTACGCCTGTCCCTGGTCGAGAGCGGGGTCAGCGCCCTGCTGATCCAGGCCGGTCTCGCCGCCGCGGCCGTGGCGGCGGCGGTCGGCGCGTACGCCGGGCGGGCCGACGCGGCCGCCGTGTTCCTGGTGCTGCTCGTCTCGGTGGAGTGCTTCCGGCCCGTACGCGACCTGGGCGCGCACTGGCACGCCGGTTACCTCGGCGTCACCGCGGTCGACGGCCTGACCGAACTGCTCCGCACGCCGCCCACCGTCGTGCACCGCGGACACGTCGACCGGCGGTTCGAGCACGGTCCGGCCGTGGTCTTCGACGCGGTCAGCCACCGCTACCCCGGCCGGCCCGAGCCGGCGCTGCGGCAGGTGAGCCTCCGCCTCGCCCCCGGCGAGACCATCGCGGTGGTCGGCCGCTCCGGCGCCGGCAAGTCGACCCTGGCCAACCTGCTGCTGCGGCACCTGGACCCGGTTACCGGTCGGATCACCGTGGACGGGGTGGACCTGCGCGACCTCACCCCGCAGACGCTGCGCCGCACGGTGACCGTGGTGGCGCAGGAGACGTACCTGTTCCACGGCTCCGTGGCGGACAACCTGCGGTTGGCCCGCCCGGACGCCACCGACGCCGACCTGGTGGCCGCCGCGCGGGCCGCCGGCGCGCACGAGTTCATCGAGGCGCTGCCGCTCGGGTACGCCAGCCCGGTCGGCGAACGCGGCACGTCCCTCTCCGGCGGGCAGCGGCAACGCCTGGCCATCGCCCGGGCCCTGCTCGCCGACACGCCGGTGCTCATCCTCGACGAGGCCACCTCGGGCGTGGACGGCCGGCAGGAGGCCGCGATCCTGGATGCTCTCGCCACGGCCGCTCGGGGCAGGACCTGCCTGGTGATCGCCCACCGGCTCAGCGCCGTGCGGCACGCCGACCGGATCGTGCTGCTCGACCGCGGCCGGATCGTCGCCGCTGGCCGCCACGAGGACCTGCTGGCCTCGTGCCCCGAGTACGCCGACCTGGTCGCCGCTCAGGAGGTGTCCGGATGACCGCACCGCAGCGGCCGACGGGCACGAGACGACCTGGTGCGCTGCGCCGGCTGCTGCCGGCGATCGCCGGGCATCCCCGCGCGTTCCGGGGCACCCTGACGGCGAATCTCCTCGGGCAGCTCGCCGGGCTGACCACGGCGGTACTCGGCGCCACCCTGGTGGGGCGGGCCGTGGCGGGCGTCCCCACGCCGGTCGGTGTGGTCACGGCGGTCCTCGGCGCGCTGGTCGCGATCGTCACCGTGGCAACCTGGTGGGAGATGTACGTCTCCCACGACCTGGCCTACCGTATCCTCGCCGACCTGCGCACCCGGGTGTACGACGCGATCACCCGGATCGCTCCGGGCGGGCTCGGCGGACGTCGCTCCGGCGACCTGGCCACTGTCGCGCTGTCCGACATCGAGACGCTGGAATGGCTGTTCGCGCACACCATCGCGCAACTGCTCACCGCCACCGTGGTCCTCGGCGTCGGCACAGCCCTGGCGGCCTGGATCGACCCCTGGCTACCCGCCGTGGTGCTGCCCGCCGCGGCTCTGATCACGGTGACCCCCTGGCTGCTGCGCCGGCACGCCGACCGGCATGGCGCCCAGGTCCGCGCCGCCACCGCCGAGCTGACCGCAGACATCGTCGACACCGTGCACGGCCTACGCGAGCTGACCGTCTTCGGGGCGCTACAGCGGCGCCGCGCACACCTCGCCGCCCGGACCCGACAGCTCGGGCGGACCCAACGGCGCAACGCCACCCGCGCGGGCCTGGAAAGCGCGCTGATCGACGCGCTGCTCGCCGCCGCCGGTGTCGGCGCGGTGCTGGTGGTCCTCGACGGCGTCCGCGCCGGGCGGCTCGACGTCGCCGCCGGCCCGGTGGCGCTGGTCCTCGCCGGCGCGATCCTCGGCCCGGCCAGCCAGGTGGCCCTTCTGCTCAAGGAAGCCGGCACCCTGCGCGCCGCGGCCGACCGGGTCGACGCCCTGCTCCAGGCGCCCTCCCCGGTCCCGGCGCCGGTCCGGCCCGTACCCGCACCCGCTGACTGCGAGGTGATCTTCGACGACGTGCACTTCGGGTACCTGCCGGACCGGCCGGTGCTGCGCGGCGTTTCGTTCACCCTCCGGCCCGGTGAGACGGTCGCCCTGGTGGGCGCCTCCGGGGCGGGCAAGTCCACCTGCGCGCACCTGCTGCTGCGCTACCACGACCCGAGCGCCGGGCGGATCACCGTCGGCGGCGTGGACCTGCGGGACCTCGACGACGCCGATCTGCGGCGCACGGTCACCGTGGTGCCGCAGGACGTCCACCTGTTCCCCGGCTCGATCGCCGACAACATCCGGCTGGGCCGGCCGGACGCCACCGACGCCGAGGTTCGCGCCGCCGCCGACGCCGCCCAACTCACACCTTTCCTCGACGCGCTACCGGCCGGTCTCGAAACGCCGACCGGCGAGCGGGGAGCAGCACTGTCCGGCGGTCAACGGGCACGGGTCGCCGTCGCCCGGGCCCTGCTCACCCGGGCACCGGTGCTCGTCCTCGACGAGGCCGCCGCCAACCTCGACGCCGCCACCGAGGCCGACTTGGCAGTCGCCCTGGAGTCCACCCGAGACCACCGGGCCACCCTGGTGATCGCCCACCGTCTCTCCACCATCATGCGCGCCGACCGGGTCATCATCCTCGACGCCGGCCGGGTCGTCGCCGACGGCGAACCCGAGCAGCTGCGCAGGCGGGGGGCACTCGCCGCCGCAATCCGAGGTGACATGGCGACGGCCGCCGGATGACCCGCCCGCCAGGTGCGCCACCGGATGCCGCGATGCCGTACGGCTACGAGGTGCCAGCGGTGGCGACCGACAGAGGTGGCAATAACGCGGTCCGGCTGGCACCCGACCTGCGACGGTTGGCCGGGCCACCTACGGGGTGCGCCAGGCGCGGACGTCTACGCCGCCCAGGCGACTGCGTCGCGTGCCGCCGGGCGAGCCCAACGCGGGAGAGAGACCGGGTGCGCGTCATCTGCGGCATGAGAGTCGCATGCTGTCTGCCGGCAGGGCTGGCAGGCAATATCCTTGACCATGGTCGCGGCTTCCTCCGGCACGTCAAACCCTCGTGCTCGACCGGTCCGCGCTTGCTGCTCGACTCGAGAGGTAGGCCTATGCCCGGCACACCGGAACCCGTCACGTACCTCATCGTGGACGGAGAGAACATCGATGCCACTCTCGGCAACAGTGTTCTGGAGCGCCGTCCGGCCCCTGCGGAGCGACCCCGGTGGGAGCGTCTGCGGGAATTCGCGCGGGACACGTGGCAGCGGCCGGTGAAGGGACTGTTCTTCCTCAACGCCTCTGGTGGCGGTCTGCCGATGCCCTTCGTCCGGGCCCTCCTGAGCATGGAATACCGACCCATCCCGCTCGCTGGTTCGTCGGATCAGAAGGTGGTGGACATCGGCATCCAGCGGACGTTGGAGGCTATCGCCCGGCGCGCGGGCAATGTGATGCTCGCCAGCCACGACGGCGACTTCCTGCCGCAGATCGGCGAACTCCTGCGAGGTGATCATCAGGTCGCGATCGTCGGGTTCAAGGAGTTCCTCAACGCCGGCTTCGCCGAACTGCCGAACCTGCAGGTATTCGACATCGAGGAGGACGCGGGCTGCTTCACCAATGTCCTTCCTCGGGTTCGCATCATCGACCTCGAAAGCTTCGACCCCGAGCGCTTCCTGTAGGCCGGACAGCATCCGGCCGATCCGAGGGGCAAGATGTTCTTGAACATCCTGTCCACCTTTGCGAGTTCGAGGTGGACCTGCTGCGGATGCGGACACGTGACGGCATGGACGTCGCCCGCTCCATAGGCAGGTTGAAGGGTAAGCAGCCTATGCTGACCCCCAGCCGCAGGCCCATCTCATCAAGGCACACCGCAGCGGCGAGAGCACCACCGCCGATTTTGAGCGCCTGCGGCACCGCGATGACCTTCGTGGTTCTCCCACTCCACCTCCAGCAGGCGCGCGACTGGTCACAGTTGCAGACCTCGGCCGCCTTCGTGCCGTTCGCCGTCGCGCTGATCGTCTCGGGCCGGGTGGCAGGACCGCTCATCGGCCGGTACGGGGCTCGAGCCGTCACGGCCGCCGGGCTGGGCACGGGCGCGGCCGGGCTCGTCCTTCTCGCGTTCCCCGGGCTCGAAGCGCACACCTGGTACGCGTATGGACTGCTGCCGGGCCTCGTGCTGCTGCCTGCCGGCACCGCGGCCTCCTTCGCCGGAGCCGCCGTGCTCGCCACCGAAGGTCTGCCTCAACAGCAGACCGGGCTCGCGGGTGGCGTGTTGAACACTGCGATGGAACTCGGCCCGACCGTCCTCTTCGCCGTCCTTCTCACGCTCGGCAGCGACGCCTCGTCCCTGGCCGCGACGGGGGCCGCCCTCGCCGTCGTGGCCCTCCTGAACCACCGCATCAAGTAGTCCATCACTCAGAGGAGTCACCGAAACGAACCGCTTCACCGGCAAGACCGCCCTCGTCACCGGCGCAGGCTCCGGCCTCGGCCGCGCGATCGCGCTCGCCTTCGCCGTCGAGGGCGCATCCGTGGTCGCCGCGGGACGAACCGCGGCCTTCCCTGGACGGGACAGTCGGGCTCATCGAGGCAGCCGGTGGCACGGCCGTCTCCGTCACCGCCGATGTCACCGACTCCGGCCGGCTCCAGAGCCTCGTACGCGAGAGCGTCACCCGCACCGGCGGACTGGACATCGCGGTCAACAACGCCGGGATACTCCGCGGGACCGTACCGTCGGCGAGGTCAGGGCGGAGGACTGGGACGCGGTGCTGCGGACCAATGTCACCGGCGTCTGGCTGGCCATGAAGCACCAGATCGCGCACATGAAGGAGAACGGCGGTGGCGCCATCGTCAACATCTCCTCCAACCTGGGCGCACACCTGCGGATCCCGAACGTCGCCGCGTACATCACCTCGAAGGCAGCGGTCTCCGCGCTGACCCGTGCCGCCGCTCTCGACCACATCCACCAGGGCATTCGCATCAACGCGGTCAGCCCGGCGCTGCCGCTGGGCCATGTCGCTGCGGCCCGGTGAGACCGAGGCCGACCGTGCCGAGCGGGTGAAGACGGAGAACCCGCTCGGCCGGGTCGCGGAGGCCGAAGAAGTGGCGGCCGCGGTGCTCTACCTCGCCTCGCCCGCGGCCGGCGCGGTAGTAGGCACCGACCTGGTCATCGACAGCGGATCCTCGGCCTGACGGCTCGTTGGCTTCGGCGACACCCTTCCCCAGCAAGGAACTCCGCCACGGCGGGCTGGAACGCGAGCCACCTCCCGACCAGAGCGGCCGCTGCGGTGCCGTCGACGCCAACAGCGGCATCTGCGGAGTACGCGAACCGGCCCGTCGTGGCCCCCGAGTAGTCCTCGCCTGCCGCGGCGAGGCCCGTGGCAGAAAACCGCGGCACGGTTGGAGGGTGGAATCCCGGAGGCTACGCGTCCGTCGCTTCTTCTGCGACGCGGCGCGCTGCCCGGTTCCCTTCGCTCGCTGAAAAGGTCACCGGGGTGACCGGCTGAAGCAGCCGGCGCAGCCCGCTGCTTCTCGATTGACCAAAGCTCGCGTGATGGCGTCTGAGCTGTCGCTTTCCAAGCGGACCTTGCATCGCCCGGACTTACGGAGTCACCCGAAGCACGGGTGCCGCGAACGTACGTACCTGCGGGCGACACGCACGTTCGGTCGGCGTTGTCGGCTCATCCCCTCGCCGGCCGCGGTGGAAGTCGCTCTGGTCACTCATGGAATGCAGAGCCGCGCTCGCAGCGTGTCGTTGGCCCATTGTTCCCACCGCTAGGACGGCCAGCCGCGCTCACGGACGAACAGCAGATAGAGGCCGGGACTCAGGAGAGCGAGAAGGATGTCGGCCTCGGCGGTGATGCCGGCCTGTGCTCCTGGTTTGGCGACCAGAGCCTCGGCAGCGGCCATGTGCGCATGGAGCCGTTGCTTCCCGTGCGGCAGAGCTGCGCGATCTCGGCGTCGGACGCGCCGGCGGTGGCGACCATGTCGGTGATGGCCGCCACCCGGTGCAGGACTTCACGGGTGCCTCGGACGTGTGCGCAGCAGGGCATCGGCAGTCTCGGACGCTGTGGCGTCACGGAACCAGCCAGCTCAGAGTCGTCGGTTCCGTCCATCCGCTCGAAGCCGACGCGCAAAGGTGTTCCGCCCGCCTGCGGAGTGTCGGCAACCACGGCATGCGCCTGCCACCGGCCGGCGCCGGCGTGCACGGCATGCCCCAACAGTGGGGCGCCGATGCGGATCGTCGGGTAGGCCGCGGCCCGGCGGCTCAGGGCTGACGAATAGCCTCGCCGGCGATCTCGATCTGGACCTTCTTTCCGACCAGGACACCACCGCTTTCCAGAACGACGTTCCAGAGCAGGCCGTAGTCCTCACGATCGATTTCCGCCGTCGCGCTGAAGCCGAAGATGTCCTGCCCGTACGGATCCCGGCGAGCGCCACCGAATTCCACCTGAAGGTCGACCTGCCGGGTGATTTCCTTGACGGTCAAATCGCCGGTGAGCAGGAATCTGCCACTCGTACGATTCCGCGAATCGGGAATGTTTCCCGGCACCGATCTCCGACTGAGCCCGCTGTTGCGCAACCGCGCCCAATAGAAGATGGGGTCATCGACCGGCTGCCATTTAATTCCCGTGCTGCGATACTCCAGCGTGGGATAATTTTCCACGTCGAGGAAGTCGACGCTGCTCAGGTGCACGTCCCGGTCGGCATTGCCGGTGCTGATGCTCGCTGTCCGGATCGTTGCGGTGACCGACGAGGCCAACGGGTCCTCCGCCACGACAATCCGGGCAGTGGCCTCGCCGAACTCACCGCGCACCGGGCTCACCATCATGTGCCGGGCAAGGAAACCGATCCGCTTGTGTGCCGGATCGAGAAGATATGTCCCGGCCGCTGGAATGGTCATACCATCCCAGGATCGTGTGGCTAAACCGGTCATCAGCGTGCTCTCCCCCTCACCCTTCAGGGTCTTTCCGAGTTTGCAACTGCGGTGTGGTCCGCTAACCAACTGGAACCCTCGCCCCCCGAGGCCCAGCATAGGGACAGTCCACCATATCTCAGCCACCAGAACCACGCCGAGGTCCGGCCCCTTCCGGGAGGCCCGGCGCCGGCACGCAATTCGGTCATTCCCGTACCGACAAGAAAGGTGAGCGGGAACACGCCCCGCTTACCGATCGATTCCGGTCGAGCGCGGGTCGGCCCCGCCGCGTCCCGTCGGCCGGCTGTGAGCAGCCTCACCCGGTCCGGCCCGGAAGCGGCCGGTGGCGCAGGCCCGTACGCCGGCCGTCCGCGCACCGCACCGCATGCCGGTCGGCGTCCTCGTTCTGCTGCGACGGCCCGACGGCAGGATCCCGCTGACCGAGCAGGCCGGCGGCATCTACCTGGCCGGCATGTGGGTCATCCCGGGCGACAACGTCGACGCGGCGAGGACGTCGACGCCGTCGAGCCCCGAGAAGTGCGCCGAAGTCGCCTGGTTCCCACCCGACGAGCAAGCGGTCGCTCATGGAAGCCACGATCGCCCCGTCCGCCCGTGGGGAACAACGCGCAAGATCGAACCGCCGCATAAGCCACCGGTTATCGTTCGACGCCATGCGCGGCCGCGGCAACCACGGGTGTGACCTTCCAGGCCCACAGAGCCGACCAGCCGGTCCGGAAAGCCTGCTGGGCGGGCTGTGCGGTGTCGGATGGCCCGGATCTGCCCTGTCCCGCGACGCCCCACCGGCTTGGTTCCCGTGACTCCATCGACAAGGAGAGTCTGGTCCGGCGGAACGCCGACGCTGGGCACCATGGGCCCGCAGGCGTGGATGATCGGCAAGATCGTCGAGCTGTTCCGATCCCGCCACCCGGACGTCCACATCAACCACCGCGTGTAGGCCTGGACGCGGCCTGGACTCAGGCCGCGTCCAGGCCTGAACCGGGCCGGCCACGACACTGAGCGGACACACCGCCGTTGTCACCGACGGCAGTTCCGGTAGGAACCTGGAACTGGCGCGGCCGCTGTAGCAGCGCGGCAACGCCGTGCTGATCTGCGGACGTGACAACGACCGGCTCGCCGCCGCGCACGTCGCCGGATGCGCCGCGCTCGCCCTCTCAGCGGATTCGACCTGGACCCCGCCCAGGTCGCCAGGTATCTGGCCAGCCGGGCGACCATCGGCGTCGTCAGCGAAGTGGTCGCCGGCACCCGCACCGCCTCCTCTACTGCGGCACCTGACCCGTCCGCGGCGCGTGCCGGCGACCGGTCCCGGCACGCGCCCACCCGACCGGCCGGCATCGACATCGAATACGGCACGGCGAGTGTCGGATGGTTGAGACACCGCTGTCTGGCGCAAGCGGCAGGCCGCGCCCGGCGGCGACCCAGACGAGGCCGGCACGTGGGCGGTCCCCGGGATCGGGATAGATCTTGCCATCCCCCGCAGGATCAGCCGAGCAACTCCGGTCAGCCGCGCCGGGGTTCACGCAAATCGGGCGCTCGGCCAACCAGCGTGGACCCCTGCGGCGCCTTGTCGCGGTCGCGCTACACCGAGGTGCAGGGCATGCCGTTGAGGGCGAAGGCTGTCGGAGCCGTCCCGCTTCCACCGAAGCCCACGGTGGCTTCGGCGCCCGGCGCCAGCGTGGCGATCCAGGAGGCCGGGTGGAAGGTGCCGGTCGTGCCGTTGCGCGTGATCGTGCCGTTGAACCGGGACTCGATCCTGGACGACGTTGGCAGCGTGAATTGGACCGTCCAGTTCGTCAGCGGAGCGGTAGTGGTGTTCACTACCGAGATGACCACCTGAAAGCCCCCGAAGGTGAGCAGATCGACCTCGCAGGTCGGGGCCTCGGTAGCCGCGGGGACCGAAACGGCGGCGGCCGGTGTCGTGGCAAGGGTCGGCGCGCCTGCCGCCGCAAGGCACACCAGCACGGCGAGGGTGGTGAGGATACGGATGCGGTTCATGGTGCTCCTCCGGCAGGGATCGGTGTCCGCCCCATCGTGATCCGGGCCACCACCGCCCGATGGACCAGTTTGACGGGCATCAGGCAGGACCACTCGCGACGGTGATCAGGAGGGCACGCTCGCCCCGGCTGCCACCGCGGAGGCAAGGCCGGCCGCCCGGCGATCGAACTGCCGTTCTCAGGGTGTCGGCTATCGTCGACGGCACCACGAGCACGATCACCCTGCCCGTCAAACCGGGTACGGATGTGACGTGCTCGCCCCCGTCCTCCTACCCCCCGGGACGCCGCCCCGCTACGCCGTCCAGCAACCGTGCCGCACCGACAACCCCGAGCAGATCTTCACCTTCACCGGCCCGGTGCCCTGACCGGGTTCGCGGCACATTCGCCACCGCGGCGCCTGAGCCTGCGCGGGCGAGTGCGGGCGGTCCGGACGGGCTGACGTTTCGTCCCCACGCGTGGGCCGGGGTGGAGTCAGGTCAGCTCGCGGCCTGTGGTGCTGTCGACGTGATCCGGAATAGCGCCGTCGTGGCGGTCGCCGGTTGTGGCGGTGCCGGTGGGTTCGAACATCAGGATGGCGCCGCCCGGTGACGACGGCTTGTGTTCGGTTCCTCTGGGCACGACGAAGACGTCACCCGGCGCGAGGGTCACGGTTCGTTCAGTGCCGTCGGCGTCACGCAGCGCGATGTCGAACCGGCCGTCGAGGCCGAGGAAGAACTCGTCAGTGTCGTCGTGCACGTGCCAGATGTGCTCGCCTCGGGTGTGTGCGACCCGGACGTCGTAGTCATTGACCCGCGAGACGATCCGAGGGCTGTAGATCTGGTCGAAGGAGGCTAGCGCCTCGGTGAGGTTCAGGGGTTTGCGCATGCGTCCAGCGTGCCGGGCTCGGGGTAGCGAGTCTTGTACGTTCTTGATGTGAGCGAGCCGTTGCCCGAGTCGTGCCGGGTCGTTGCTTGGCGGCCGGGTGTCGCCGGAATCGCGGAGGTCTTCCACGCACAGATCGCGCACTACCGGTACCCCAAGCATTGTCACGAAACATGGACCGTCCTGATCGTTGATCATGGCGCTATCCGGTACGACCTCGACACGCGTCACCACGGCGCCGTCGCGGAGACGGTCAGCGTCCTGCCCCCCGGCGTGATCCACAACGGGTACCCAGCGGAACGCTTCGGCTCATTCCGCAAACGCAATCTGTACCTGGACAGCGGCTTTCTCCCGCTGGACCTCGTCGGCCGCGCCGTCGACGCCTCCACCTTCCAGGACGCGAGCCTGCGGGCAGCAATTAGCGCGCTGCACAACCGCCTCGTCGCACCCGACGCACTCGATGTCGAAGCACACCTTGCGCTGATCGCCGAGCGGTTCCGACAACGGCTTCGACGACGCCCGCTGACCGTCCATGAGCCGGAACCCGCCATCGCTGACCAGCTCCGGCAGTATCTCGACGGCCACATCACCGAGAACGTCACGCTTGACCAGGCCGCGCGGTTGCTGGGCCGCAGCGTGCCCCATCTCGTACGAAGCTTCACCAAACGGTACAGCATTTCCCCCCACGCGTATGTCGTCGCAAAGCGCATCGAGGCGGCGCGGAACCTGCTGCTGCAAGGTATGCCGGCGGCGCAGGTCGCGACCGACGTTGGCTTTCACGACCAAGCCCACCTCACGCGTCACTTCAAGCGGCACATCTCGGTCACACCGGCGCGGTATGCCGCCAGCGCCGACAAGGGACCGCAGCATACGAGGGTGCCGCGTGTCGCTGATGTGGCCAGGACGGACCCTCGTCAAGGTCGCTCACAGCGTAGAAGGCTGGCACCGACCCGTCAGGCTGAATGATCACGGCGTTCTCGCCACCCTCAGGCTCCCATGTGCCATCGACGTACTCGTCGCCGTCAGTCATGAACAGGTAGGCCACGCGGCACTCGTCATCACTGTCCAGGCGGAACTGACCGATGAACGTCATCGGCTCGCCGAGCGACCCCGACACCGGCCACTGCGGAGTCCGCAGCCACACCGGATGTCCACCCAGCTTGGTGACCGGCAAGCCGGTCACCTCGCTGCCTGGCTCGAATCGAACTGGACGACGCATGCCCGCAACTCCTTGTAGCTCGTCACGCCCTCAGGTCACCGCTGACACCGGCGGTAGGTTCTGCCGGAGCATAGTGACGCGTCAGGCAGGGTTCGCCCCGTTCCTGGCAGACTGCTCGGGTGATCGTCAGATTTGCGAGAGAGCACGACATCCATGGCTTCCTTGCCTGACGGCCTAGGTGGAGTGCTGGTTCGGCCCGATGGCGGGTGGGCTGTTGTTCGGGACGAAGGCCCAGACCTATCACGTCCAGTGGCTTGTCGTATCTGAGCAGTCACGGGGGAAGGGCCTCGGTCGTGCGCTGATGGCGGAGGCGATACGTGCGGGGCCCAGGCACCGTTGAGGTGGTCACCTTGGGGCCGACCACCCGGGCGCCACGGCTGATAGGCGTATTTGCGACCTCGTTCGTACTCGCCGCGGTGTTCGCCGCCGACCCGGCGCTGGGTTCCGCCCGGCACGCCAGACGCCCCGGCCAGCTCGCTCAGCACGCACGGTGCCATCCACATGCTCAGCGCCGCGGTGGGCTTCATCGCACTCCGCGCCGGATTCCTGTTCCTCGGTCGTTACTTCGCCGCCGAACGCAGGCGGGGATGGGCCATCGCCTCCCGACTCGTGCCGGTTGGAGTCATCGCGGGCTTCGCCGGTTCCTCGGTTTCGGTGCCGTCCATGCCCCACCCTCGCGTCTCCCCCCAACGGAGACTCAAGCCGACTCGCCAGCCAGCGGCCAACCTCTCCACCGCAAGTATGAACCGCCCCGGATCCTGTGGAGTCCCTACAAGAACCGGGGCGGTTCACTCGACAACCTGGTACGCGTGCCGCACGTCGGCTACCACCAAGAACGCGACGGCGTGGACACGCGCGGCGCTGACCGGTTCCGCCACCGTTGAAGGCGAACTCGGAGACGTGTGCTGGCGGGCATCCGCCCGCCGGCTGCGCGGGCCGGGCCGGGCCGGTACGAACGAACGGCCCGGCCCGGCCCGCGGTGTCATCCGACCGTCACCACCGGCCCCGTGACCACTTGGTGTACATGAAGCCGAAGCAGCCGGCGTAGCCCCATGAGCGCCACTTGCCTCGGAACGCCTTGCGGTTCTTGATGGAGTCCGCGACGACCCCGCCGAACGCGCCGTAGGCGCAGGCCTTGCCGTAGCGCTTACCGCGCTTCTTCCACTTGTTGGTGAACTTGTAGAACTTCTTCGCGCCGTGGTTGATCCAGCAGGTGCCGCACCATCGGGTCTTGCCGTGGCCGCCGCTGCGGTTCCAGCACCACTTCCACACACAGATGCGCTTGCCGTCCAGGTCCAGTTTGTTGGCCGGGTCTGCGCAGGTGTACTCGTAGCGGCCGCAGCTGCCCCCGTAGACGGGGTCGACCTGCAGGAACCGTCCGGTGGCGGTGTTGTAGAGCCGGACCCCCATCAGCACCAGCCCGGACGGGGCGTCCGCGGCGCGGAGCTTGCCGCCGAGCCAGCCGTACCGGCGCTCGCCGACCTCGTCGGCCGGGATGCCGTACTCGGACGTCTCACCGACCGTGGTCAGGCCGGCGTCGTCGCCGTGGATGGTGGCGACCACGTCGCCGTGCAGGTTGGTCAACTGCCAACCGACGACGCCGGCGGCGCTGTTCCAGATCCCGGCCAGCTCCGCCAGCCCGGCGACCGGACGGGTGTGGTCGGTGGCGTCTTCCTGCGTCCAGGCCGGAGCGTCCTCGTCGCCGTCGTAGTGGTGTACGGCCGTGACCGTCGCGGCACCCACCGTGTCGGTCCACGAACGAATCCGTTCGCCGTCGACGTCAAGCCGGTAGTCGGTGCTCCGCCCGCCCTGGGTGATCGTGTCCACCAGGTCGGTGACGTGGTAGCCGACGGTGGTCTCCCCGCCGGCCGGGTTCGCGGTGTCGACAGCGGGCACGCTTGTCGTACGGCCCAGCGTGTCGTAGGCGTACCCGGCGGTGGTGGCCCGGTCGGCGGTGTCGTAGCTCCACGTCCGGGTCGCCGCCGGGCTCGTGGCCTGGCAGCCTCCGTCGCCGGCCGGGCCGTACTCGGTGACCGACCGGCGGTTGCTGGCCGCGTCGAAGGCGTACGCCCGGGTGATGCAGGCCTCTCCGGCGGTGACCTGGACCTGGGTGAGCCGGCCGACCTGGTCGTAGCGGTACGCCCGGCGCGACAGCGTGCTCACGATCTCCCGAGCCTGGCCGTGAGCAGAGTGGTTCACCGACTCGCGGAACAGGGTGCAGTCGGTGGCCGCGCAACCCGGTCGGGTGTACGCCACCGCGATCGGCTCACCGCTCGGGTCGACCTGCCGGTTCACCACGACCCCGTTGGGCCAGCTTTCCGAGACCAGGGTGCCGTCCGGGTCGTAGCCGCCGGTGAACAGGCCGGCCTGGCTGTCGTGCACGGAGGTGAGCAGCCCGCGCCGTTCGGCGCCTCCGTCGTAGGTATGCACCCTCGTGCCCCGCCCGTCGGTGCTGGTCGCCACTCGGCTCCGCAGGTCGTACGTGGTGGTCGAGACGTTGCCGTCGGCGTCGGTGTACGACGTCAGCCGGCCCAACGTGTCGTAGCCGCGCACGATCTCGGCGATCACCGTGCCGCCGCTGACCGACTGGGTCCGCACGAGCAGCCCGGTGACCGGGTCGTACACCTTGCGTTCGGCCGGCACGGCAGTGCCGGAGCCGGCTGGCCCGGTCACCGTCGTCTCGTACTCGCGGCCCGCCCCGTCGTACCTGGTGTTGGTGGTCCGCAGCACTCCGGCACTGGTGCGTTCGGTGATTACCCGGGGCTGGTGGAACATGTCGTAGGTGGTAACCGTCGCCGGCACTTCCGGCCCGTCGGCCGGCTGCCCGCCCGGCTGTACCCGGCAGGGCAGGTTCGCCCACTCCGGCCGCAGGTCGCACTCGGGGTGCCCGGAGCCGGCGGTGGCCCGGTAGACAACCGTCCGGCGGGTGGCGGGGGTGTCCGCCGAGCTGCCACCGGCCGCTGTGGTGGTCGAGGTCTCCACCGCGGTGCCCGGGTCGTAGCTGCTGCGCACAGTGTGGGCCAGTCCGCCCGGGTCGGCGGTGGTCGCCGTCGGCTGGCGCAACGACCAGTCGTAGGCGGTGCTGGTGGTGCGCTTGTCCGCGTCCACCTCGACACCGGTCGGCCCCCAGTGCCGGACGAGGTCCTCCCGCGTGGTGACCAGGTGGTACGGGCCGCCGGTCGACGGCGCGCCCTGGTCGTAGGTGTTGCGGGTGAGGGTTCTGCCGAGGACGGTGGCGCCGCTGGGGAGCACCACTTCACGGCGCGGGGCGAGGGTGGACAGCAGCCGCTGCCCGTCGTCGGACCAGACCTGTTCGGTGGAGTGGTCCAGGGCGAGGCTGCTCTCCCGCTCCGGGGTGTCGCCGGGCGCCTCGTTCAACGCCCGGGCCCGGTTGGCGGCGGTCAGCGAACGGATCACGTTGCCGTGCGCGTCCCGCCAGGTGGCCGTGACGTGCCCGCCGGGGACGGCGGTGTTCACCTCGCGGGCGTTGGCGTCCAGGTAGGTCACCGACGCGCGTTCCCAGCTCGACGGCAGGACGCCGGTCGCCGGGTTGCCCGAGGGCACCTGGTCGGCGGGGAAGACCGCCGTGGCGTCGGTCGGCGCCTCGGACTGCCCCCAGCGGGCGGTCTGGGCCGGTGACAGGTCGTACGGGGCGCCGCCGCCGGAGACCGGCACCCGGTAGACAACCGTGTCGGTGGCGGTGCCGGCGGCGAGCGCGGACCGGCTCACCTGGTGTAGCCGGCCGGCGCCCGGGTCACCGGGGATGGTGGTGTAGCGGAATCGCCACGGCTCCTGACCGGGCGGGGTGACCGTGGACAGCACCCCGTCGGCCTGGTACGCGTAGGTCTCCCACTGGTGCCGGACGACGCCGCCGTCGGCCCGGTCCCGCCGGGGGTCCCACCGCGCCCGCAACCGGCCGGCGTCGTCGTAGGCGTAACGGGCCAGCACGACGGTCCGCATGGCGGGGCTGGCCTGGTCCGGGTCCCAGGCGGTGAACGCGATCTCCTTGACCCGGCCGAGGTAGTCGCCCCAGGTGCCCTCCGCGCCGCCGGTGGCGGTGGTGGCGGTGGCGTACCGGAAGGTCAACGCCCGGCAGCCACGGTTCAGCGTCGCGCAGTTGACCCCGTCGGGCACCGGCGCGAGCATCCGGGTCGGGCGCAGCACCTCCTGCCCCGCGACGGTCACCCGCTCCCAGCTCCAGGTGGTGGTCTGGTCGCTGCCCGGGGTGCGGGTGGCGGTGGGCACGTACCGGCCGGCGGCAGCGCCGGTGACCCGGTTGAACGTCACGGCGGTGCCGTCGGTGTCGGTGAGGGTGTACGTGTCGGTGGTCGCGGTGTGGGTCAGCTTCAGTGACGCCATCCCGACCTCGGGGTCGAAGACGGTGGCGGTGCGCCGGGAGAAGCCGACGGTGTCCCCGTCGGTGGTGCCGACCTGTACCAGCGATCCGTACACGGTCAGCCCGGTCCAGGCCGCGTCGGCCTCTTCCACGGTGGCTCCGGACACCCAGCCGGGCCCGAACATCGCCGTGGCGTCCGTCTGGGCGGAGCGCCGGCTGTGGTAGGTGCGGCCGACGGTCAGGTCGCTGCCGTAGGCGTCCACCGACACGTCGGTGTCGGTGACGGAGAGGTCACCGGTGATCAGGTTGACGGTGCCCGGCCCGATCTCCTCAGTGGCGGCGGTTGCCTGGTCCCGGTCGAAGGTGATCCGGATCGCGCCGGACGCGCCGGCGGTGCCGCCGACGAAGGTGCCGCGCAGTTGCAGGGGACCGTCCCGGGGGACCGCCTGCGCGTCCGCACCGGCTAGGGTGGCGGCCACGTCCCAGTTCAGCTTCGGGAACTCGCCGCCGCCGCTGGTCGGCAGCGGCCAGGTCACCTTCCCGCCGCCGGCGGCGACCGTGACGTGCGCGGCGGGGATCTCGACCCACGCGTCGATGTCGGCGCGCCGCCACTGGTAGGTCACCCCGGTGGCTGTGGACCGGCCGACCCCGGTGATCGCGGTCTTCGCCGCGGTGATGTCGCCGGTCTGCGGGCTGGTCACCGCGCCGCCGCCCACCGAGAAGGCGTAGGCGCGCAGCGGCGACCGGTTGCCGGCCCGGTCGCGGGTGCGCACGTAAAGGGTGTGCGGGCCGTCGGCGGCCGGGGTCAGCGACAGGATCACGTTCGCGCCCGGCGCGGCGGCGTTGACGACCTGGGTCGGCGGGTTGGTGTCCAGCCCGTACTCGTAGGCGGCGACATCGGCCACCCCGGCCGCACCGAGGGTGAAGCTGCCGGCGGTGCCGGCGGCCCCGGCCCACTGCCCGGCGGGGTAGGCGGTCGAGGAGACGGTGGGTGACGCCGACGGGGCGATGGTGTCGACGGTGAACTCGCACCACGGCGACCAGACGCCGGCCTCGGCGCCGTCGCTGCCGCGCACCCGCCACGCGTAGCTGCCGCCCTCGACGAACGCCCCGGCTGGGACTGTTGTCGACAACCAGGAACCGGACGCGCCCGGCCCTTCGGTCGCCGACCCGATCAGCGCGCCGCCGACCGCGTGCCACTCGAAGGTGGCGTGCACGGAGGACCCGTCGGCGTCGGTGACCTGGGCCCGTAGCTGCGGGGTCAGACTGGCGATGTACGGCCGGTCAGCGCCGGTGGCGCAGATGGTGGACGGCGCGGTGGCCTGGGTGGTGACCGTGGTCTTCGACTCGTAGGTCAGCGTGACCTTGGGCGGGTTCGCCCCCTCGGCGGAGTGGAACCGTTTCCAGCCGTAGCTGTCGGTCTCGCTGGTGGCGCGCAGGCCGATGTTCGAGGTCTGCCAGCGCTCCTCGGCGGTCTTCTGGAAGGCGAGGGTCACCGGCACGCTGACCCGGCCGGCACCGCAGGAGGTGCTGAAGCCCTTGGTCTCGGTGGAGGTGCCCGCCTTCGCCAGCCAGGCCGGTTGAGCGGTCCACCGGGCGGTGTTGTTGACCGGGTTGACCTGCCAGGCCTCCCATGACCGGGCTGAGCAGGAGTAGGAGTGATGGTTCCACAGGCTGAGGGTCGCCGCCGTCACCCGCTTGTCCCACAGCCAGGACAGGCTGTGGAAACTCAGGAACGACCTGGCCTTGGTGGAGCCACCGTCGTGGGTGCCCAGCTTCAACTCCGTCGCTGTCGACTGGTCGGTGGTGTAGGTGTTCTGCACGAACGCGTCGAAGTTCGGGCCGAGGCTCTGCGACGGGTCGATGATTACCGGGTAGGTGGTGGCCGGGTCGGTGAGGAACTTGGCGTCGGGGGTCAGCACCAGCGTGGACTTCGCGCCGGCGCCCTCGTGTCGTACGCCCACTGCCGCCCGGTGCGTGCGCTCCCCGGAGGCCCGGTCGATCCGGGAGTCCCACATCAGCGCTGGCAGCTGGCGGGCCCTCGTCGCGGCCGCGGTCGCCGCCCCCGGGGTGCGCCAGGGCAGGCGGATCTGCCGGACCTGGGCGGCAGCCTGCCGATTCTTGACCACGAGCGTCTGCTCGTAACCGGTGCGGGTCGCCGTCACCACCAGGTCCACCCCGGGGCGGACCTCCGGGTAGGTGGCGGTGGCGCCGTCGAGGGTCGGCTCGGGCAGCCGGCCGGACCAGCCGAGGCTGGACTGTTGCCCGCCGGTGCCGAGCTGGATCAACTTGTGCTCGCCGGCGGCGGCCGGCCCGGACAGCTTCAGCGCGTACGGGTGTGCCGTCGGCGTCACCGAGCCGTCCGGGTTACGCCGCAGGGTGGTGTCCACGTCGACCCAGCCGCCGTCGTCGCCCTTCACGCGCACCGGCCCGGCGCTGATCTCCGCCTCGACCGCGCCGCTGGGCAGCGCCCAGAACTGGGTGGTTTCGGTGGTCCGGCCGCTGATCAGGACCCGCTTGCCGCTCAGCCGCGCGGTGGCCAGCGCCGCCGGCTCGTCCGGCCGTCGCAGCGGCCCGTCGGGCTCGCTCGCAGGTGCCGTCGGTCCCAGCAGCGGTGCCGCCTGCGCCGGTCGGGCCTGCACCGCCATGCCCAGGCCGGCCGCCAGCACGACGCTCAACGCCGCCGCGATCCGACGGCTGCCACCGCCGGGATGCCCGGCCCTGAGGGCCCGGCCCCATCTTCTTCCCTGTCTAGCCACCACGACCTCCTGGGTGATCCGAGGCGTCTCTCGCCGTCGGTGTGGGCCCCGTCCCGGTGACGCCCGCGCGCCGGTCGGGCGGGGGCGGACGGTTTCCACCCCCGCGTCGCTCACCTGCGCGTTGCCCGGGCGGTCCGCAACACGAGGGGCGGCGGGATCGTCGGCGATGCGGACATCCCCGTGGATCAGGGCAGGCGTCACGGTAGGGACAGTCGCTTCGAAAACCCTTCGACCGGCAGGCCGGGAAACCCGTATCGATGAACGGCCGGCGGTGCTCGGGTGACCGGTGGAAGGCATGCGGATTACCGGCGTGATGACGCGGCTCACAGCTTGGGAACGGGGCCAGCTGATCGAGCGACGATAATCCATAGTGGGGCGATGAACGACCGGAACGGGGGCCGGCGTTACCACCTGTTGGGGCCGGTGACGGTCCACGACGATGGGGTGCCGGTGCCATTGGGTGGGCCCAAACCCCGCACTATCCTGGCCGCGCTCCTGCTGGACGCCAACCGGGTGGTTTCGGAGGAACAGCTCGTCGCCCTCACCTGGGGGGAGACCTGGCCGGCGACGGTTCGCGGCCAGGTGCAGGCGTACGTGTCAGGCCTGCGCCGGCGGCTCGGCGCGGCGACCATTGTTCGTCGCCCACCCGGCTACTTGATCAGTGTGCGGCCCGGCGAGCTCGACCTGCACGACTTCGACGAGGCGGTGGCCCGCGCCCAGCGCGAGACCAGCAACCCGGCCGCGCGGGCCGACCTGCTGCGCCGGGCCCTGGCCCGGTGGCCCGGGCCGGAGATGGGCGGCACTACCGAGTCGATGCGCGCCGCCCGAGGTCCCGAGCTACGGGAACGCCGCCTCGCCGCGATTGAGGAGTGGTTTGACGCCGAGCTTGCCGCTGGGCGGCACGCCGAGATGGTCGGCCCGCTACGGCAGGCGGTGCAAGCCGACCCGTTCCGGGAACGGCTACACGCCCAGCTGATGCTCGCCCTGCACGATTGCGGCCGGACCGCGGAGGCGCTCGACGTCTACGCGGCTGTCCGGGCCCGACTCGCCGACGAGCTCGGTGTCGACCCGGGTGTGGTACTGCGACGAGCACAGCAGTTGCTGTTGCGCGGGGACGATTCGGCGGCCGGCGGGCAGCTGCCGGTCACCGTGCCCCGGCAGCTCCCCGCCGAGCTGCCGGGTTTCGTCGGCCGTGCCGGACAGCTCGCCGACCTGGACGCGGCCTGCGACAGGTCCGGGGCCCGGATCGCCGTGGTCACCGGCACCGCCGGGGTGGGCAAGACCGCGTTGGCGGTGCTATGGGCGCACCGGGCGCACGCCCGGTTCCCCGACGGGCAGCTCTACGTGGACCTGCGGGGGTTCGATCCCGCCGGCCCGGCCATGACCGTGGCCGAGGCGGTCCGCGGCTTGCTCGACGCACTGCAGGTGCCGGCAGGGCGGATCCCGACCAGCCTGGACGCGCAGGTGGGCCTCTACCGCAGCCTGTTGGCCGACCGGCGGATGCTGGTGGTACTGGACAACGCCCGCGACTCCGACCAGGTGCGCCCACTGCTGCCCGGCACGGCGTCCTGTTTCACGCTCGTCACCAGCCGGACCGACCTCGCCGGGCTGGTGGCCGTGGAGGGGGCGGTGCCGGTGCCGCTCGACCTGTTCTCGCCGGCAGAGGCGTGCCAGATGCTGGCCCGGCGGCTCGGCGCGGACCGGGTGCGCCGGGAACCGCAGGCGGTGCGGGAGATCATCGACGCCGCCGCCCGGTTGCCGCTGGCCCTGGCCGTCGTCGCGGCGCGGGCCGCCGGCCGTCCCTCGTTCCCGCTGTCGGCTCTCGCCGCCGAGCTGCGCGCGCACCACCGCCTCGACCGGTTCGACGGGGGCGGTCCGCGCAACGACCTGCGCACCGTGCTCGCGGTGTCCTACCGGACGCTGGACGCCACCACGGCATGGGTGTTCCGGCTGCTCGGCCTGCACCCCGGGCCGAGCGTCTCGGTGGCCGCCGTAGCGAGCCTGACCGGCGTTGACGAAGAGGTGGCCCGCCGGGCGCTGGTCGCCCTCACCCGCGCCCACCTGCTGGACGAGCCGTCTCCGGGCCGGTACGGCATGCACGACCTCCTGCGCGGGTACGCTGCCGAACTGGTCCGCACCCTCGACCACGAGGGGCGGCGGCGGATGGCGACGCACCGCGTGCTGGACCACTACCTGCACACGGCGCTGGCTGCGGATCGGCTGCTGAACCCCCAACGGGACGCGATCGCGCTGGCGCCGCCCCAGGCCGGGGTGCGCCCCGAGACGCCGGCCGATGCCCAGGCGGCGATGCGGTGGTTCATCGTGGAGCACCCCGTGCTCGTGGCCCTCGTCCTGACGGCGCCGGCCGGCTTCGACGTTCACCGCTGGCAACTGGCCTGGGCCCTGGTGACCTACTTCGACCGGCAGGGACACTGGGACGACTACGTCGCAGTGCATCACGCAGCGCTCGACGCGGCGGGACACGACGCGGGGCCGCTGCCCCGGGCGCACGCCCACCGCAACCTGGGCCGCGCCTACAGCCGGCTGCGCCGGCTGCGCGAGGCGGACAGCCACCTGCGCCAGGCGCTGGCACTGTACGGTCGGTGCGGTGACGACGCCGGGGCGGCGCAGGTGCACGGCAACCTGTCCTGGGTGGCGGAGCGTGACGGCCGTTTCCGCGAGGCACTGCACCACGCGCGGGAGGCGATGCTGCGGTACGAGCGGCTCGGCGACCCGGTGATGACCGCCAATGCCCGTAACACGGTGGGCTGGCAGCACGCGCAGTTGGGTGAGCTGGACCAGGCGTTCGACGACTGCCGGGCGGCGTTGGCCCTGCTGCGGGAAACAGGTGACCGGTTCGGTGAGGCGGTCACCTGGGACAGCCTCGGTTACATCCACCACCAGCGGGGCGAGCCGTGGGAGGCGGTGGCCGGTTACCGGCGGGCGCTGGAGCTGTTCCGGGAGGCCGGCGACCTCAACAACGAAGGGCAGACCCTGACCAAGCTCGCCGCCGCGTACGACCTGGCGGGCGAGCCGGCCTCGGCGCGGCGGTCCCGGCAGGAGGCGCTGCGCATCTTCGACGGGCTGGGGCACCCCGACGCGGGGAAACTGCGCGCCGAACTCGAGTGACGTCCCGGATACTCACGAACTCTCCAAGCAGTGGATCGACGGCTGGCTCCGGGACAAGCAGCAGCACCGATCCCCCGCTGGGCGGTGCGGGACATCGACGCCCGAACGAACGGCGGAGCAGTCGGTAGCGGACATCGGCACTGGGTTGCCGACGCCGGCCGCGACCACGCTGCCGACCGGCTTGCGCTGGCCCGCATCAGTCGAGGACTGGACCGCGCCAGCTCCCGCGACTCGCCGCCGCTTGGGTGTCGCGGCCGATGCCGGGGAGGAAGCGTCCGACGCGGGCGGTGTTGGCCCGGCGGCAGCTTCCACCCCCGGAGCGACACGAAGCAGTTGATCCAGGTGCCTGTGCAGCTCCAGCGGGCGGCCAAAGGTCCCCGAGCCGGGCGGGCGGATGTGCCTGTCAGGCGGTGCCGTAGCCGGACAGGGCGGGTTCCAGCAGGTCGAAGGCTTCGGTGGCTTCGGCTGCGATGGTGTGGGCGATCTGGTCGTTGGGGCGTCCGGCGAGGGTGAGGGTTTGTATGCGGTGAAACAGCACGCGGTGGATGGTGCTCAGCAGGCCGGCTGCGGTCTGGACGGTGATGTCGTCGGGGTGGGCACCGGTCGCCTCGGCCAGGGCTCGGGCCAGTTGCTGTTCGCGCTGGTCGTGCAGACCGCGTAGGCAGGTGCTCAGGGTCGGACTGTCGGCGATCATTCGAGCGAATTGCTGGCCGGAGAACCCGGCGACGGGGTCCTGAGCGGCCACGGCATCGGCGAACGCGCGGCGCAGTGCGGCCAGCGCAGACTCTCCTTGGCGCCGGGCGGTGACGGCGGCGGCCAGGGAGGCGGCAAACTGCTCCTGGTGGTCCAGGGCCAGGTCTTCCTTGCGTGGGAAGTAGTTGGTGACCGTCTTCTTGGCCACGCGGGCGGCTGCGGCGATCTCGGCGATGGTCGTCTGCTCGAAGCCCTGGGCGATGAACAGCCGGGTCGCGTGGTCGGAGATCAGTTGCCGAGTCTCCTGCTTCTTGGTCTCGCGTAGCCCTGCGGTCGCGGCGGGTGCGGGGATGGCCATGGAGAAAATCTTACCCTCGTCGCATCTTTATGTTGACACCCTGTAGAACCCGAGTTATAATTACGTCCGTAGCAAGTTTACCACGAGCCCAATGACGCTACGCTACTGACCCGCTCAACCACATCAAGGAGACTCGTGCAGTTCACCGCCTCCACCGTGTCGCTGACCGTTGACGACGTCACCGCCTCCCAGGAGTTCTTCACCGCCCACCTGGGCTACACCCTCCAGCACGCCGCCGACGGTTTTGCGTCGCTGACCCGCCCCGACGCGGTCGGTATCGTGCTGCTAGCCCGAGGCATCCAGGTACTGCCGCCCGAGCAACGCGACCAGCACGCCAGCGGCCTGATCCTGGCCTTCACCCTCGCCAGCGGCCTTCAAGAACAGGAGGAGCGGCTGCGCGACGCCGGCGTCGAGATCACCATGCCGCTGCGCCAGGAGCCCTGGGGCGAGCGCCTGTTCCAGGTCACCGACCCCAACAAAGTCATCGTCCAGTTCGTCGAGTGGGTCACCCCGCACACCGCCTGACATCCTCCCCGCGCTCCCCCGGGCCGGCACCCCGGCCACGAACATCACGGAAGAGAACCTCCTATTGCGCAATCTGGTGTACTACATCGCCACCACCCTCGACGGTTTCATCGCCGGCCCAGACGGCGCTGACCCCACCGGCCCGGACGGCTTCTGGCCCCTGCCCGCCGACTACATCCGGCACATCGCGACCCACCTTTCTCTTATACACATCATAATC